>NZ_LEKF01000035.1:0-29830 GCF_001029595.1 Pseudomonas sp. ARP3
CTGGCTGAAACCTTGGGCAAGGCCGAGTTGAAGGGTCGCACGTTCGGGGATACTGAGTTCGTGATAGGACATAGTGGCAGCACCGTACCGGAAAGGTCAGGTGTTGCACTCAGTTTTTGCGGCCGCCGGGTTTAAACTATGTGCGGGATATTTGGTATTGTTTCTTCATCCGCCGTGGTCGAAAAGGATTTGGCTTTTTTGGCTCGGCATGCGATGCAACGTGGTAGAGATTCAAGTGGTTTTTTGATGTGGGACTCGTCCACCTATAAAGCTACAAGAGCCGACTACGATGTTGTCTCACTCTTGAAGCGAAATCCGGTAAGAAATGCCACCTTGGTGGTAGGCCATAGCCGCTTGATAACTAATGGGCTTTCCGATAATCAGCCAGTCGTGCGTGAAAATATCTGCGTATTCCATAACGGTATCATTGTGAATGATGCTGAAATCTGGGATCAGATCACGCCAGAGCGCAAGTTGGAAATAGACAGTGAGGTTATCGCCGCTATTACCGAGCAATACCTGGCTAATAATGTCGATCTGAGCGGCCTTGCCGCTGCGGTCCTTTCTCTTTGTAAGGGCGTGGTTGCGTGCGCAATCCTTTTGCCTGAGCGTGGAAAGGCATTGATTTTTTCCAACAACGGCAGTCTGTACGTAGGCGAATCAAATGGAAATGTCTGTTTTTCGTCCGAGCGCTTCCCGCTAGCTGAAATCGGTTGTACCTCTATCAAGCAGGTACGTGAGGATGCGATAGAAATTGATATCCCTACCTCATCGAAACTGACGGTGTCTGATGATAACCGTCGTGTTCACAACCTGATTCCGCCGTTTAAATTTAATCAGATCGAGGAGAAGTTGCTAGAGTTCAACACTCCAGAATTGCGGCGCTGTACCAAATGCATTCTTCCGGAGACCATGCCTTATATTACATTTGACGCGATTGGCGTATGTAATTATTGCAACACTTACAAGCTTCGGAATGTGCCTAAGCCGAAGCAGGAAATCTTTGATCTGGTAGCGCCTTATCGCCGTAATGGTGCACTGGATTGTATTGTGCCTTTTTCCGGAGGACGCGATAGTTGTTACGGTTTGCACTTGATAGTTAAAGAGCTGGGCATGAATCCAGTGACGTATACCTATGATTGGGGAATGGTCACGGATTTGGGGCGCCGCAATATCAGTAGGATGTGTGCTGAGCTGGGTGTCGAAAATATTATCATTGCTGATGATCTTGACAAGAAGAGAAATAATATTGCAGTCAACTTGAAGGCTTGGCTGAAGTCTCCGCACCTCGGGATGATTAGTATTCTGACCGCAGGTGACAAACACTTTTTCCGCCATGTGGAGACCGTTAAGCGTCAAACAGGTGTTGGTTTGAACTTGTGGGGTGTGAATCCATTGGAAGTTACACACTTCAAAGCAGGCTTTCTCGGTATACCGCCTGACTTTGAGGAAAAGCGTGTTTACATGCATGGTTGGCAAAAGCAAATTGAGTACCAGAGCCTGCGCTTCAAGGCTATGTTGAAGAGCCCTGGCTATTTTAATTCGTCCCTCTGGGATACGTTGTCCGGTGAATATTACAGAAGTTTCACCGAGAAAAAAGATTACTATCATATCTTTGATTACTGGAGCTGGGATGAGAAAACCATCGATGACACGTTGATTGGTGAATACGATTGGGAGACGGCTGTCGATACCAGCACTACCTGGCGCATCGGTGATGGCACGGCGGCGTTTTATAATTATATTTACTACACAGTTGCAGGTTTCTCTGAACATGATACGTTCCGCAGTAACCAGATTCGTGAAGGCGTCATGACGCGTGAGCGAGCACTTGAACTTGTACGGGATGAAAATCAACCAAGATATCAAAATATACGCTGGTACCTTGATGCTTTAGGTATGGACTTTAGTGATGTTATAAAAACTATTAACTCTATACCAAAACTGTACAAATTTTAAATCGGTCTGATTTTGATGAATAAGACATTCTGGTACATCACAAAGTATTTTTCTCCTAAAACCGCCAGCAGTCCGGGAGGGCGCGGCTGGTTTCTGGTTGAAGAAATGCAGAAGGCCGGTTGTGAGGCTGTAGTCATTACGTCTGACTCGAACAATTTGGTCGACGTTCCCGAGTTGTCCCGACGGGTGACCACGCAGGAAGTATCTGGCGTGAAAATTGTTTGGCTTAAAACCTTGAAGTATTCCGTTGCCAAATCATCTCGCAGGATTTTGAGTTGGCTTCACTTCGAATGGAATATTCTGCTTCTGGATAAAAAAGGACTTCCACGTCCTGATGTTATCGTTGTCTCCAGCTTGTCGCTTTTCACGATACTTAATGGGTTGTTGCTTCGGCGGAAATACAAGTGTCGATTGGTGTTTGAGGTCCGCGATATTTGGCCGCTCACCATCATTGAAGAGGGAGGATTCAGTAAAGATAATATTTTTGTCAGAGGCTTGTCCTTTCTTGAAAAAATGGCTTATAAAAAGTCAGACGCTATTATCGGTACTATGCCCAATCTCGCTGAGCATGTGAAGAACGAGATCGGGCACGAGCGTCCGGTATTTTGTATTCCGATGGGAGTGAGTGAGGATCATCTTAGTCAAACCAAGACATTGACTGATGACTACCAGAGTACGTTTTTCTCGGTGCCAAAATTCAGAATTGTCCATGCGGGTACTATTGGGATCACCAATGCGCTTGAGCCTTTTTTTGAGGCTGCTGAAGCGCTCAAAGATCATGGCGACATAGAGTTCGTGATGGTCGGGGACGGAGCTCTTAAAAAACAGTTTCAAAAAACGTATGGGCATTTATCGAACCTGGTTTTTGCTCCAAAAGTTTCCAGGGATAGAGTACAGGCTGTTTTGGTTAACGCCGACATACTGTATTTTTCGGTCTACCCTTCAAAGGTCTGGAATTATGGACAATCTTTGAATAAAGTAATCGATTACATGCTTGCGGGTAAGCCGGTTGTTGCTTCATACAGTGGCTACCCTTCTATGATCAATGAGGCGGACTGTGGTGTTTATGTTCCGGCCAGTGATGTAGAAAGTTTGGTAACTTGTATTCTAGAGATGAAATCCCGGACCCCCATTGAGCGTGAAGAGATGGGTATGCGCGGGCGGCAATGGCTGTTGGATAGACGAAGTTATCCTAAGTTAGCCAAGGACTACATGGATGTGATATTCGAGGGACACCATTCATGAAGCGGTTCTTTGATGTCCTGCTCTCCATTCTTGCACT
This sequence comes from Pseudomonas sp. ARP3, assembly GCF_001029595.1. Classification (NCBI taxonomy): domain Bacteria; kingdom Pseudomonadati; phylum Pseudomonadota; class Gammaproteobacteria; order Pseudomonadales; family Pseudomonadaceae; genus Pseudomonas; species Pseudomonas sp. ARP3. The sequence goes on from NZ_LEKF01000035.1 coordinate 3,242, forward strand.
ATCCGTCTTATGGCCGGTCATGGTGTGGACAGCATGGGCAGTTCGCAAGAAACTTGGAACACCGGTTATTTTTCGCCAAGTCCGGCCAGGCTTACATGGGAAGCCATTTGAGTTTATTAAGTTTCGCACGATGCGGGACTCTTTTGATTCACAGGGCAACCCGTTACCTGACTCAGAACGGATGACACAATTTGGCCAATTCCTTCGCTCCAGTAGCCTGGACGAACTGCCTGGCTTGTGGAACGTCATCAAGGGCGATATGAGCCTCGTAGGGCCTCGGCCGCTGTTAACTGAATATCTTCCTTTATATACAACTGAACAGGCTCGCCGTCATGATGTTCGTCCGGGGATTACCGGTTGGGCACAAGTGAATGGTCGCAACTCTTTGAGTTGGGAGGCCAAGTTCGAACTAGACGTGTGGTACGTTGATAACCACAGTATCTGGCTAGATGCAAAGATCATCATTATGACGGTGAAGAAAGTGTTTGTTCGTGACGGTATCAGTGCTGAAGGCGAGGCGACCATGTCTCGTTTTCGTGGTAGCGAAAAGAAATAAACAACGTAGCGATCCATAAATCCCACTTTTTGAGATGCGGATTTAATGATTTCCGTGGTATCTCTGGCGTGCAAACCCACGGCAGCGAGGCTTCGAAGAGAGGCTTGTGGTAGGAGCTCAAGTACATGGTGCCGGCATACATAGAGCTCTCGGCCGTTGGCTTTAGCCATCTCGACCAAATCGACGCCGCGTCGACCGAGCACTTTTTCGAAACGAGGCAGTAGCAGACCATCGACATATTGGTCGTTAGCAACATCGGCAACACGGTGGGATAGTCATGCTTTTTTCGATCAGCTGCGCCGGTTTGTCGGCGGTGGTCAGCGCGGTTTTATAGCCATAGCAGGCGTAGACCTTGCTCACATTTTGATCACGCGGATTTGCTTCGGCACGATCTTGAGGTGCTCGCTGATTCCTCACCAATTCTGTGTTTATGGCAACCGTAGGCACATATCAGCTCGTGCTAGGGCAGTTCGTGAATGACTTCAATAAGCGGAAGATCGACGGGCAGAGGCTTGTGTTTGATCATCGCTTGGTCGGAGCTATGACCTCTTCTTCCACCGTGGCGACAGACTCGGCCACGCTTTCAGCTTCGTTTAATAAAGCCATTTGCTGGGTCGCGGGATTGAATGTCTGTTCTGACTAGCGCCCGAAAAGACGCTGACACAACAGCACTTTTCTTCTTCGAGATGAACGATCTTGCCCTTATCTGAATCGCGTTTACTCAGCATTTGCTCAAGCAGTTGCTTAAGCAAGAGAGGGGCGCCAGAAAGGTCTTTGGGCATGAGAACCATTCCATGAATTACACCGAATCAGGCGCCGAATCGAGGCGTCAACATTGGATGTGGCCGGTTACGCCACAAATACATATCGTCCAATAACCAGTTCCGTTTTTGAACCGTCAGCACGCTGGCTTCATCTGGCCAATTCGGCGATGTTTTAAAGCGCTTAAACTCCAGCCACTTTATCCAAAGGTAAAATCCGTTACGTTCCCAATATATAATCTTCACTCGGTTTCGAGGCTTGTTAAGGAGGACGGAAAGCACTGGGCCAAATACTGAGACCTTGATGTCTAGTTCGACCAGAGCCCCTAGGCCGTTGGTGGATTTCCGGAAGTCTAACGGCTTGTGGTACAGATGCACTTTTTCGACTTTGGCATGGGGCCCATCATGTTGGCCGGGCTCCAGAAAGAGATCGGGAGCGCAGCATCTGGCAACAGCTAAGCGCTTTGAGTGTGAGGTTTATGGAGCGCTTACTTTTACTCGATGAAAGTATTCAGCTTTTATGAGAAGCTCATGCTGACAGTGCTTAGAAGTCCGTCGATCAAAACTATAAGAGAGTTTTCTGCAGAGATATTCATCATGCAGCTTCCGTAGGTGGTTCTTTTGTGAAAATCTTCAGGTTAGAGATGCGTTCGCTAGTATCCGAAAATGCATAGCTTTCTATATTGATTAAGTTCTAACGTTGCACGGCAGTTACTGCGCGGGGTCATCTGGCGCCCGCGTTAGCTTTAAGCGCTGTGCGGAGACTTCGCCGATGCAGTTTATCCAGTCCAGCGTTACCACATGATGGTGAGGGAAGGCGACTGTCTGATGTCAATTATAGTTTTTTGCATAACTATAATTTGTTGTGCATCCAGGTTTGGTGACTTTATAGATGGCCCCGTATTCGGCCACTTTGGATGGAGCTATTGTTTCTGGTGCTGAATCAGACGAAGTCCAAGTCCTCAGATTTGAAGTGGTTACATACAGAGCGCCTTCAAACGGAACCATAGCGGTGACCCGTTGGCCGAAGAACGATGAGTCCAGGCCGTCGACCTCCCTATCTGAGTAAGGTATGAAAGTCTCACCTTTTACGTTGCTGAAGAACCTATTGAAAAATTTCCACACTCTTGCTGTGTGATCGTATCGCCAAACTTCACCCTTTGGCCAATACCCGACGAACAAATCACCGCAATACTCTGCCATCGTCTGTGCTTCATAGCCCAAACGCTGATTAGCCAATTCTGCAATTTTCGGAGGTGTCATGCTAGACGGTTTCAGCTCGGTACCATCAAACTCATACAGACGGCCCGTCGGCCATTCTCCTAGTAAGACTTTTCCTTGGTAGGTTATTGAGCTGTAGAATTGTATCGCCCTAGGCTTGGTTAATTGAGTTAGCTCGGGATTAGCACACGAATAAACATCGTTATGCATCGACATCCGGCACCACTCGCCGTCTTTGAAAAGTAATGCATCCCCGTAATTTGTTATAGACAGCACGGCGCCTTCATTCTTGGCATAAACATAAGGAAAAGTGCCTGGCTGGAAGCTGAATATTTTACACTCGCGGTCATTTGGTAGCGGGCATGCTGAAATGGAACCAGAATAAGAGTCAATCTGAAAGTTGTATCCGAGAGCACTATAGTCACTGTCAGCGGTAAAATTTACAGACGTATAACCGCCGAGCCAGTTTTTTTTGTAGCTTATATGATTTGCTCGATCCTCAAAATATAGCGATCCATTATGAACGAAGGCATAACCAGTTCGAAATTTTTTCGAGGGTGGGCTAATTTTTTTAATTTTATAGCTGTGTTCGCTTTCAATAAATTTGTGAATTCCATTAGATCCGCTTTGGGAATACGTTTGCCAATGGTCAACTGGCGAGGATGTCCAGCGCTTCTCTATTCGTTCAGACGAGTTATTCGTAGCGGTTTCTGCAAAGACTCCTTGGGGAATGGCGACAGCATATGCCACGGTAAAGAACTTCAAGCAAAAGCGCGTACTTCTTAACACGGTATAGCCTCTTAATCAGTCATTCATTTTTTATCAAACTCAGCTTTACCTTACGCAAAGGAGCAAGGCGGTGGGGCATCTCCTTCCAAAGGCATCCCGCCTGATGGCGCAACCAGGAGCATGGCGGCGTATTCTACAAGCTACCGTCGGGCATGTCAGTTGACTTATGATCGATTGGCCAGGTGCCCCTGTGAGTCACCGGCATCACCAAAAAAGTAGATTGGCTAGTACAGTGGTTTCGGTAGTCTTTGGTATGGAGCCAGCAGGCGCTGGTGCATGCATCGACATGCGATTCCTGTCTCGGTCGCAGTGTAAAAAATCAGATGCTAACCGCAAAGGCACTGATGGTTTGCCGGTCAGGGCGCCGCACGCGTTTGGGGTGGGGGGGGCATGCGCTGGTACGATAACAAATACCGGCACGGCCGAATCCGGTTCTTCACACGGGCTGAACGACATCAAGGGCTGGACCATCAGGTCTTCGCCCGGCGACATGAGTTGTACGAACGAGCCAAAGAGCAAAAAGGCCGGAACGGTGGTCGGATCGAACGCGTAACCGGGAGCCACTCGGCATTGTTAGACGGTTGATGCGATAACAACCTTGAAAAATGCCGGAATTTAGAGCCCGAAGGTGGACTGCCCCGAAGTCATTGAGGAAAATATTCTGCTTGCGTTACAAATCAGGGCGCTCCCCCCCTACCTTGGTTCAGGCCAATAGAGGGTATTCTGCTTAGGTCATTCTCTGATGCCGTCGAGAGGGGGCGTTTGTGTCAATTCATTGGGGGGCTGGGAAGGCATGCTCACTAGTAAAGGACGGATGCGCTCGCGACGCACAGTATTTCTGCGTGAAGTGAGCTTTCCCAGAGAAGCTAAAGGAGCAAAGTAGGCAGACTAGATTTGCGCTTTTCGTATTATTTTTGAACGTAGGGCTTTACAAACTTGATGCAAAGCGACTTATTTTTTGAACATTAGCGCACTAGCTGATCGTATAGCCTGTATTGGGTAATTTTCCATGGGGGTCATAACGGCTGGTATGCTAACTGAAAGAGTTATTCAATAGGGACTTTATGCTTAATACACCTTTTTCACCTTGGCCAAGTTTTACCTTTCAAGAGGCTGATGCGGTCCGTGATGTGATTTTGTCTAACAAAGTCAACTATTGGACAGGACAGGAATGCCGATTGTTCGAAAAGAGCTTCGCATCCTGGGTTGGGTCTACACATGCGGTTGCCCTAGCTAATGGCACGCTAGCGTTAGATGTAGCCCTGTTGGCGTTGGGTATTGGGGAGGGTGACGAGGTGATTGTTACACCTCGGACTTTTCTTGCGTCTGTATCGAGTATTGTTAACGCTGGTGCGATTCCGGTTTTCGCCGAGGTGGACCGGGATACTCAAAACATCACTGCTGATACGATTCGCTCCGTGCTCACACCTCGATCAAGAGCGATTATCTGTGTGCATCTTGCCGGTTGGCCTTGCGATATGGATCCAATCATGGCCTTAGCCGAGAAGCACGATCTCAAGGTCATCGAAGACTGCGCTCAGGCGCATGGCGCTCAATACAAAAAACGTTCAGTAGGCTCCATCGGTCATATTGGCGCCTGGTCGTTCTGCCAGGACAAAATCATGACGACTGGCGGGGAAGGAGGGATGGTCACTACCAGTGACCCAGAGTTGTGGTCGCGCATGTGGTCTTACAAGGATCACGGTAAATCCTGGCCGGCGGTCTATGAGCGCGAGCACCCTTCTGGCTTCCGATGGCTTCATGAAAGCTTCGGTACTAACTGGAGAATGATGGAGGTACAGGGGGCAATCGGGCGTATCCAGTTGGAACGGATGGCTAGTTGGAGCGCTGCGCGACAGGGAAATGCTGAGCGTATTTGGGATGCTGCGCGAGCTTTTTCTGGTTTGCGCGTTCCTGACGTGCCTATGGAAATCAAACACGCGGCGTACAAGTGCTACATATTCGTCGAATCATCCGCGCTAAATGAAGGTTGGTCGCGCGACCGCATTCTGAATGAAATCAACGCACTTGGTGTGCCTTGCTATTCAGGCTCATGTTCTGAAGTCTATTTGGAAAAAGCGTTTGACCAAACCGGCTGGCGGCCGCAAGTAAGACTGCCCGTTGCTAGAGAACTTGGCGAATCCAGCCTAATGTTTTTGGTGCATCCAACACTTACTGAGGCTGAAATTAGTAAGACATGTGAAGTGCTGGCTGAAGTCATGGCCAAGGCATGTTAATTGATGAACTGACGCTGTCGTACGACTCAATGGCCGTCATTCAACGGGTCATGACAGTGATAAGGCTTCCCTAGCACCTGCACTTAATGCGGTGAGAATTTGCCAAGCTAGAAAGCGGTACGGAGCCGTACGATGAAAAATGATGCGTCAAAACAGGAGCGGTGTGAGGTGGACGAAGGATTTATGGAAAGGGTTCGGACATGTCTGGTTGGACTGCCGCGCCGGAAAAAAAGATTGATCCAGGTCTCTACTGATGTATTGGTGGTCTGGTGTGCGCTCTGGCTGGCATTCGTCGTTCGACTCGGCGTTGACGAAATGATCAATCCCTTCTTCGATCATCTCTGGTTATTTCTAGCTGCGCCTGTGGTTGCAATACCTTTGTTCATACGTTTCGGTATGTACCGCGCAGTTATGCGTTATTTCGGTAATGATGCGCTCATCGCCATTATTAAGGCAGTCAGCCTGTCAGCGCTGATTTTAGGGGTTGTCGTATACTGGTATAGCAATCATCAACATGTTATTCCCCGTTCTATTATTTTCAATTACTGGTGGCTCAGTCTTATTATGGTGGGTGGCTTGAGATTGGGAATGCGCCAGTATTTCTTGGGTGACTGGTTTTCCGCAACTCAACACGTTCCCTTTACGAGCCGAGAAGACGGTTTACCTCGAGTAGCCATTTATGGTGCGGGCGCCGCGGGAAACCAATTAGTAGCCGCTCTCAGAATGGGACGGGTCATGAGGCCTGTAGCGTTTATCGACGATGATAGCAGCATCAGTGATCGCGTTATTTCTGGGCTTCAAGTCTATAAACCAAAACATATTCAACGGATGATTGACGTCACAGGGGCGGAGGAGATTCTGCTCGCTATTCCTTCATCTAATCGTGCGCGTCGACGTGAGATTCTTGGGTTCCTTGAAAGTTTTCCGCTTCATGTACGCAGTGTTCCTGGCTTTATGGATTTGGCGAGTGGTCGGGTCAAAGTAGACGATATCCAAGAAGTTGATATCGCTGATTTGTTGGGTCGTGATGCCGTACCTGCTCAAGAGGAATTATTGGAACATTGTATCAAGGGGCAGAGCGTTCTAGTTACGGGGGCTGGTGGTTCCATTGGCTCTGAGTTGTGCCGACAAATTTTGACGCTCCGTCCGATGACTCTGTTGCTGTTCGAACATAGTGAATTCAATCTTTACAGTATTCTTTCTGAACTTGAGCAGCGCATTAGTCGTGAATCCTTATCTGTGAAATTACTTCCGATTTTAGGGTCTGTGCGCAATCAGTCGAAACTCCTTGATGTGATGAGAACTTGGCGTGTAGATACTGTCTACCATGCCGCAGCTTATAAACATGTTCCGATGGTCGAGCACAATATCGCCGAAGGTGTTTTGAATAATGTTATTGGTACACTTAATACTGCACAAGCTGCACTGCAGGCAGGGGTTGCCAACTTCGTTTTGATTTCCACGGACAAGGCTGTACGTCCAACTAATGTCATGGGTAGTACCAAACGGTTGGCCGAGCTAACCCTGCAGGCTCTAAGCCGTGAGTTGGCTCCGGTGTTGTTTGGGGATAGGTCCAATATTTCACGTGTGAATAAAACCCGATTTACAATGGTCCGCTTTGGTAATGTTTTAGGGTCGTCGGGCTCGGTTATTCCGCTATTTCATAGGCAAATCAAATCTGGTGGCCCTCTCACGGTTACCCACCCGAAAATTACTCGATACTTCATGACGATCCCTGAGGCCGCACAGTTGGTTATCCAGGCGGGCTCTATGGGGCAGGGTGGGGATGTATTTGTACTGGACATGGGGGAACCGGTAAAAATCGTCGAACTGGCAGAAAAGATGATTCATCTGTCCGGTCTGAGCATACGCTCGGACAAAAACATCCACGGTGATATTGCGATTGAATTTACCGGCTTACGTCCCGGCGAAAAACTTTATGAAGAGTTACTCATCGGTGACAACGTGGTCGCCACTCGACACCCTATGATCATGAGTGCAAATGAGGATCATCTCCCATGGGAGATATTGAAAGTCAGGTTGGCCGAGTTGCTATCGGCCTTAGATCAGGACGATTACGTTAGTGTCCGCTTACTGCTGCGAGATACTGTCAGCGGTTACACCCCGGATGGTGAAATTGTAGACTGGATTCATCAGCAACGCCGACTTGATCCCTGAGCTCACACCCAGTTACGTACTCACTTTTGACACCCTCCAGCCATCGACTAAGTTAGAAAAGCAGCTTCGGAAAAGCTGCTTTTTTCTAAACGATGTCATGGAGCTTCACCAATGCAAAACACCTATATCTCCTCCCTTGTTTTCGCTTTCCTCACCACTCTCTCCCTAGCCACTACAGCAGCCCAGTCAGTCAAACCCGCAGCCCCAGGCCCGATCACCGCGCTGATTACCCAGGTCGAGCAGTCCGCCAAGGTGAACCTTAATGCCGCCGATGCCGAAACCCTGCGCCGCGATCTTTTCGGGGTCGGTGCTGCCAAAGCCAAGGCTATTGTCGCTTACCGTGAAACCAATGGTCCGTTCACTGCGGTGGATGAGCTGCTGGAAGTGAAGGGCATCGGCAAGGCGTTGCTGGAAAAGAATCGCGATAGGCTGGAAATCAAATAAGCACCCGAAGGCCGGTCATTAACCGGCCTTCTTCCATTGTTCATCGGAAAACTAACCCTCCCGATGTACATAATCCACATTTTCGCCATCGGCAATGGACCTCATCGACAGCCGATACTGGCACAAATATTGTGTACCTCTACACAAAAGATTGTTCAACAATCCCGAGGTACTTATGCCAGCAAACTTGTCTCTAGCCGACCAAATCGCGCTGGAACTACGGGCCGATATTATTGGTGGCCGACTCTTGCCTGGAATGGGCTTGGTCGAGGCCGAGTTGGTCAAGTCTTATAACGCCTCGCGCAATACAATCCGCGAAGCCCTGCATCGCTTGGGCCAGGAAGGGCTGACACGCTATGTGCGCAATAAGGGCGTTATGGTCCGGCGGCTGGCACGAGAGGAGGTGCGTGATTTGTTTGTGGTCCGTCGTACTTTGGAGTTGCAAGCTATCGCCCAAAGTGCTGCGCTCACTCGTGAGCAATCCGAGCACATGCAAAACGCTATCGACGCCACCACTCTTGCCCGAGAGCGCGAAGATTGGCGGGCGGTTGCCACTCACAGTTTGATGTTTCACCAGCAGATCGTCGGGTTGCTGCACAGCCCATTGTTCAATGAGTTTTTCGCCCAGGTAATCGCCCAATTACGCCTGGTATTTTGCGCCGCGCCTGATGAGCAGCGTTTCCAGTTGCCCTGGCTGGAACGGGACCGTGAGATCTACGCGTTATTAGCCAATAACAACAAGCCGTCGGCCAGCGAGGCAATGAGCCTCTACCTGGATGATTCCGAACACCTTTCCCTCGCCCTCTTTGATCACCCTTGATGGAGGATTGCCCATGTACAAAGACTACCCCGCCGCCTATCAGGTCAGTAAAGGTTCAGCGTTGCAGGTGGATACGGCATTTTATGAACGCATCCGGGATCGCAAGGATCAACGCCAGTTGATCGAACAGTTCGAAGTGCCGATTCGTACGGGGAGGGCGTGGAAGGTGCCGGCCGGGCATGTGTTTCGTGTGACAACGCCGGTCGGCCCGCAGGTCGGCGATTTCAACGTATGGAACGCCAATGACCCGCGGGAGCGTTTGTGGGCGGCGCGTACCCGGCAATTACAGGGCGCCCATGTCAGCACTCATGACCGGCTATGGTCCAACCTGCCATTTTTACGCCCCTTGGTCACCATCACCGACGACAGCCTGGCCAACTACGGCATCGACGAGCACGGCGGGCGGTTGCACGATCTGCTCGGTACGCGTTGCGACCCCTATGTGAACCGTATGCTCACCGGCGAAGACTTCCATCATCACTGCCATTCGAACCTGACCCGGGCGGTGTTACCCCACGGCCTGACGGAGTTCGATGTGCATGACGTGTTGAATATTTTCCAATGCACGGGCCTCAATCATGACGACATGTACTTCATGAAAGCCTGCCCCGCGCAGAAGGGTGATTACCTGGAGTTCTTTGCCGAGATCGATCTGCTGTGTGCGCTGTCGACCTGCCCGGGTGGGGATTTGTCGCTGCCGATGTGGGGGCCGGAGGCGCAAGACCCGCTGACGGTGTGCCGACCGCTGGGCGTGGAGATCTATAAATTGGGGGATGAATTGCTGAGTGGCTGGAGCCAGCCGGAGCGTGCTGCCTATAAAGGGCAGCACGGTTTGCAGATTGCCAAGGCGGATTGGGAGTAACTCAAGATTCAACGATCCTGCGCATCCTTAGCATCCGCCTGCGCATTTCGTTCGGCCACGCGCTTGCGTTGTTCGTCGGTCAGTTCAACCTTGTTGGCGCTGTCTCGCAGCATCATCAGGCCACCGACGATCGACCCGATCGCGACCACTAAAATCAACCATGCATACCACGGCATAACGCTCTCCTTGAGGCAGATTGCCGTGGGAGGGTTTTCCCACGGGAATAACTGCTTTGAGTTACAGGCTTTCTGAGTAGTTCAGTGTAGGCCTGTTCTGCCTCAAAACTTTAGAGCCCGGTCAACATTGCATCCGCGGGTGCATCGGCGCGGTCTTGGGCGGTCATCTGGAAGTAGATGAACCCCACCACCATAAAGCCCAGGAAGATCAGCCCGATCAGTGCGTTGAACCAGGCCATGGCCACCAGGCATACAACCGCCAACACCAGCGCAATGCCAGGCACGATCGGATAACCTGGCGCGCGGAAGGTGCGTTCCAGCAGGGGTTCGGTCTTACGCAATTTGAACAGGCTAAGCATGCTCATGATGTACATCACGATTGCGCCGAATACGGCCATGGTGATCATTGCGGCGGTCAGGGTCATGCCGCCCAGGTTGATCAGGCCGTCGCTGTAGATGGCCGCGATACCGACCACGCCACCGGCGATGATGGCGTGGTGCGGTGTCTGAAAGCGCGACAACTTGGCGAGGGAAGAGGGCAGGTAGCCGGCGCGGGCGAGGGCGAAGAACTGGCGCGAGTAGCCCAGGATGATGCCGTGGAAACTCGCCACAAGACCGAAGAGACCGATCCACACCAGCATGTGCAACCAACCGGAGCTGTCGCCCACCACAGTTTTCATGGCTTGTGGCAATGGGTCGTTGATGTTCGACAGGGTGCGCCAGTCGCCCACGCCGCCCGCGAAGAACATCACGCCCATGGCCAGGATCACCAGGGTCAGGATGCCGCTGATGTAGGCTTTTGGAATGGTGCGCTTGGGATCTTTCGCCTCTTCGGCGGCCATGGCCGCGCCCTCGATGGCGAGGAAGAACCAGATGGCGAAGGGGATTGCCGCGAACATGCCGGCAATCGCCGGGGCGCCGAAGGTGTCTGAGCCGGCCCAGCCGTTTAGGGCGAAGTTGCTGAAGCTGAAGGCGGGCGCCACCACACCCATGAACACCAGCAACTCAGCAACGGCAAGCACGCACACCACCAGCTCGAAGGTAGCGGCGAGCTTCACGCCGAGGATGTTCAAGCCCATAAATACGATGTAGGCGCCGACGGCGGCGTGTTTGGGGTCCAGCGCCGGAAACTGCACGTTCAGGTAGGCACCGATGGCCAGGGCAATGGCCGGTGGCGCGAAGACGAATTCGATCAGCGTGGCCAACCCGGCGATCAGGCCGCCTTTCTCACCAAAGGCGCGGCGACTGTAGGCAAACGGCCCGCCGGCGTGGGGAATCGCGGTAGTCAGCTCGGTGAAACTGAAGATAAAGCAGGTGTACATGGCCGCCACCATTAATGAGGTCACCAAGAACCCCAGGGTTCCGGCCACACCCCAGCCGTAGCTCCAGCCGAAGTACTCCCCGGAGATCACCAGCCCGACGGCGATGCCCCAGAGATGCAGGGTGCCCAAGCTGGGTTTTAGTTGTGTGTTCATCGTGTGGCGCTCCTTGAACGGGTTGGAATGATTCAAGGTGTTGCAGCGGCCATGCCATGCTGCGCAACCGTGTCGTAAAGCGGCGCAACTGTCGTGTGGGGGATGGTTTGGCGTTTGAAGTTTTGTGGTGTTGCACCAGTTAGGTGCGGCGGTGGCCGGGCCGGCGCTATCGGGGGCAAGCCCCCTCCCACAGGTTGACCTAGGATGCACCCCGGCCAAATGTTGGAGGAGCTTGCCCCCGCTAGCGTCCACCCCGGCACCCGCACTCGCATAAACCCACTCTTTACGCCGTCTTTACGCCCCGCCCACACCCTCGCTCTCGTTCCTTTACACCACTCCTGCGGACAATTGCCCCACACGCGGCGCTCGCCGCTAAACGGAGAGACTTCCATGAGTGTTCTGGACGGGGTGTCACTGCTATTGGCCGTGGCGCTGTTCATTTATCTGCTGGTTGCGCTGTTACGCGCGGATCGGAACTAGGAGCAGGCTATGCACAGTTATGACTATTGGCTGATCATCGCCTTCTTCGCCGTGGTGCTGGTGCCCGCGCCGTTTCTGGGGCGGTTCTATTACAAGGTGATGGAAGGCCAGCGCACATGGCTGAGCCCGGTACTGGGGCCCGTCGAAAAAGTCTGCTATCGCTTGGCGGGCGTGGACGCGCAGCAGGAACAGAGCTGGCAGAAATACATGCTGGCCCTGTTGGCGTTCAACCTTGCGGGCTTTGTGTTGTTGTTCTCGATCCTGGTGTTTCAAGGTTCTCTGCCACTGAATCCGCAGAAGTTGCCAGGCCAGGAATGGACGCTGGCCTTCAACACAGCGGTCAGTTTCATGACCAACACCAACTGGCAGTCCTACAGCGGCGAGGCGTCCCTGAGCTACCTCAGCCAGATGGCCGGCCTGACTGTGCAGAACTTCGTCAGTGCAGCCACCGGCCTTGCCGTCCTGGTCGCACTTTGCCGTGGGATCGGTCGTAAATCCGCACGCACCTTAGGTAACTTCTGGGTCGATATGACCCGCGCCACCCTCTATGGCCTGCTGCCATTGTGCCTGGTACTGGCGCTGTTCCTGGTGTGGCAGGGTGTACCGCAGACCTTCGCCCACTACGTTGATGCCGTGACGCTGCAGGGCGTGGATCAGGTGATTCCCCTCGGCCCGGCCGCCAGCCAGATTGCGATCAAGCAACTGGGCACCAATGGTGGCGGTTTCTTCGGCGTCAACTCGGCGCATCCGTTCGAAGACCCTACAGCCTGGTCCAACCTGTTCGAGGTGGCGTCGATCATCCTGATTCCGGTGGCGTTGGTATTTACCTTTGGTCACTACGTTAAAGATCTGCGTCAGAGCCGCGCGATCCTCGGCTGCATGCTGGCGTTGTTCCTGATCGGCGGCGCGACCTCGCTGTGGTCCGAGTACCAGCCCAACCCAACCCTGAACAACCCGGCCGTGGAGCAAACCGCACCGCTGGAAGGTAAGGAAGCGCGCTTCGGCACCACCGGCACCGTGCTGTGGTCGGTGACCACCACCGCCGCGTCCAACGGTTCGGTCAACGGCATGCAGGACAGCCTCAGCCCCCTCAGCGGGATGGTGGCGCTGGTCAATATGATGGTCGGCGAAGTGATCTTCGGCGGCGTCGGCGCCGGCATGTACGGCATGTTGCTCAACGTGTTGATCGCGGTATTCCTCGCCGGCCTGATGATTGGCCGCACCCCGGAATACCTTGGCAAGAAACTCCAGGCCAAGGAAGTGCAACTGCTGGTGGTGACCCTGCTGGTGATGCCGGTTGGCGTGCTGGTACTCGGTGCTATCGCCGCCAGCCTGCCGGGCCCGGCTTCCGCCATCAGCAACCCTGGACCCCACGGCTTCAGCCAGTTGCTCTATGCCTACACCTCAGCCAGCGCCAACAACGGCTCAGCGTTCGGCGGCCTGAGTGCCAACACGCCGTTCCACAACCTGATGTTGGGCCTGGGCATGTTGATCGGCCGCTTCGGTTACATCCTCCCGATACTGGCCCTGGCCGGCAGCCTGGCGATGAAAAAGGCCGCACCCATTGGCCAGAACAGCTTCCCGACCCACGGCCCACTGTTTGTGACGCTGTTGACCGTGACCATCTTGCTAGTGGGCGGCCTGACCTTCCTACCGACGCTGGCACTGGGCCCAATTGCTGAACACCTGAGCATGGGCTTCTGAGGGATATGAAAATGAATATGCCTGTAAAAAACGCCGCTCCGGTCAAACCCCAGGAGCCGGCTAAAACCGCGATTTCCGCTCTGTGGCGCCCGGCGCTGATCCAAGCGTTCGTCAAGCTCGACCCACGTCAGTTGCAACGCTCGCCAGTGATGCTGGTGGTGGAACTCACCGCTATCCTCACCACCGTGTTGTGCTTTGTGCCGGACACCGCGGTGCCCACCTTCGTCGCTGTGCAGATCGCAGTGTGGCTATGGTTCACCGTGCTGTTCGCCAACTTCGCCGAAGCCTTGGCCGAGGGGCGTGGCAAGGCCCGCGCCGACAGCCTCAAGGCCGGTAGCGAAGGGCTCAGCGCACGCCGTCAGGAAGCCGATGGCAGCTTCAAGGTGGTGCCGGCCACCAGCCTGCGTAAAGGTGATGTGGTGCGCGTCGCCGCTGGGGAGATGATCCCCGGTGACGGCGAGGTGATCGAAGGCATCGCCGCGGTCAACGAGGCGGCGATCACCGGGGAATCCGCGCCCGTGATCCGGGAGTCCGGCGGCGACCGTTCGGCCGTCACCGGCAACACGCGGCTGGTCTCCGACTGGCTGCTGATCCGCATTACCGCCAACCCCGGCGAATCCACGCTGGACCGCATGATCGCGTTGGTGGAAGGCGCCAAACGCCAGAAAACCCCCAATGAAGTCGCGCTGGATATCCTGCTGATCGGTCTGACCCTGATCTTCCTGCTGGTGGTGGTGACCCTGCAGCCATTCGCCCATTTCGCCAATGGCAGCTTACCGTTGGTGTTCCTCGTCGCACTGCTGGTGACGCTGATTCCTACCACCATCGGCGGCTTGTTGTCGGCTATCGGCATCGCCGGCATGGACCGCCTGGTGCGCCTGAATGTGATCGCCAAGTCCGGTCGTGCCGTGGAAGCGGCGGGGGACGTGCATGTGCTGATGCTCGACAAGACCGGCACCATCACCTTTGGTAACCGCCGTTGCGCGGCGGTGTTTGCCGCGCCAGGCGTGAGCGGGCGGGAATTGGCCGAAGGCGCGCTGCTGGCATCCCTGGCCGATGACACCGCTGAAGGCAAATCCATCGTCGAATACCTGCGCGCCTTGCATCCTCAGGCCGAGCCTACGGTGGATGAGTTGACCGGTGTTCCGTTCAGCGCCGAAACCCGCTTGTCCGGTGTCGACTACCAGGGCCGTGTGTTCCGCAAAGGCGCAGTGGATTCGTTGCTGGCGTTTATCGGCCTGCCACGGGACGGCCTGCCGGCGGCGCTGTCGCGGGAAGTCGACAAAATCGCCCAAAGCGGCGGCACGCCTTTACTGGTGTGCGCCGATGGCAAGTTACTCGGTGCTATTCACCTCAAGGACGTGGTCAAGCCTGGAATTCGCGAACGGTTCGCCGAGCTGCGCAAACTGGGGATTCGCACCGTGATGGTGACCGGCGACAACCCGCTGACCGCCGCCGCGATTGCCGCCGAAGCGGGCGTGGACGACGTGCTCGCCGAAGCCACCCCGGAGAAAAAGCTCGCGCGCATTCGCCACGAACAGAATGACGGCCGCCTGGTCGCGATGTGCGGCGACGGCGCCAACGACGCCCCGGCGCTGGCTCAGGCAGACGTCGGCATGGCCATGAACGACGGCACCCAGGCCGCCCGCGAGGCCGCCAACATGGTCGACCTCGACAGCGACCCCACCAAGTTGCTGGACGTGGTGCAGATCGGCAAGGAACTGCTGGTGACCCGCGGTGCGCTGACCACGTTTTCCATCGCCAACGACGTGGCCAAGTATTTCGCGATCCTGCCGGCGCTGTTCGCCTCGATCTACCCGCAATTGGGCGTGCTCAACGTGATGCACTTGCAGAGCCCGCAGAGCGCAATCCTGTCGGCCATTGTGTTCAACGCGTTGATCATTGTGGTGTTGATCCCATTGGCCCTGCGCGGTGTGCGGGTGCAGGCGGCGAGCGCGGCGGCGTTGCTGCGCCGCAATCTGCTGATCTATGGGCTGGGCGGGATTCTGGTGCCATTCGTGGGCATCAAGGCCATCGACATGCTGCTCACCGCCTTGCACTTGGTGTAATTCCAAACCGTGGCGAGGGAATTTGCTCGGGCAGTGCCCCGGCGCCCTCGCCAGCGGGTTTCTCAACTGATTGAGGATATGAACATGACCCCTATCATTCGCCCAGCCATCAGCCTGTTGGTTCTGATGACGCTGATCACCGGCATCGCCTACCCGTTGGTGGTCACCGGTGTTGCCCAGGTCGCATTTCCCGACCAGGCCAACGGCAGCCTGGTGCGCGATGCCAGCGGCAAAGTACGTGGCTCCAGCCTGATCGCCCAGGACTTTACCGGTGACAGCTGGTTCCACCCGCGTCCATCGGCCGGCGCTTTTGCGACGGTCTCAAGCAGTGCCAGCAACCTTGGCCCAAGCAACCCGGCGCTGGCGACGCGCATCTTCGATGACGCGACCAAGCAATTCGTACCGAGTCAGGGGCCGGTGCCTCTGGCCTCGCTGACTACCTCTGGCAGCGGTCTTGATCCACACTTGCCACCGCAGGCGATTGCCTATCAACTGGCGCGCGTGGCGGCGGCGCGAAATGTGCCGTTGTCGACCTTGCAGCGCTTGCTCGATGAGCATGTCGAAAGCCCGCTGGTGGGCCCGCCAGTGGTGAATGTGTTGGCATTGAACATGGCCTTGGAAAAATTGTAAGCAGTGAACTGCCTTCGCGGGCAAGCCCGCTCCCACAGGAGTACGCATGTGGGAGCGGGCTTGCCCGCGAAGGCGGCCTGAAGCGCAACCAATCAACACCTGAAGGAACCCCGAGCATGAGCGACTCCGGCCGCGCCGATGCCCTGTTAGCCGATCTGCCCCGGCACGGCCGTGGCCGGCTCAAAGTCTTTCTGGGCGCCGCGCCGGGGGTGGGCAAGACCTACGCCATGCTCCAGGCCGCCCATACCCAGCTGCGCCAAGGCGTCAAATTGATCGCCGGCGTAGTCGAAACCCACGGTCGCGCCGAGACCGAAGCCTTGCTCAGCGGCTTGCCGCAGCAACCGCTGGTGCGCAGCGAGTATCGCGGCGTGATGCTGGAAGAGATGGACCTCGACGGCCTGCTCACCGCCAAGCCTAAGCTGGTGCTGGTGGACGAGCTGGCCCACAGCAACGCCCCCGGCAGCCGTCACGAAAAGCGCTGGCAGGACATCCAGGAATTGCTGGCCGCCGGTATCGACGTGTTCACCACGGTCAACGTCCAGCACTTGGAAAGCCTCAACGATCAAGTGCGTGGTATCACCGGCGTGCAGGTCCGCGAAACCCTGCCGGATTGGGTGCTGCAGGAGGCCGACGAGCTGTTGCTGATCGACCTGCCGTCCCGCGAACTGCTGGAGCGCCTGCGCGATGGCAAGGTCTACGTGCCGGAACAGGCGCGCGCAGCCATCGATGCGTTCTTCACCCAAACCAACCTGACGGCCCTGCGCGAGCTGGCGATGCAGGCCGCCGCGGCCCATGTCGACGCTGATCTGGCCCAGGGTTACCGCCAACTCGGTCAAGACGCCCCGGCTGTGCGCGGGCGCTTGCTGGTGGGCGTGGATGGCGATGCGCAGGCCGAACGTCTGGTGCGCCACGCCAGCCGCGTCGCGCAGCGTCGGCATCTGCCCTGGAGCCTGGTGCATATCGATAACGGTCGCGCACGGGACGAGCAATCACGCCTGCGCCTGCAAAACGCCCAGCAACTGGCCGAGCGCCTTGGCGGGGAGGTGGTGTTGTTGCGTGCCGGCGAGGTGGCCAAGACCCTGATCCAACACGCCGCCGAACGCCGCGCCAGCCTGCTGCTGGTGGGGCAGTCGCGCATGCGCTGGCACCGCCGCGTGTTCGGTGGCGGCCTGGCGGCACGCCTGCTGCGCAATGCCCGGGGCCTGGAAATCAACGTGCTCGACAGCGACGATGTGCCGGCCCCGCCGCGTCTGCCGGAAGTGCGCGGCCTGGAGTGGTTCGATTACGCCCTGGCAGTGGTCGCTACCTTGGTGGCAACCGGCGTGGCGTGGGCGGTGTCGAGCGCGCTGCCGTTACCGAATATCTCGCTGGTGTTCCTCGCGGCGGTGTTGCTGGTGGCGGTGCGCAGCAGCCTGGGGCCTTCTTTGGTGTGCGCCGCGCTGTCATTCCTGACCTATGACTTTCTGTTTATTCCGCCCAACTTCTCGTTTGCCATCCAGCGCGAAGAAGACGTACTGACGCTGTTGTTCTTCTTGCTGATGGCGGCGCTTACCGGCAACCTCGCCGCGCGTCAGCGTCGCCAGCTGCAAGCCTTGCGCGATACCCAGGAAGAGACCAGCGAGCTGCTGGACCTGTCACGCAAACTCACCGCCGCCACCGACCGCCAGGCGGTGATCAGCGCGGCTGCCCATCACTTGGAGGGCTGGAGCGATCTGGACCTGTGCCTGGTCAACCGCGACGGCCAGGGCGGCTGGAAGGTCGAGACCGGCGGCCCGCTGACGTTCACCGAAGCCGAGCGCGCCGCCGCCGATTGGGCCTGGCAACACGACCAGCCGGCGGGCATGGGCACCGGCACCTTACCGTTCGGACGCTGGTGGTGGTGGCCGTTGTCGGGGGAAGAAGGGCCGCTGGGCTTACTCGGCGTCAGCGCCAAACCCGGCCTGGAATTGAGCGGCCAGCGCCGTCGCCTGCTCACGGCGTTGAGTCAGCCCCTGGCCCAAGCGTTGGCCCGCGCACAGCTGGCGCAAGAGTTGGAGTCCGCGCGTTTGCACGGTGAAACCGAGCAACTGCGCAGCGCTTTGCTCGCCTCGGTGTCTCACGATCTGCGCACGCCCTTGACGTCCATGCGCGGCAGCATCGACAGCCTGTTGGCCCTCGGCGAGGCGATTCCCTTGGAGGATCGGCGCGAACTGCTCGAAGGCACCCGCGATGAGGCCGAGCGTCTCGACCGCTATATCCAGAATTTGTTGGACATGACGCGCCTGGGCCACGGCGCGCTTAAGCTGGCGCGCGATTGGGTCTCTCCCGGGGATATCGTCGGCAGCGCCCTTGGCCGTTTGCGCGCGGTGCTGGCGCCGTTGCAAGTGAGCACCGATGTGCCGCCCGAATTGCCCCTGCTGTATGTGCATGCGGCATTGATCGAACAGGCGCTGGTCAATGTGCTGGAAAACGCCGCGCGCTTTTCGCCGCCCCACGGGCGCCTGCAACTGAGTGCCGGGGTGGCGGAAAATCAGCTGTTTTTTGCCGTGGCTGATGAGGGGCCGGGCATTCCCGAGGAGGAGCGCGCGAAGATTTTCGATATGTTCTACACCGCTGCGCGTGGCGACCGTGGAGGGCAGGGCACCGGCCTGGGGCTGGCGATCTGCCAAGGGATGGTCGGCGCCCACGGCGGGCATATTCGCGTCGCCGAGGGCATCGATGGGCGCGGCACCTGCATCAGTCTGTTCCTGCCGTTGCCCACCCAGCCTGGCTTGGAACGTGAGCCGTGAGCTACCCTGTTTTTTCTACGGATTTTGATGGAACACCATGAGCCAGACCGCGACGATTTTGGTCATTGATGACGAACCGCAGATCCGCAAATTCTTGCGCATCAGCCTGGCCTCCCAGGGCTACAAAGTGATCGAAGCCGGCACTGGCAGCGAAGGGCTTGCCCAGGCCGCACTGAGCAAACCGGACTTGCTGGTGCTGGATCTGGGCCTGCCGGATATGGACGGCCAGCAAGTGCTGCGCGAGTTTCGAGAGTGGTCGACGGTGCCGGTGCTGGTGCTGTCGGTGCGCGCCAGCGAAGGACAGAAAGTCCAAGCCCTCGATGGCGGCGCCAACGACTATGTGACCAAACCCTTTGGCATCCAAGAGTTCCTGGCGCGGATTCGGGCGCTGTTGCGCCAGGCCCCCGCGGGGGAGACGCAGGAAGCCGCGCTGTGCTTCGGCCCGCTGACCGTCGACCTGGCCTATCGCCGCGTGCTGTTGGACGGTGCCGAAGTGGCACTGACCCGCAAGGAGTACGCAGTGCTGGCGCAACTGGCGCGCCATCCGGGGCGGGTGATCACCCAGCAACAATTGCTCAAGGACATCTGGGGCCCGACCCATACCGAAGACAGCCACTACCTGCGCATCGTGGTGGGCCATCTGCGCCAGAAACTGGCGGATGATCCGACCCAGCCAAGGTTTATCGTGACCGAGGCCGGGGTAGGGTATCGATTAGTGGGGGCGTAGATCAGTTTCCTGTGTTCGAGTCGCGGGCATGCCCCCTTGCAATCCCCTGTGGGAGCCGGGCTTGCCCGCGATGGCGTCACCCGTCATACCGACGCCTTCAAGGCTGCTCACTCTCGTACCGATCCAGCGTATCGCTCGCGATCTCCCGCCCGAGGGCGATCAACTCTGGCGCCTTGTAAAACTCAAAAAACCGGCACACCCGCTTGGGCACGTTGATCAGCACATCCGGCGGATAACCGGCGATTTTGTACTGCGCCAACGACGTCTGCATCACCTCAAAACTCTGGTTGATCAAATCCAGCAGCGATGCGGGGCCGACGTTATCGATGATGAACGAACCGGTCGCCGACTTCGGCGCCCCGGGTTTTTCCGGCGCGGCCGCCGGTTGCTGCGATTCGGGCTCGGCCGACTCCAGCCACGGGTTGATATCCGCCGCCTGAGCCTGCAAGGCTTCCTGCTCAAGCTTCATTAACTGCTCGGCCTGTTTGCGGCGAAACGGCAAGTGCGAACCCAGCGACTTGGCCAGGCTGTTGAAACGACTCTTGAACGCCGGTGGGCGCTGAATGACCGGTAACTGATAGTGCTTCTGGTTGGTGGCGTTGAGGTTGACGGCAATGATCAAGTCACAGTGGCTCGACACCACCGGCACGATCGGCAGCGGGTTGAGCAGACCGCCGTCCACCAGCATGCGATTGCCTTGCATCACCGGCGTGAACAGGCTGGGAATAGCCGCCGACGCGCGCATGGCCTGGTGCAGGCAACCTTCCTGGAACCAGATTTCCTGCTGATTGGTCAGGTCGGTGGCCACGGCGGTGTAGGGGATGCGCAGTTCTTCGATATTCAGCTCGCCGACGATCTTGCGGATCTGCCCGAAGACCTTCTCGCCGCGGATCGCCCCCAGGCGAAAACTCACGTCCACCAGGCGCAGCACATCCAGGTAATCGAGGCTTTCGATCCAACGGCGATACTCGTCCAGCTTACCGGCGGCGTAGATGCCACCGACCACGGCGCCCATGGAACAACCGGCGATACAGGCGATGTCATAGCCGCGTCGTTCGATCTCTTCGATCACCCCGATATGGGCGTAGCCGCGGGCCCCACCGGACCCCAGCACCAAGGCAACACGTTTCTTCATGGTTCATGTCCTTCCCCAGACTGCCGCCCACAATGCACCCATTGAGGGGGCGGCTTCAATCTTCGCGGCCTGCCTGAACTATATTTTCCAGAATAGCCACGCGGCTCGAGTATGCTCTGGCAATAGGCGAGTATGATTTCCCCTTGGCGAACAAGGCACTTTTCCTTGTAGGCAACGTCTATTCCGTACGACTGTTTCTTCCTTTTGAGGTGTCATCAATGAAAGCCTGGATGTGTGTGCCTGTGATCGTGTTGGCCTTGGCCGGTTGTGCCGGCAAAACCGCCTACCGTGACAGCTGCGGATCGCAATTGGACGCCGCCTGGAAAGAACTGGACCTGGCCAAGGCCGAAGGCTTTGCCGGTACCGTGAGCTACTCTAAAGCCTTGTCGCTGTTGACCGGCGCCAAGACCCAACAGCAATTCGAAGCCTTCGAAGGTTGTGCCAACAAGGCCGAGAAAGCGCGCTTCTACATTCGTGAGTCCCGCGCCGGTCGCTGATCCGAGTCGGGCATCTTGAGTCGTCGGGGAATGTTCATCGTCAGGGGAGCAAGTGATGTCAGCGTTAGTCGATCAGCTAGTCGCCCAGGTCATTGGCCTGGAAGTGGGGTTACTGAGCTGTCAGGCTCGCCTTGCCGCCGTCACTGATGATGAAGCCCTGCACGACCTGCGCACCACCGTGCGCCGCTTGCGCAGCCTGTTACGACCTTTGCGCGGGCTGCCGGGTGTGGAGCAACTGGAAGTCGCCGCCAGCGCTGTCGGTCAGTTGACTACCCCCCTGCGTGATCGGGAAGTGCTGGCCGCTTACTTGCACCAGCACGGCCATCACGAGGCGGCGGATCGACGCTTGCGGCCGCAGCCCGATGCCTATCGTCACGTAGCTCAATCCCCTGAGCTTGCGCAGTTGTTACAGATTCTGGACGCTTTTCCGCGCTTTATTCGGGCCTCCGAACACCAGAAACTGCTCAAAGGGCTGCGCACGCGCATCGAAAAACGCTTGGCCAAGCAGTGGCATAACCTTGGCGCAGCGCTCAAAGAGCCGGGTCATGATCGGCATCGTCTGCGCTTATTGATCAAGCGTGTGCGCTACGCCGCCGAGGCGTACCCACAGTTGGATAAGCTCCCCGCCAATGCCGTCCCCCGTCTCAAGAAAGCCCAGGCCGTGCTTGGCGACTGGCACGATTGCTTACAGTGGCTGGCCCAAGCTGAACAGCAGGCGGACCTGCAGCCCTGCGTGGCGGTGTGGCAGCGCACCCTGGTCAAGGCCGAGGGCGAGTCCGACCGTGTACTGGACAAACTCAGCGCTCATTGCTTCTGAGACGGTCCGGTTTTTGGCCGGAATAGGCGCTGTTCACTGTAGGTAGGATGGTTAAGATCCTGTCTTCTGTTTCTCGCTTTGAGGTCGCCATGCACTTTAGTGATTTGCTCGACGCTGCCCGTCATAACCCCTTGGACGTGACCATCCCCGCCGACTGGGCCCAGGGCCGTGCGACCTTCGGAGGGCTAGTGGCAGCGTTGCAATACGAAGCCCTGCGTGCCCAAGTCCCCGGCGATCGCCCGCTGCGCTCGCTGGCAGTGACCTTTGTGGGGCCGGTGGCGCCTGATGTGCCGGCCAGTTATCAAGTTGAAGTGTTGCGCGAAGGCAAGGCCGTCAGCCAGTTGCTCGGGCGCGTGGTGCAGAACGGCGAAGTCGCGACACTGGTGCAGGCCAGCTTTGGTGGGTCTCGAACGTCGGAAATCGACGTCCTCAGCGAGCCGCCACCCATGTTCAAACACTGGGACGAATGCCAGGAGCTGCCCTATATCAAAGGGGTGACGCCTGAATTCATGCGCCACTTGGCCATGCGCTGGAGTGTCGGCGGCTTGCCGTTTACCGGTAACAAATCCCGCGAGATGGGTGGTTGGGTCCGACTGCGTGGCGATGTGAAACAAGAGCCGCTGACCGAGGCGCACATCCTCGCGCTGGTCGACGCCTGGCCTCCGGCGCTGCTGCCGCACCTGAAGAAACCGGCCCCCGGTAGCACCTTGACCTGGACCATCGAATTCATCCAGCCGCTGGCAAACCTCACCACCCTCGACTGGTGCCAGTACTACGTCAACATCGAACACGCCCGCGACGGCTACGGTCACGCCGCTGCCGCACTGTGGAGCCCGAGCGGTGAACTGATCGCCATCAGCCGCCAGACCGTGGTGGTATTCGCCTGACCTTCAATGCCGTTGGCGCTGCCGCCAGGCGCGCCACCAACCGCCACTCAACACAAAGCGCGGAAAAGTCACGAACTGCTCGACCACCAGGCGTTGCACCGCATCTTTGCGATCACTGAACGGCTCACTGGCCTGAGCTTCCAGGCTATGCCCATGACGCTGCAACACCAGCCCTGCAAGGATACCGACCACACCCACCGCAAAACTGGCCACGCTGAGGCTGAACACCCCGGACACGATCAACAAAAAACCGATGATAAACAGCGGCACCGCGATCAGATGCAACGCCAGATTGGTCGGATGCTGATGGTTCTGCGGGTAATGGCGCCACTGCCAGGCGGGGAGATTGGGATGACGTTTGCCCATGATGATAAATCCTCTGTCCGTTGAAACAACTTGAACAGAGTCTAGGCGCGGTAGGGCGGGGCGGCGAATTGGGGTTGGCTATGGGGGGGATAGATGGTTCCTCAAATTGAAATGCCATGGTAGTGATCGCTCATATGTGAAAGAAATGTGATATGGCTTTCGTTTATTCAGTGCGGGTATCCTGCGCCCTCATCGGGAAAGGGGCGAAATTTTTATTGTCGTTGCTAGAAGTAGTAATCGTCCGGTCCATTGATGTAAACGCTGGGGTCGTTAAGTGAAACGAATTTGGCACTGAATGTTATTAGGGCGCTTTTGCTTTTTGCTTCTAGATTAAAATGAGCGTTCTCGTTTTGGATTTCAAGAACGAAAATTTCATGGATGGGTAGATTGTGTATTTTTAAATTGCTAATTTCGCTGCAGGTAATCCCTATTCTGCACGTGTTGTAACCTTTGTTTTTCCATTTTTCTGGCAGGATATCCGGAAACTCAGGTATGTCGAAACCCAAGTTAATACTTGGTTGGTCATTTTCAATTCTTAATGAAAAAAGTGCTATCTTTCCAATCTCAATAGGCTTGCTAAAGATTTTGTTGAGGAAAGTGCTTTTATCTAGTTCGTTCCAATATTTCATTTTATTTCCTGAAGAGATAGTGTTTTTTTAGTTCCGGGAATATGGCCTTTTCGCGGTGTTTCGAATGGGCGTAAGTTGAAGTAAAATGGGGCGTCTCTAGTTCTATCGCACCGTCCATGCTTATGGCCAGCAGAGTTGTCTTGAATAAGATATTTAGTGCCGTCTAATCAATGGGCCCGTTTATGTGAACATTTGGGTCCGCGAGTGTGATGAAATTAGCTTTGAATTCAATTAAGACGTTCTTGTTAGTCGCCTGAAAATAAAACTGGTTATTTTCCTTGGTGATTTTGACAAAAAATACTTCCCGAACAGGAATATTTTTTATGCTCAAGTCTTGAATACCATGACAGTCGATGCCCATTCTGCATGTGTTGTAGCCTTTGCCCTCCCATTTTTTGGGTAATGTGTCAGGAAATTCCGGTATGTCGAATCCCAGTCCCACAGAAGGACGATCATTTTCTATTTGCATAGAAAAAAGAGCAATCTGGCCAATTTCTACCGGTCTGCTAAAGATTTTTTCAAAGAATATATTTTGATCTAAATCGTTCCAGTACTTCATCGATTAATCCTCAAAATTGTAATGTTCTTTGGTTTTCAGGTACGTTTCCGCTCCTAGGTTTAATAATCCTCCCCGATGAAGGACGAGAGTTTGTGTGAAGTTCTTGCTGTAGTTTCTTTTAGCCAGGTAAATTGCATTCTATGAGTTTTGAGTTGGGTGCTTAATTGCATAAATATTCCTGATGGTGGGTTTTTTTCTATTGTTGTGAGTTAAATTGTTTTTGGTCGCGCTCTATGATTTCTTCGTTATATTTGATTAGCCGGTCTAGAAGCACTTTCATGAAGTTTCGTTTGTCAGTGATTTCGTCTTTGAAATAGGTGTCGAAAAGATAAAATACCGATTCGAATGTTTCGTCTGTGCTCAAAAAATATTTTAGGGTGTTGATGTGCCATTCTCTCTCTTCCTGTTTGTATTCGGCGAACTCAGGTTTGGTTAACGTATCGAATAATTTTCCGAGCTCTGCGCTGTCGTTTACGTTTGTCGATTTGATTCGCAGTTCTCGTTCTTCATCTCTAATATTTTCGAAGCTATAAGTGAAGAGCAATCCCTGGATTATTGGTAAGCTTGGTTTCAATTTCATTCTAGGTCCGTGTAGGCTGTTATGGGTTGTCCATTATTGTTTAAGATGACTTTGGCTTTTTTGGTTTTCTGGTATTCCTGGCCTTGCGTTTTATAGCCTTCGCCAATTATTTTTCCCATATCTATAGGGGTTTTAGACGCTGACAAATCAGCCTGTTTAAATATCAGCTGCGCACGATAAATAGCGTTCAGCTGATCTCTATGGCTTAGGAAGTGTGTGGCCGCGCTTGGTATTTTCGGTTCTCCATTATTATATCCTCCTATGTGACGTTCAATATCGCCAGTGGTTGGGTTTCGCGCAGTCATGATCCGTTCAAGTTGAGACATTAATGTCGTTTGAGCGCCATGTTTTTCCACAAAGTGTGCGCCTGGAATTAAGCGTTCCAGTTCTACCAAAAGTCGATAAGCATTGGCTTCTGCTAGTTCATCTATCCTCGCTCTGCGCTCCGCTCCAGAAGGCTGCGGTAACGCCGGCTCACCGTGATCAGCACTTTTTGCTGATGTTTGAGGTGCAGAGTTCGGTTTGCAGCTATCTCCACCTGGGCAAGAGTTCAACCCCAGCGGATCCACCCACCCCGTAGGGTTAGGCACATACCGATACCCATTGATCCCACCCGCCAACTTCACCGGATCCGGCGTGAGGTAGCGACCAGTATCCGGATTGTAGTAGCGATGGCGGTTGTAGTGCAGGCCGCTTTCTTCGTCGAAGTATTGGCCCTGGAAACGCAGCGGATTATCGATTTTGCCTACGTCGAGCCGGGCGATTTCGCCGTAGGCGCGGTAGTGGGCGGACCAGACGATATCGCCCTCGGGGGTGGTGAGTTCCTGGGGTGTGCCGAGGTGGTCGAGTTGGTAGTGGTAGGGCTGGGTGTGGTCTGGACCGAAGCCTTCCAGTAGGACTAGCGGCCGGAAGCTGTCGGGTTCGTAGAGGTAGCTGCGGTGGCGGCCCGCTTGGTGTTCGGCGATAAGTGTGTCGCCTTGCCAGAAAAATTCGGTGGTGAGGCCATCGACGGTTTTGCTGATACGTCGGCCAAATGGGTCGTAGCGGTAGCTGGCGGTTTGGCCGTTAGGCCGGGTGATTTCGATCAGCCGGTGCTGGCTGTCATAGCGGTATTCGGTGACGAGTTGCTGGCCTTTGCCGCGGCGTTCCTGGGTCAGGTTGCCGAAGGCGTCGTAGGTGTAGTGGCGGTCGCCCTGGATCAGCAGGCGGTTGCCGGCGCCCG
>NZ_LEKF01000036.1:0-24987 GCF_001029595.1 Pseudomonas sp. ARP3
ATCAGCGAATTCCATCAGGGACAGAGGCACCGCCTCACTTAAAGTCCGGATGTATGGCTGCAACCTTATCCCGTCTGTGTTTTCACGAATTGAGTGCTTGGCATACTGGGGGCGTCCATGTATGAGCAAGCTTGCTTGCGCTGGGCTGCGCAGCGGCCCCAAAGCCAGGCGCTGAAGTGTTACCTGTTATTCGAACTTATCGATGCGTGTATCGGCGTAGAAAAACTCGTTCTTGTCCGTGCTCGATTCGTAGAAGTAGGCGTAATCACTCAGGTAGTACACATGTTCGACGCGGTTGTACTTATCGTCATCGGTGCGGCATGCCAAGGCCTTGGCATTCCCCAGCAGGTTGGGGTTGAGTTCGCGGGCCGGCAATTCGCGTTCGACGACGCAGCGGTTGATCTGCACCTTGTTATAGCTGCCCACCAGGCTGTTGAGTGTCGAGCGGGTGGTCTGGTAGACCACGGTTTCGCCGACCGGCAGGGCCTGCCAATTGCCGGTCAAGCTTAACTGCGTCAAGGTCGAGCTTTCCGCCATACCGGTGCCGCCGTACGTTGTCTTCGACACCAGCGATACCAGGTTGCGCCAGCTCACCGACTGGGACTCATAGCCGTCGCCGCGATGGACGATCTGCAGTTGACCACTGGCCTTGTCCTGGCTGATGAAGTGCTCGCTGGTGCTGTTGGACGTCTTGCCTTTGAGGGTCGATGTGCCGGTGAAGTGCACATACTTCAAGGTGCGCGCGGGCTTGTCCTGGTTGAAGGGCGCAAGCGCGGCCAGCACCTGGGGCTGCACCGACGACAGGGCGATGACGGCCGGCGCTTTCAGGCGCGGCTTGAAGGGGTCCAGCTTGGCGATTTTCTCGGGGGTGACGCATACGGTGTGGAACAACAGCGCATAGTCGGCGTCGCTGCCCGCGATGGGCTGTGGCGTTGGGAAACTGTCGACCCGGCCATCGCTCACGCGGTTGCGCACGTCCAGATCGTAGCCGGCCAGTTCCTTGTACGTGCCGTTGGAGCAGGACACCGCGAAGTGCTGGCGTTTTTGCGCATAAGGTGCGTCGTAGGGCAGGTCGTTGAGCACCGTCGGGTTATCGAAGGCGGCCCAGAAACGGGTTTCACCCTGCACAGTCTTGACGCTGGCGGCGTCGAGCAGTACCCAGTTATCGCGCGCATCTTTGCTGACCAGGCGCCAGTCGGGCTTGGGCGTTTCAGCACAGGCGCGGACAAATGTCTGGTTGGCGGCCAAGGTGGTATACAGCGTGTCAGACAGCTTGCGCGCCTCGGTATAGCGCCCGGCTTTGAGCGGGTACACGCGTTGGGAACCATCGAGGTACAGCAGGTGCAATTGCTTGGACGAGCACGCCGCTTCGAACTGCATAGTGCGCCGCACGCCGCCGGTAGCGTCGTGCATCAGCAGCTCGAAGCTGAGCAAGTCGCCTTCGCGCACGATGCTGTTCTCCACCAATGGTTGAGCCAGGGTGTCGGCGAGCATCTGCTCGACTTTGCCGGACTGGGTGGCACAACCGGACAGGGTGGCGATGCCACCGGCCAGCAACACAGAAGTCAAAACGCGCACAAGAACCTCATTGAGTCCATTCGGGGATGCCAGGATGACGGCCGCCGGGGGTGAATCTTTAGGTTTTTTTCACGGCCGCTTCGATGGCAGCAATGTCGATCTTACCCATGCCCATCATCGCGTCAAAGGCACGCTTGGCGGTGGCCGCGTCGGGGTGGGCGATCGCCTGGGTCAACGCCCGCGGTGTGATCTGCCACGACACTCCCCACTTGTCCTTGCACCATCCGCAGGCACTGGCCTGACCGCCGTTGTCGATGATCGCGTGCCAATAGCGATCGGTCTCGGCCTGATCATCCGTGGCCACCTGGAACGAAAATGCCTCGGTCTGAGGAAATATCGGCCCGCCGTTCAGCCCCAGGCACGGGAGGCCCATCACGGTGAACTCTACCGTCAGCACATCGCCTTGCTTGCCCGACGGGTAGTCGCCCGGCGCTTTGTGTATGGCGTCTACGCTGCTGTTTGGAAACGTCTTGGCGTAAAAGCGCGCCGCCTCTTCGGCCGTGCCGTTGTACCAGAGGCAGAGGGTGATTTTGCTGGGCATGCTCGTTCTCCAAGGTGAAGGGGTGGAGATAGTCTAGACCACGCGCTTCAAGCCTAGCGTGCCATCAGCAGCACGGATGCCGCCTCGCCGGTGTGCCAATGGCCGGCGGCGACGTAAAGGGCTTCGACCTCACCCAGTTGGATTCGCGATGAGCCAGGGTTGCGTCCAGTGAATCCAAGTAATGGGCAGGCATCAGGTCACGATAGGCGTGCTGCCAGCTGTTGATATGCACCTGGGCAATTGCCCGAGCGTCGGAAGGCAGTGCTTTGCGAATCATTGATCGGCTCCTGGTGCGGACACGTATCACTAGCGGGGTATTTCAATAGGCCGTCCGTTGACGACGGAATAACGCGGGCTTGGGGCAAGCACGACGCGCAGTTTCAGGACTGTGACGCTGCTATCAGTACGGCAAATTTGCCTGGTTATCCTCCCACCTGGGACGCGGTTCAGGGTATCGTGCCGCCAACTTAACGAAGGGACGCGACGTTTCGATGAACAATAAAATGGTTACTTATGCCGCTGCAGCGGTGGGTTTGGTCGTGGTGGTGTCTCTGGCCACCAGTTGGTTCACGGTCGATGAGACCGAGCGGGGTGTGCTGTTGCGTAACGGTGCGATGGTAGGCGTGGTGGAGCCGGGCCTGTCGTTCAAGCTGCCGTTCATTGAGTCGGTACGGTTTATCAGCATTCAAAGCCAGGCTACCCAGTACGCCAACCTCCAGGCGTACAGCAAGGACCAGCAGACCGCCAAGTTGCAGGTCTCGGTGTCCTGGCATATCCCTACCAGCGATGTCGCCAAGGTGTACACCAGTTACAAGGACTTGGATGGCGTGCGTGACCGCCTGATCGCTCGTCAGGTGCCGACCCAGGTGGAAAACGTATTCGGCCAGTACAACGCGGTGTCGGCGGTGCAAAACCGCGGCAAGTTCGTCGCGGATGTGACCAAGGCCATCCGCGATTCGGTAGTCGGGCCAGTGGTGATCGACGGCGTACAGATCGAAAACATCGACTTCAGCGATGACTACGAGCGTTCGATTGCCTTGCGCATGAAAGCCGAAGTGGAAGTCAAAACCCGCGAGCAAATGCTGCAGACCGAGCAGGTGCAGGCGCAGATCCGGGTGACCCAGGCCCAAGCCGAGGCTGACTCGCAATTGGCCCAGGCCAAGGCGGATGCCGAGTCCACGCGCTTGCGCGGCAACGCCGAAGCCGACGCGATCCAGGCCCGCGCCAAGGCCCTGGCCAGCAACCAGAACCTGATCGAATTGACCAAGGCCGAGCGCTGGAACGGCGTACTGCCGACCACCATGCTGCCAAACAGTACGGTGCCGTTTATCGACGCCAAGCAGGTCGATCGATAACGTTTTGAATGTGGGAGGGGGCTTGCCCCCGATGGCGCCCGGACTGCCGACCACGCTCACGACTCAGCTGCATTCATTCAGGGAAACCCCTCACATGACCTTGCTTGCCCGGCCTATCGATCCACCGCCAGAAAGCCTGATCCGTGACTGGTACCCGAACGCGCAGTTGCTTGATAGTTTTGTCGTGCCTATCGACGCGGCTGACGTCTCCATCAATGACCTCGCCGTACGCGCCTTGGGTTCGCCGCCTGTGTGGTTCAAGGTGCTGATCACGATCCGTGATGGTGTGATGGGGCCGTTGGGCGTGCGGACCTCCGGCGAGGTGCGTCGCGCCCATTCGGATAAAGCCCATATCGACTTTTTCCCGGTGCTGGAGCAGACCGCTGACGAGATGGTGCTGGGGGAAAATGACAGCCACCTGGATTTTCGTCTTTCGCTGCTTCGACGGCGCGACGAGCGCGGTGAAGTGCTGATCGCCACGACGGCGGTACACACCCACAACCGGCTGGGGCGTATCTACATTCTGCTGATTCGCCCGTTTCACAAGCTGGTGGTGCGGGCAACGCTAATGCGTTGCCGCCGTCAGCGCTAGCGCCGGCGGGGGGTGCCCGTCGACGCGTGTTGCCTGAAGCCTCAGAAACTGTACTTGGCCGTCAGCATCATGTTGCGCGGGTTGCCGTAGGCATCGCCGCCGTAGCTCGCCGAGTTGGCGATGGTGGAGTAGTAGCGCCGGTCGAAGATGTTGTTGGCGTTGACCTGCAGGTCGAGGTGGTCGTTGACCTTGTAGCCGGCCATCAGGTCGGTGACGGCGTAGGCGCCTTGTTGCAGGCGGTAGGTGCTGCCGTTGGCCAACGGGATATCGTTGTACAGGCGGCTCTGCCAGGAAATGTTGCCGCCCACCCGCAGTTTTTCCAGTGGGCCCTGGAAGTTGTAGCGGGTGGTCAACTTAAACAGGTGTTCCGGGACGTCGGTATCGAACTGCTTGTTGACCAACTGCGGCTTGGCGTCGTCCTTGATGGTGTGGGTGCGTGCGTAGGTGTAGCCACCACCGACCTGCCAGTTTTCGGTCAATGCGCCTTGCAGTTCGAAGTCGATACCCTGGCTGCGGATCTCACCTGATGCCTGGGAGCACGAAGCCTGCGGGCAGTTCGGAACCACCACCTGCACAGCACGGTTTTCCTGGTCGATGCGGAACAGCGCAACGCTAGCGTTCAGCGCGCCGCCCAGGTATTCGCCCTTGATGCCGACCTCATAGTTCTTGCCAACGATGGGCTTGAGCGGCGCGGCGCCGGTGTCCTTTTCTTTTTGCGGGGTGAAGATGTCGCTGTAGCTGACGTATACCGAGTGGTGATCGTCCAGCTCATAGATCAGGCCGGCGTAGCGCGTAAGGTTGCGGGTGACGTGGAAGTCGCCGTCGCCATCGCGGTTATCGTAGTCGTACCAGTCCAGGCGCCCGCCGAGGATCAACTTCAACGGGTCTGCCAGGCTCAGGCGTGTGGTGACGTAAACGCTGTCCTGGGTGGTGACTTCGCGCTGGTTGTTGGTATGGACGAAATCCGGCTTGCCTGCGGTGAGTGGCCAGTTGAGGTCGTAGGGGCTGTAGTTGTGGGTGGTCATGTCGTAGATGCGTTTACTCGCGCCGACCACCAGTTCATGGCTGCGCCCGAATGCCTGGAACGGGCCGCTGACAAAGGCGTCGACCCCTGCCTGGTTTTCGTCGTACTTGGCCTGGTAAACCGTACGTGCCAGGGAGTTGTTGACCCAGCGCGATTGGTACGAGCCGGAAAACAGCGCGTTCTGTTCGGCATAGTTGGCGTTGACTTGCAGGTTCCAGTCATTGGCCAGGCGCTGGCGCAGTTCGGCGAAGACCGTGTTGATTTCCTGATCCTTGTTTTCCCAATCGGTGCCGGGGTTGTAGGAGCGCGGCAGGTCGAGGTGATGGCCGTCCTGGCCGATCATCGAGGCGCCCCAGAAGTAGTTGGTTTTGTCCTTCTGGTTGGAGAAGCCCAAGGTCAGGGTGGTGTCTTCGCTCAGGTCGGCTTCGGTGACAGCGTAAAACAGGCCGTGACTGTTTTCGGCTTTGTCGATAAAGCTGTTGGCGTCGCGGTACGACGTCACCACTCGGCCGCGCAGGGTGCCGCTGTCGTTGAGCGGGCTGGACGCGTCGAGTTCGCCGCGATAATCGTCCCAACTGCCGGCTGCGCCGGTGAGGGTGACTTTCTGCTCATCCAGCGGGCGCTTGCGCACCATATTGATGGCGGCCGACGGGTTGCCCGCGCCAGTGACCAGGCCGGTGGCGCCGCGCACCACTTCAACGCGGTCGAACATCGCCAGGTTCGGCTGCGCACCGACCGACGCGCCGTTGTAGCCACTGGGGATACCGTCATACATCAGGTTATCGATGTCGAAGCCCCGGGAGGTGTAGGTCTGCCGACCAGGGCCGTCGGAGTAGTTCAGAAACAGACCAGGCGTGGCGTTGACCACGTCGTTGATGCTGGTCATCGCCTGGTCGTCCATGCGCTGACGGGTGATCACGGTCACGGCCTGCGGGGTTTCGCGCAAGGTCAGTGGCAGCTTGGTTGCGGTACTCATCGAGCCGGTGGTGTAGGACTGGGTGCCTTCGGTGGTCTGGCCCAATTGGCCTTCGCCGGAAATTTGCGTGGCGCCCAGTTCCAGCGTGGTGGCCGGTGCTTCTGCATCGGCGGCGTAAGCCAGGTGGGTGGTGGCCAGACAGACCGCCAATGTCATCAGACTGAGTGAAAAACCATTGCCGCCGTGTGATTGCACAGACATGAAACTGACTCTCCCCGAGTGCCGTCCGTGGCTAATAAGAAATATGTTGAGAACTATTCGCGTTAGTCTGGCAGATTCAGTCTGTAGGAAAAAGCCTTAGGGAAGAATTAGTTAACGAATTTTTCACATCGGCGCATGTGGCGTTTGGCCGCTACTTAGATGAAGAGGGCACGAAGTGAAGGGTCGCACACTCGTCCGAAAGGGTTGACCACAACCGTTGGCCGGCACTGCGCCGGCCAGCGCCGCCGGTTAGTCAAAACTCCATGCGCAGGCCCAGCGTGCCTTGGCGCCCGTTGAAGGTATTGCTGTCCAGATTGCGGTTGTAACCGACCTCGCTGTACAGGCTGATGCCTTTCGCCACCTCCAGGCTCGCGCCGACGCTGAGGCCCAGGGTGGTGGACTTTTGCTCGGTGTCGATGTCCGTCAGGTGATCAAAGGTGACGGTGTTCTGCCCCGCACTGGTGTGCCACACATTGGCCCTGGCATAGGGTTCGAACGGCATACCGCTGACCTGATACTCACCGCGCAGGCGCACGCCCAGGCGCGTGGTGACGCGGGTGTCGGCGTTGAAAGATACATCGGAAACCCCGTCGTTCTGCCGTTCCAGCTTGGTCTTGCCGATGATCACCTGAGCCTGGGGCTCTGCAATCCAGGTGTCGTTGATCGGCAGCGGCCAACCGACTTCGGCGGAGGCGGTGACGTCGTGCCCGCGGGTCTTCATCTTCACCCCACGGTCCGATTCATTGTGACCGTCGAAGCGTGTGCCCATCAGCACCAGATCCAGATACGCCTGGTTGGCGCCGAGCAGCGTCCAGTACACGCCCAGACTGTCGCCGCGCAAGGTCGTGTTACCGGTGTCCTGGTCCTGGCGCGCGTCACTGAAGCCTTTGACGTCGCCCTTGAGGGTGCTGTGGCCGACGAAAAAGCCGGCGCGCTGCTGCAAGCCGTTGTCGAGGACGCCGGCGTAGACATCGGTGCCCACCTGGAATCCGGACACGGAACTGTCCAGCGTTGGGCTGACGGTGCCGGCGTAGCTTTGTCGGCTGCTGTTGCCATATACCCGGCCCCAACCGGCCGCGAAGGCGCCGGTTTGCTGTTGCTGAAGCTGGTCGCCCAGGCGTTCGTGATAAGTGCCCAGCATGGCCTGAACGACCTGTTGCACGGCTGGGAACAACACGGCATAAACCGACACTTCCGGGCGGTAGATGGGCAGTGGGTCGACTCCGGGGTTCGGCGGCAGCGGCGGTTCGCCAGGGATGATCCCCGGCAACGGGCCGATAATCACCGGGTCGATCGGTACGGGTGGGATGCTTGAGCGCAGGTAATAGTTTTCTGAGGTTCCCGCCGTGACGCCGCCTTTGAACAAGTAGTAATCAAAGGCGCCAGCGGACACCGGTTTGCCGAGTGTGAAGGCAGTATCGCTGCTGGTGGCACCGTTGAGGGCCTGCACCACCTGGATGCCATCCTGTAACGAGGCCGCCCCCGTGCCGCCCAGGTTAGTGACGTTGATCAGCGTATTGCCCTGCATCGTGCCCTGGCTGACCACCAGTTTGTCGCTGGGCGAACCGTCGCCGTCCAGCTTGCTTTGCAACAAGAGCTGCCCACCATTGCCGGTGTAATTGCCATTGATGGTCAAGCTGTCGGCGGTACTGGAACTGCCGGTGGTCATATCGATGGTGCCGCTGTTGGTGACGTTGACGGCTTGGCCGTCGGTGAACGGCGCGATCACACCGGTGTTCACCAACAGTTGACTGGCGCCGTCGATTGTCAGTTTGCCGGTGCCTGTGGCGCTGTCGCCCAAGGTGAGCGTGCCGCCCAGTATCAACTGCGAGCCGTTGTCCAACTGGATGGTTTCCCAATTGGGAAACAAACCCGGATCTGCGGCCTTGGTGTTGTCCAAGGTCAGCGTGTCATTGCCAAGGCCACCGTCGATCAGTTGGGCAGGGGCCAGTTGCGTGTTGACCAGACCTTTGAGCAGGGCTTTATCGTCGCCATCGGCCAACAGTACGAAAGAGTGCAGATTGCCTCCCGACCACTCGAAAGTGTCATTACCAAAGCTCAGCAGTATGCGTCCGTTGACGTCGCCACCTGAGACTTCCACCCTGTCATCGCCGCCGCTGACGCTGATATTGCCCCCTACGAAGGCCGTACCCGAAATCAGAATGGTGTCCAGGCCGAAACCGGTCACCAGGTTGCCTATGATTCTGCCCCCGGACATATCGAACGTATTGTTATCCAGCTTCATGTCGACGCGGCCGATGGTGCCGCCGGACATCTTGGCGTTGTCCCCATCTTCGAAGGCGCCGGTGATGGTGCCGCCACTCATGCTGAACGTGTCGAGTCCGTCGCCCTGAGCGAGCGACGCGACAGTGCCACCGCTCATTGCAAAATCGTCGATACCGGCGCCCTGAGTGAAGGCTCCACGCACGTTGCCGCCGCTGATCTGCGCTATATCCCGGCCCCCGCCCTGGCTGACCGAGCCGGTGATATCGCCGAGGATGGAGCGGAAGATATTGCTGCCGTCACCCATGGAGAGGTTGCCAGTGATGCCTGCGGTAGGTCCGTTAATGTCCACCAGATCGTTGTTGGCGCCGAACGTCACGTTACTGGTGAGCCGACCCGAGCCGCTGATATTGAGGGTGTTATTACCCCCGGTGTCGGCAAAGCCTGGAGCGGTACCGCTGTCGCAGGTGGAGATATCGTCGCCCGCCGTGTTGTTGATTGAGCAGGCGCCGTGAGCAGGCGGGGGCAAGATGATCAGGGCAAAGGTTGAGGCAATGCCCAAGTAAAACCAGGAGCGTTTCCATGTGCGCATGATCCGACCTCATTCGAGAGGGGCTTGCCCCAGTCGCCTGAAGGCTAGGGGCGGGTCATGCCATGACAACGTGATGAGCGATACGAGGCAGGGAATACGGGTTACCTGTTCGAAAACACCGGCCAATGCAAAGGGTTGGCATGGCTTTCTCGACTGCATCTGAGCCTGTGCAGTTTTTTCCACCTTAGTCATACGTCGCGTGAGGCGCCACTGTCAGAAATAACAGGTATAGACCAGTCAGTAGCTGTCTTCGGTTGGCTATGCTCATTGGCGTACGAGCGCGGCGGTATTAGGTGAATGCAGCAGTCTGGGTCCTGTGGTCGACGTGCCCTGCAAACCCATCATTTCCCTCATTCACAAGGAGAACGTCATGAGTATTCAGAAATTTTCGGTGTTACCCCTGGCCCTGATCTTGCTGGCTGCAACCTCTCTGAGCTGGGCGGCGACTTTCGATTGCGCGGTCTACGATATGAAAATTAACAACGGGCAAGGCAGTGCTGCACGCCAGGCTGATATTCCCGTTGACGCCGATACGTCCGAGGTTGCCGAGGCCTCTATTCGGGCAGATAACTCGATCTGGCAGGATGCCAGCCAGTACGTCATCAAGTGCCGTGAGGTCAAGGAAGAAGAGTAAGCGTGATGGGAGCGGCTCGTTATGCGCTCCCGTCCCGTTTGACGATTCAGGCAAACACGATCTCAAAAGGCTCGCGCATCCGCTCCAGCAGCACCTGCGCCAGCATCGGTGCCAGGCCGATCTGAGGGTCGCCTGCCAACTGGCTGGCATAGGCATGGGCGGCATGGAGTTTGCGCGCGACGCTCCAGGTGTTCAGGCGCACTTTGCGCGCGCGTTGCCAGGGGATCATCGCGCTTTCAGCGGCCGGCCAATGCCAGGCCCAGACGGGCACCTCATATAACCGCGCACCCACTAGGTCGCAGGCTCTGGCCGCGGCGCGGCCGACGCTGTCGTGGTCGCTGTTGCCATCGTTGCACCAAGTGGTGAACACCACGTCGCCAGGGTGCAGGTAACGCGCGATAAATTGGCTTAGTTGCGGTTCACGGGCGGCCAGTGCGTTGTCGCTGAAGCCGCCACGAATCCACTTCAGGCTGTGCAATGGCATGCCCAAGCGGCGCAACGCTTCAGCGCTTTCCTGGGGCCGCACCACGCTCAAACGGCTAGCCGGCCACACTTGGGAGCCAGGATGGCTGGCGCTGCCGTCGGTAATGGAGATGAGTTGCAGCGGGTGTTCCAGGTTGCTGAACAGTTGCAATAAACCACCGCAGGTAAGAACTTCGTCCCCAGGGTGGGGCGCGATGATCACCACGCGTGCGCCAGGCGGCACCAGGGTGGACGGCGCGACCGGGGCGAGCAGCGCCAACTGAGGCGCACTGTTCCAGATTTGCGGAGGGCCGCGACGGCCTTCGCTCAGAGAGGCAGGCTTCATGGATGTCACATCCTTGTCGGTTGATGCGCGGTCGTCAGCCGTTGACGGCACGACTCTTTTATCCTCACCACAGACTCCGCCGTGATGGGTGCTTGGCAATCCAACCTTGAATTACCAGCAAGGCGTCATGAGCATAGACAAGGTTGCGGCGGTTTTCAGGCAGGCCCGGTTTTTTTTTCAAGAAGCCAGCACCAGGCTCTTCAGAAAGTCGCCGAAACCGCCCCTGGCACGGGCGTCCAGACGCGCGCTGGTGATCACTTGCGGGCGGTGGCTCCACGCGATGGATGCCCCGCAGCGCTCAAGTTCGCGTACCAGATGTACGTCTTCATGACAGGCCAGGGGCTCGAACCCACCGGCGCGCACATAAGCACCGGCGCTTACCCCAAGGTTGGCGCCGTGGATATGCCGATGGCCGTCCCGTGCTTCGTAACCCTGGTGATAACGAATCTGGGCGGCCGGATCGAAACCCTCGCTCCAGGCATCCACCGTGACCGTGCCGCATACCGCGTCCACGTTCAACGCCAACTGCGCGGCCAGCCAGTCCGGTGCCACGCGGCTGTCGGCGTCGGTGCAGGCGATCCAGCGTGCGCCTTGATTCAACAAATGCCGCGCGCCGACGCCACGGGCATGCCCGACATTGCGCGCATGCACCTCCAGAGACTGCACGGGGTACGTCTGGGCGATGGTGGCGCTGGCGTCGCTGCAGCTGTCGAGCATGACCAGCACCTGCACGGGTTCGCCCAGCAAGTCCGGGTGCCGCGCGGCAATCAATGCGGCATCCAGGCACTCGGCCAACAGCGCTTGTTCGTTATGCACCGGGATCAGAATGCCGATCATCGCAAGCCCTCAAGGGTGGCGACCGAGGTACCGTCGCGGCTCCACAGGTCGAGGAGAAAATCCTGTTCTGGGTGGCTGGCCACACGGGGCATGCCCAGGCGTTGGTCCAACATGGCATGCACCTGCTCGGCGGTTAGCGGGCAACCGTCGATGGGCGGGCGCCAATGGCAGGCGAGGATCTGCCCGTCGGCAGTCAGGCTGGCCAACGCGCACTCGATCAACCGACCCAAGTCATCGGCGTCCAGGTAGTAGCACAGTTCGCTGAGCACGATCAGGTCGAATCGGCCCGTGGGCCACTCTTGCGGCAAACGGCTCTGGTACACCTGGGCGTGGGTAAATCCGAGCAACCGAGTACGCGCCAGCGCCACGGCGGCCGCGGCGGTATCGCAACACAACAAACGATCGCCGCGCGCGGCCAGCTCAACACTCAGCTCACCATTGGCACAGCCAGGTTCGAAGATCGAGGCGTAGCGCGGCTTGGTCAGCAGGGCCAGGGTGAGGGCGCGTTTACGCCGCTCGTACCAACGCTGACGAAAGGCCCAGGGGTCATCGTTGCCGGCGAACAGTTGATCGAAATACCGGGTGGCCACACTCATACGAATACCACTTCAAAAGGTTGCAGCAAGCGTTCCACCACATAGGGGGCCAGGACCGGCGGCAAGCCGATCTGCGGATCACCCTCCAGTTGGCTGGCGAACGCATGGATGGCGTGACGCTTGCGCGCCACCGCTGCACAGGTCAGGGGGATTTTGCGCGCGCGGTGCCAGGGCACCAGGGCGTCTTCGGCGGTTGCCCAGTGCCAGGTCCATACCGGCAACTCGTACAGTCGCGCGCCTACTGCTTCGGCGGCTTTGGCGCTGGCGCGGCCCACCGCTTCATGGTCGCAATGGCCGTCTTCGCGCCACGTTGTGAACAGCACGTCGGTGGGCTTGAGATAGCGCTGAATAAACCCCACCAACTCGTCCTCCCGCGCTGCTACTTGGCTGTCGCTGAAGCCTGCGCGCAGCCATTTGAGACTGTGCAGCGGCACCCCCAAGCGATGCAGGGCCTGGGCCGACTCCTGCGGGCGCACCACGCTCAATCGCTCCACCGGCCAACGTTGCGAGCCGGGGTGGCTGGCGCTGCCGTCGGTCACCGAGATCAATTGGATCGGCCGCTCCAGCGCCGCCAGGCCCTGCAACAGCCCGCCGCACCCCAGCACTTCGTCGTCCGGATGGGGCGCGATAATCACCGCGCGATGGCCTTCCGGGACCAATTCCTCAACGCTGATAGAGGGCAACGCCGCCAGGCGCGGTGACGTCTGCCAGTGCTGCAACGGCGTGCCCTGGCCGACGATCGGGTTGGCTTTCATAGCTGCCACCTCTCGTTGGATTGGCCGGCGACCCATTCGCCAAGGGCTGCCAGGTCGCGTTCGGCATGACTCTGGCGCACATACACCGGCAGATCCGCCATCAATTGGGCCATGTGCGGGTCCTGGCAATACGGCCCGGCACCGACTGCACGGCCGACATGGCGGATCACCTGCTCGACGGCGTCCTCGATGCAGGCGCGTGCCCGTTGGGCCAGCTCCCTGGCGTCGGCCTTGGGCGCGCGGTCGATGCGGTCGGCGGCGTCGCGCAACACGCAGGCGGCGGCGTGTAGCGCACTGTCCACTGCGCCCAAGTGCGCCAGGGCATGGGGCTCGGCGCGCCGCGCACAGTTCTGCTGCAGCACTTGGCCCAGTTGCTGCGCCGCGCCATACCAGCACGCCGCGATACCGACGCCGCCTTGCCAGAAACCGGGGCGGGCGAGGTAGTCGCCAGGCCCACCCACGGCCACACCGCTGGCATTGTCGAAGACAACCTCGACACTGCCGGTGGCCGCCATGCCCACGGCATGCCAGCCTTGATCGGTCACACTCACGCCTGGTTGTTGCATCGGGACCGCCACCAATTGCTGGCGGTCCTGCTCATCCCAGGCGGTTAATAATCCATGACTGACCACCGCCGCGCCGGAGCACCAGGCTTTACGCCCGTGCACGCGCAAGCAATGGCCGTCGTGTTGTACACGCACCTTGGC
Source organism: Pseudomonas sp. ARP3 (assembly GCF_001029595.1). Lineage (NCBI taxonomy): Bacteria > Pseudomonadati > Pseudomonadota > Gammaproteobacteria > Pseudomonadales > Pseudomonadaceae > Pseudomonas > Pseudomonas sp. ARP3. Next base: position 13,420 of record NZ_LEKF01000036.1, read on the forward strand.
CGTGGGCGGTTCGGCGGCCCATGTGCCCCAGGTACTGCCCTGGGGCATCGGGGGGCTGCCGAGTTCGGCCATGATCGCCAAGGCATCGGTGTGGCCTTCGAACAACTTGCACAGGCGCAAGTCGTGCGCGGCCACATCGGCCAGATGCCTGAACCGCTCCAGGGTCTGGCCGCCGCCGGGTAGCGGCAACCGGTCCAGCCCTTGGGCCACCAAGGCCCTCAGGGCTGCGCCGAGCGCCTCGGTGTCGGCATAAGCACGGCCGCTATCCAGGCTTCCCTGCCAGTTCATTTCACACCTCGTCGTCGCGCTGCAATTCGAACAGCAGCAGTGAGCGGCCGGTTACGGCGTACTCGTGATCGAAGTTAAAGCGCTCCTGAGCCTTGATCGTCGTGTCGTTGGTGTCCAGCAGGCAGGTCCAGAACTCACCTTCGGGCACCGGCGGCAGACGGAAATTGACCATGTCATGGTGGGCATTGACCACCAGCAACAAGGTAGCGTCTGCGCCAGCGCGGCGGATACCGGTTTCCTGAGCGCGGCCATCCATCAACATGCCCAGGCAACGACCATTGCTGTCCTGCCATTGCTCGGTGCTCATTTCGTTGCCATCCGGCGCCAGCCAGGTGACGTCTTTCACGCCGATGTCTTCGTTGTAATCGCCCACCAGGAAGCGGCCACGACGCAGGATCGGATAGGCCAGGCGCAGCTTGATCAGGCGCTTGACGAACTTGAGCAGGGCTTTGCCGTCGTCATCCAGATCCCAGTTGACCCAACCGATCTCGCTGTCCTGGCAATAGGCGTTGTTATTGCCGTGCTGGGTGCGGGCGAACTCGTCACCGGCGACGATCATCGGCGTGCCTTGTGCCAGCAGCAGGGTGGCGAAGAAATTACGCATCTGGCGCAGGCGCAGGGCGTTGATTTCCGGGTCGTCGGTAGGGCCTTCGACGCCATGGTTCCAGGACAGGTTGTTATTGCTGCCGTCTTGGTTGTTTTCGTCGTTGGCTTCGTTGTGCTTGTCGTTGTACGACACCAAATCGTGCAGGGTGAAACCGTCGTGGGCGGTGATGAAGTTCACCGAGCTGTACGGCCGGCGCCCGCGATGGTTGAACATTTCGCCCGACGCCGTCATACGCCCGGCGAAGTCCGCCAATTGGCCGTCGTCGCCTTTCCAGAAGGCGCGCACGGTATCGCGGAAACGGTCGTTCCATTCCACCCAGCCCGGTGGGAAGTTGCCCACTTGGTAGCCGCCGGGGCCGCAGTCCCAGGGTTCGGCAATCATTTTCAGCTGGCGCAGTATCGGGTCCTGGCGGCAGGCCACAAGGAAGCTGTGTCGTTCGTCAAAACCGTCGCGATAACGCCCGAGAATCGTCGCCAGGTCGAAGCGGAAACCGTCCACATGCATTTCCGTGGCCCAGTAGCGCAGGGAGTCGGTGACCATTTGCAGCACGCATGGGTGGCTGAGGTCGAGGGTGTTGCCGGTGCCGGAATCATTGATGTAGAAGCGCTTGTCATCGGGCATCAAGCGATAGTAGGAGGCGTTGTCGATGCCGCGCATGGACAGGGTCGGGCCACGCTCGTTGCCTTCGGCGGTGTGGTTGTAGACCACGTCGAGGATCACTTCCAGCTTCTGCTCGTGCAGGTGCGCGACCATCTCCTTGAACTCGGCAATTTTGCCGCTGGCCAGGTAGCGTGGGTCGGGGGCAAAGAACGCGATGCTGTTGTAACCCCAATAGTTGGTCATGCCTTTTTCCAGCAGATGCTGGTCATTGACGAAGGCGTGTACCGGCAGCAGCTCGACCGAGGAGATCCCCAGTTGGCGAATGTGCTTGAGCACATCGTCTTCCATCAGGCCGGCGCAGGTGCCACGCACCGATTCGCCCACGGACGGGTGACGCATGCTGATGCCGCGCAGGTGGGTTTCATAAATGATCGTGCGGTCCCATGGCACCCGCACCGGCTGATCGTTGCCCCAGGTATGGGCCGGGTCGATCACCTTGCACTTGGGCACGAAGGGCGCACTGTCGCGTTCGTCGAAACTCAGGTCGTCATCCGGGTGGCCGATGGTGTAGCCGAACAGCGCTTCGGACCATTTGAGTTCGCCCACCAACTGCTTGGCGTAGGGGTCGATCAGCAATTTGTGGTGGTTGAAGCGGTGACCGTTGGCCGGATCGTAAGGGCCGTATACGCGGTAGCCGTAAATCAGCCCAGGGTGGGCGTCGGGCAGGTAACCGTGGAAGATTTCATCGGTGTATTCCGGCAGCTCGATGCGCTCCAGTTCGACTTCGCCGCTGTCGTCGAACAGGCACAGTTCGACCTTGGTGGCGTTGGCCGAGAACAGCGCAAAGTTGACGCCCAGGCCATCCCAGGTGGCGCCGAGGGGGAAGGGCAAACCTTCACGAATCCGCGACGGCTCATTGCCCGGCGTCGATGGGGTTTTATCCGGTTTGCTCATGGTGTTGCTCCTGCAAGGGGTCTTTTTTCGGGCCGAGAGCGGCCGTGCTGACGAATTTTCAGCGAACGAGATCGAGTGTGAAGTTAAACCCCCGCCGACAGCGTCGGCGGGAGGGTTGGGCGTCGAAAGGCTGGTTACGGCTTGGGCTTTTTCGGCGCCGCAGGTTTCTTGGTCGCCGGTGCGGCGGGCTTGCTTGCTGCCGCAGCGGGCTTGGGCTTTGCCGCAGGCTTGGCGGTGGCTTTAGGCTTGGCGGCCGGCTTGGGCTTGCTCGGCGTCAAGGCTTCGGATTCGGCCAGCTTGCGCGCCATCTCCCAATGACGTGCGTCCTGACCATGGGGCTTACCCTCGGACTCCCAGATCTGATGCGCCAATTCGCGGATACGTTTGTCTTCAGTGCTCATCGCAATGCTCCTCACAGAAAATGTTCAGCTTTCTTGATCATCAGAATTGATAAAGACATTGACCGGGAATTCCCCCAGGGCAGTGCTGATCAACAGCTCCTTGTTTGGTGTGACTGCGCCTGTTTGAAAAAGTCCCTTCCAGTTTTGCGTTGACGCGGCGAACGGTAATTTCACCCGGGTATCGCCCCAAACCTGCGCAGGAATCAGAGGCTGCACACCGTTTTCAAGCAGCGCATGGGACCAGCGTGGTACCACCACCACCAGCTGTTTGCCCTGGTGTTCGCGGCTGAATGCAACCACGCGGTCGGCGTGTTGACCGAGTACCTCCAGCGGTGTGTAGCTGCCGTGGCGGAACAGTTCGGGCTGGGCGCTGCGCAAGCCCAACACCTGGGCAATCAACGCCTGTTTGATGCGCCCGTCGTGCCAGTGGGTCAGCAGTTGATCGGTGCCCGGCGGGGTGTTCAGCGCTTGTTGCCGTGCGTTGAAGTCCACCGGACGACGGTTGTCCGGGTCCACCAGGCTGAAGTCCCAGAACTCGGCGCCCTGGTACAAGTCCGGTACACCCGGCACCGTCATGCGAAGCAAGGTTTGCGCCAGTCCATTCAGGGCGCCGGCCGGAGCGATGGCTTGGGCTGCGGCGGCAATCGCGGTGCGCAACGGGCGACCGGCTTCGATCAACAGCAAGCGCGACAGGAAGGCTTCGACCGCTTGTTCATAAGCTTCGTTGGGCGCGCTCCAGCTGCTTTGCAACTTGGCTTCGCGCAGGGCTTTTTGTTGCCATTGCCACAGGCGTTGCTGGTAAGTCTCCAGCGACGCGCCAGGGTCCAGATCCAGCGGCCAACTGCCCACTAGCACTTGATAGAGGATCAGCTCATCACCGGCCGACGGCGCGCAGGCATCGTCGCGCAGCGGGGCGGCCAGACTGCGCCACTGTTCAACTTGAGCCACATACCACGGCGCGCACTCACTGAGCACCGCCAGGCGCGCGCGGGTGTCTTCGCCGCGTTTGTGGTCATGGGTCGCGGTGGCCAGCAGGTTGTCCGGGAACGCCAGCAGGCGCTGTTGGTTGACCTGATGGAAGTCGGCCAACGGCGCACTGAATTGCTCGGTGCTGAAACCCACATCGTTACGCGACAGCAGCACCGCCGAGCGATAGAACGCGGTGTCTTCCACGGCCTTGGCGGCGGCCGGGGAAGTGAGCTGCTGGAAGCGCACGCAGGCATGTTTGAGAATCTTGCGCTCGCGCCCCACTGGGCGATCACGCCACGGCTGGCCGCCGAGCCATTTTTGCAGGTGGTCGAGCACTGGCCAGTCGCCTTCACTCAACGTGCTGCGCGCGCCGTCCATGGCCTGTTGGAACACCTTGTCATCGGCGGCGCTACGGCCACGGGCGCTGATGTAGGTGCGGTACACCGGGAAGTGCACGATCAACTCCTGCAATGCACGGCGGATGGCGCCGAGGGTCAGGTCGCGGGTCATCACGTCGTCGCGCGCCACTTGCAGCAGCGCCTGGGCCACGCTTTCGAAATCGCCGCCCAGGGAGCCGTTGAGGATCTGTTGGCGCGCCAGGCGGGCCTCTTCGATAAAGGCCGAAGGCCGCTCGCTCAGGCGCGTCCACAGCTCGGCCAGGGGCTCAAAGCCTTCGGGCTGGTGCTGCAACAGCGACAGCTGATTCATGAATTCGTAGCCCGTGGTGCCGTCCACTTGCCAGTCTTCGCGCAGGGTTTCGCCTTCGCCGAGGATCTTCTCGACAAAAATCGGCAGGTGCCGCTCGGGGGACAACGTATCGACCCGGCGGCGCAGCTTGCGGCAATAACCGCGCGGGTCGGCCAGGCCATCGATATGGTCGATGCGCAGGCCATCCACCAGGCCTTGGCTGATCAGCTCGAAAATCTTGCCATGGGTGGCTTCGAACACCGCGCTGCGCTCTACGCGCAGGCCGCCCAATTCATTGACGTCGAAGAAGCGCCGCCAGTTGATATCGTCCGCCGCCGTGCGCCAGCTGGCCAGGCGATAGGCTTGCTGCTCCAAGAGTTGATGCAGACGTTCGAAGCCCTCGGCTTGGCGACCGTCAAACTGGGCCAAGCGCTGCTCAATGGCCGGCAGTACCTCGGTGGCCCGCTCGGCCAGGGCCTGTTTGAGCCAGGCGGCTTCGGCGTAGGCATCGTCCTGATAGGCCAGGGCAGCGAAACGGTCCGCCAGTGGTTTGAGCGGTTCGTCGTTGCCCAGGATCAACGCGTAATCCCGTGGGCAGATCGGGAAGCGATGTTCGTAATGCTCGACGTAGAACGATCCGTGGTCAGCATCGAAGTGCAGGGTCAAGGTGCCGCTTTGCAGGGCTTCGCCGTAGTCGCTGCCCAGGAACGGCATCAGCAATTGGCCTTTGAGCAGCGGGTCGGGAGAGTGCCACTGGATATCGAAGAATTCGCTGTAGGGGCTCAAACGCCCCCATTCCAGCAGGTCCAGCCACCAAGGGTTATCGGCGCCGCCCACGGCCATGTGGTTAGAAACGATATCCAGGATCAGGCCCATGTCGTGTTCACGCAGGGCCGCGACCAGACGGCGCAACGCGTCCTCACCGCCCAGTTCAGGGTTGACCCGGGTCGGGTCGACCACGTCGTAACCGTGCATGGAGCCGGCGCGCGCGCTGAGCAACGGCGAGGCATACAGGTGGCTGATACCCAGTTGGGCAAAATACGGCACCAGCGGCACCGCGTCGTCCAGGGTGAAACCTTTATGGAATTGCAGGCGCTGAGTGGCGCGCAAGGGCAGTGCTTTCATCGGTCACGCTCATAGGCTTGGTTACGCGCGACCGCCAGCAGTTCGAGGCGGCGCGCGGCGTCGGCGTTGTCGAGCAGGCTCGCGGCCTCGCCCGGCAGGCGGCGGCGCCAATTGGGATGGGTATCGGTGGTGCCGGGCAGGTTGGCTTGTTCTTCGATGCCCAGGGCATCCTCCAGCGGCAACAGCACAAGGGGCGCGCGGGTGTGGCCCAGGTAGCGCACGCTGGCGTCGATCATATGGTCGGTTTCGTTGCGGATCTCATCGACGAAGTTCTGCGGGTCCTGGCTAAGGGCTTGGCGCAGCGCCTGGCGTTCGCGCAGGCGATGTTCGCTCCATTGCTCCACGGTGGGCGCGTCGATCAGGCCGAGCTGGATATTCCAGTCGATGTCGCGGCTGTGCCACCAACCGTTGAGGGTCGGCAGGTCGTGGGTGCTGGTGGTGGCGAGGGCGTTGTCGGGCCAGTCGAGGATCGGCTTGAACTGGCCGTCGTGGCCTTGTTCGAACAGCAGCACGCGCATACCGAGTATGGAGCGGCCGATGAGTTTTTCGCGTAGGCCGTCCGGCACGGTGCCCAAGTCTTCGCCTAGCACAATGGCCTGGTGACGATGGGACTCCAGCGCAAGCAGACGCAGCATGTCGTCCACAGGGTAATACAGGTACGCACCTTCTTTGGGCGAGGCGTCCATGGGGATCACCCACAGGCGTTGCAGGCCCATGACATGGTCGATGCGCAAGCCGCCGGCATGGGCGAAGTTGGCCCGCAGCATTTCGATAAACGCACGGAAGCCATGGCGCTTGAGACCCTCGGGGGAGAACGCGGAAATCCCCCAGCCCTGGCCGGCACGGTTAAGGATGTCGGGAGGCGCCCCCACTGTGAGGTCGGCCAGCAACTCGTCCTGACGACTCCAGGCTTGGCTGCCGCCGCCGTCGGCGCCCACCGCCAGGTCAGCGATCAGGCCAACCCCCATGCCGCTGCCACGGGCGGCTTGTTGGGCGCGCTCCAGGCAACGCGCGATCAGCCATTGGGCAAAGGCGTAGAAGCCGATCTCCTCACGGTGTTCCTCGGCAAATTTTGCCAATGCCGGGCTTTGCGGGGTGCGCCACTCTGCGGGCCAGTGGCGCCAGTCGAGGCTTTCACCAGCGGCGGCACGAATGGCTTGCACTGCTTCGAAGCGGCAATGGTTTTCCAGGGCCTCGCCGCCGGTCTGACGGAAACTCAGGAAGTCAGCATGTTGCGGGTGATGGCCGTGGCGGAAATCTTCATACAGCGCACGCAGCAAACGCTGCTTGGCCTGGGCGGCGGCAGGCCAGTCGATCAGGTCGAGCTGCTCGAGGTCGTGCAACTGATCGGCGATGCCCAGGGCTTCGATGGCATTGCGCACTTCGCGCTCGCCGAGGATGCAAGCCGGTGAAGCGTACAGGCTGTTAAGAAACAGCCGACTCGACGGCGAATACGGGCTGTAACGCTGCGGGTCGGCGCTGAACATCGCGTGCATTGGGCTGATGGCCAAGGCGTCGGCGCCCCGCTCGGCGGCTGCGCGGGCCAGGTGTTCCAGGGCCAGGGTGTCACCAAAGCCACCATCGTTGAGGCGGCGCAGGCTATAGAGTTGCGCACTGATGCCCCAAGCGCGGGCGGGTTGGCAGTCCACCGCTTCGGCCACGCTGTAGCAGTGGGTGGGGGCCACGGCCAGGGTGAACGTCTGGTCGTTGATCTGCACTTGGTGATAACCCAAGGCAATCACGCCGGGCAGCACCGCGTTGCCGTCCAGCCGCAGCTCCAGGGTTTCGCCTTGCTCCAAGTGCACGCGGCACAGGGTGTCTGGTTCGAAATAGCGCGACAGGTCCAAGCTCTGGCCGCTGTCGACGGTCAACAACGGCGGCAGGTGTTTATCGAGCTGAGCTTGTTCCAAGTCACGTAGGCTAGCGTCAACCTGGGCATCAGTGTCGGCCGGATGGCCAAGACCTTTGAGCACCGCGCGCAGGGCGTCGGGATGTACGTGTTGCGGGCGGCCGTTGGCGTCGATCCAATCGACGGCCAGGCCCGCGCGGCTGGCGAGGATTTCCAGTTTCGCTTCGCTCAAGGGTGTTCTCCGGCAGGGGATAGGGTGACGCGTGCGCTGTACGGCGGCAGGTGTGTGCCGTCGCCGGCGGGCGTTGCAAAAATAATCGGGTGCGGCGGCGTGGAATGTTCTAAGGCAGTGGCACTGAGGTTCAGATCGATCTGCAACACACTGCCGTTACCCAGACGCCAACGCGCGCTGACCGCTGCGTCGCCAAGTACCTGGGCACCCAGCGCCACACTGCCAGGCAGGTGCGGGACGATATGGCGATGACGCAGGCTTAACAGCTCGCGGTAAAACGCCACGTGGTCTTGGTCGGCCAGGGTTGGCATGGACTGTTGCAAGGTCGACAGCGCATTCGGGTCCGGGATGTGTTCGCGGCGTTCAGGGTCCTGGAACGCGGCAAAGTCGGCAAATTCATTGCGCCGACCTTCACGCACCGCTTCGGCCAGCTCGCCGTGATGGTCGGTGAAGAACAGGAACGGCTCGGCGGCGTTGGCTTCGTCGCCCATAAACATCAAAGGAATCATTGGCGACAGCAGCAGCAGGGCGGTCGCGGCCTTGAGCGCCTGGGGCGGGCAAAGCTGGTGCAGACGTTCGCCGAGGGCGCGATTGCCGATCTGGTCGTGGTTTTGCAGAAATGCAACGAAAGCAGTCGGCGGCAGACCACCGCTCGGCTCGCCGCGGGCATGGCCATGGCGAGTGGTGTCGCCCTGGTAGATAAACCCTTCACCCAGGCACCTTGCCAGTTTGGCGGTAGGGTCTTGGGCAAAGTCGCTGTAGTAGGCATCGGTTTCGCCGGTCAGCAGGACGTGCAACACGTTGTGGAAGTCGTCATTCCACTGCGCATCGAAGTCGTGCTTGAGCAGGCTGGCCTGATTCAGTTCGTTTTCCAGCACCAGCCACACATGACGGCCGGTATCCACCTGCTGGCGCACGCGCTGCGCCAGTTCCTGCAAGAAACCGGGGTTGTCGATGGCGTGCACGGCGTCCAGGCGCAGGCCGTCGAAACGGTATTCGAGCAACCACATCAGGGCGTTATCGAGAAAGAAGTCCCGCACTTCACGGCGCTCGAAATCAATGCCAGCGCCCCACGGGGTGTGCACGTCTTCCTGGAAGAAACTTGCCGCGTACTGCCCCAGATAGTTGCCATCGGGGCCGAAGTGGTTGTAGACCACGTCGAGGATCACCGCCAGGCCGTGTTCGTGGGCGCTGTCGATCAGGTGTTTGAGTTGTTCCGGGGTGCCGTAGGACGAGTGCGGGGCATACGGCAGTACGCCGTCATAGCCCCAGTTACGTTCGCCAGGGAACTGCGCCAAGGGCATCAGTTCAATGGCGGTCACGCCCATCTCGGCCAGGCGCGGCAGGTGTTGCTCGACGTTGGCGTACCCCCCCAGGGCGCCGACGTGCAATTCGTAGATCACCGCCTCGTGCCAGGGGCGGCCTTGCCAGTTGGGCTGGCGCCAGTGGTAGGCCAGCGGGTCGACCACCAGGCTCCAACCATGAACGTCCGAGGCCTGGGCCCTGGACGCTGGATCGGGAACATCCTGCTCCCCGTCGATGTTGTAGCGATACCGGGTGCCCGCCGGGCACTTGATTTCTACTTCGAACCATCCATCGGCCTGGGGCAGCATGGCGATGGATTTACCGTTTTCCAATTCAACGCTGACATAAAACGCGTCTGGCGCCCACAAGGCGAAACGCGTGTGTTGCGCGTCCAGCATGATTGCGCCGTGGGGCCAGGTTTCCAGAGTCCGTAACGGCATCTATAGAGACCTCCCTTGATTATTTAGCTGATTTCCCCAGGGCCTTGGCCACCAGTTGTTCGTAAAGCTCGGCGTAGGGTTCGACCGCCTGGGTCCAGTTGAACGGCTGGGTCATGGCGCGGCAGCGCATGGCGTTGAGCAGGCCGGGGTAGGCGAACACGTTGAAGGCGCGGGTGAGGGCGGCTTTGTAGCTGTCCACCGTGGATTCGTTGAACAGGAACCCAGTGACGCCGTCTTCGATGGTGTCCGCCAGCCCACCGGTGTTGCGCGCCACCGGCAGTGAGCCGAAGCGCTGCGCGTACATCTGGCTCAGGCCGCATGGCTCGTAACGCGATGGCATCAGCAGGAAATCGCTGCCGGCGAACATGCGCCGTGCGTCGGTTTCGTTAAAGCCGATGCGCACGCCGATCTGGCCGGGGAAACGCAGGGCCAGCTCGCGCATGGCCTGTTCTTCTTCCGGCTCGCCGCGCCCAATAATCGCGATCTGGCCACCGTTCTCGACGATAAAGCTGGCAACCGCTTCGGTAAGGTCCAGACCCTTCTGGTACACCAAGCGCGAAACCACGGCGAACAGCGGGCCGGTGGAGTCGTGCAGCCCGAACAGATTGCGCACATGGGCGGCGTTGATCGCTTTGCCTTCCCAGTCACCGATATTGAAGTTGTGGGTCAGGTGCGTGTCGGTGGACGTTTCCCAGCTCTCATCAATGCCGTTGGGAATGCCGCTGAGCAAGCCTTGCTGGGTCTTGGCGGCGAGGAAACCGTCGAGGCCGCAGCCGAATTCGGGGGTGGTGATTTCCTGAGCGTAAGTGGCACTCACCGTGGTGATGTGGCTGGAGTACGCCATGCCGGCCTTGAGGAACGACATCTTGCCGTAGAACTCCATGCCTTCCTGCTGCAGTGCGTGGGGCGGAATCCCCAGCTCCGGCGTGGAAGCCAGACTGACCACGCCCTGGTAGGCCAGGTTATGAATGGTGAACAGCGTCGGCGTGCGTGAACCACGCCAGTGCATGTACGCCGGGGCCAGGCCAGCGGGCCAGTCGTGGGCGTGCACCAGGTCCGGGCACCAGTGGATCTGCGCCAGGTTGGCGGCGATATCGGCGGCGGCCAGGCCCAGGCGGGCGAAACGGATATGGTTGTCAGGCCAGTCGCGACCGTTGTTGGCGCCGTAAGGCGTGCCCTCGCGCTCATAGAGCTCGGGGCAGATCAACACGTAGATGACCAGGCCATCCTTGAGGTCCATGCGCCCGATCTTGCACGGCGGCAGCGCGGCGTGGCCACCCAATTCGCCGATGATATGGATCGGGTTATCGCTTTCCATCACCTGCGGGTAACCGGGGATCAACACGCGCACATCATGCAGATGCGCCATGGCGCGAGGCAGGGCGGCGGATACGTCGCCCAGGCCGCCGGTCTTCACCAGATCGGCGAATTCCGAGGTTACAAACAGTACTTTCTTTCGATTGGGGTTAAAACTGGACACCGGCCGCACCGTGTTGAGGTCGACCAAAGAGGTCGACCCGCCAACTGGCTGACTAACACGCTCTCCCTGAATACTTACTGCGGCACTGATCATAGTTCTCTCCACGTGTTGGTCGGCTAATGGCCCGCTGCCATTAGCTCCGATGACCGCATCCTGCGGCCAGGCGCACAAGCGCATGACAAATCTGGCAAGGCGTATGCCAGTTGCACGGTTAGCGTTAAAAAGTTGGATAGACGGCAACCGGCGTAAACCGCACTGGCGCGCCTTACCTAAACCTGACCAATGGCAGAGTTGGAAAGTTTAGATTTTTTTCGCGGGGTTTTTGTTTTGGAAGGGACCCATCGGTCATCAGTCTAGGACAGATCCCAGGCAGCGTAGGGTTTCTACATGAATTTTGTAGGACAAAAAACTTGTAACCTTATGCGATGCGGAAAAACCGTTGGCGGCCGACGAGAGTGAAGGCACTTTGCACTTGTTTGCCCCAGGCAATACCGCACTCATTCAGTGGTAATGGAATGGACGCCCCCTTCCTAACGGCATCTATGTGCCAAAGTTAAAGTGTTACCCACACTTAGCGGAAGGGAGCGTCCTCATGCAGCTTACGACTGTTTCGGTTGACTTGGCAAAAACC
>NZ_LEKF01000037.1:0-23026 GCF_001029595.1 Pseudomonas sp. ARP3
CCACCGCCCCCTCCGCCGCCGCCACCGCCGCGTCCGCTGCTGCTGAGGATCGCCAACAGGATCGCGCCCACCGGCAGGCCCAAGCGATTGCACAGCCACAACACGCCGATCAGCAACACGAACAGGCCAATGGAGAGCCGCGGATTATCCTTGGCAAAGTTGCCATCCGCCACATGGGCCGGCACCGCCAGCGGTTCACCGCCGACCACCTGGATCATCGCAGCCACACCGTCGCTGATGCCCTGGCTGTACTGGCCGGCCTTGAACTTGGGCGCGATCACTTGGTTGATGATCACCCAGGACTGCGCATCGGTCAGTACACCTTCCAGGCCGTAACCGACTTCGATGCGCAACTTGCGCTCATCGCGGGCGACGATCAACAGCGCGCCGTTGTCCTTTCCCTTCTGGCCGATGCCCCACTGGCGCCCCAATTGATAACCGAAGTCCTCGATCGGCACGCCTTGCAGGTCAGGTACGGTGACCACCACGATCTGATCGCCGCTCTTCTGCTCCAGCGCCTGCAACTGCTGGGTCAACTGCGCGCGCACCGCCGGGTCGATCATTTGGGCGTTATCCACCACCCGCCCGGTCAGCGCCGGGAAGGTCAACGCCGCCTGGGCCACGCCCACGCAGGCCAACAGCCACAGCGCCAGGCCTATCCTTAATAAACGCATCGACACCTCAGTGCAGCCTTATTTGAACTTCACTTGCGGCGCTTTATCGGCATCGGCACTGGTGGCTTCGAACGTGGCGCGGATCGGCAAATCGCTGTACATCACGCTGTGCCACAGGCGGCCCGGGAAGGTGCGGATCTCGGTGTTGTACGCCTGCACGGCCTGGATAAAGTCGCGGCGCGCCACGGCGATGCGGTTTTCGGTGCCTTCCAGTTGAGATTGCAGGGCCAGGAAGTTCTGGTTGGCTTTCAGATCCGGGTAGCGTTCGGAGACCACCATCAAGCGATTGAGGGCGCCGCTCAAACCGTCCTGGGCCTGCTGGAACTGCTTGAGTTTTTCCGGGTTGTCCAGGGTGCTGGCATCGACCTGGATCGACGTGGCCTTGGCCCGCGCTTCGATCACGGCGGTCAGGGTGTCCTGCTCATGGGCGGCATAGCCCTTGACCACTTCCACCAGGTTGGGGATCAGGTCGGCACGGCGTTGGTACTGGTTCTGCACTTGGCCCCAGGCTGCCTTGGCCTGCTCGTCCAGGGTGGGAATGTTGTTGATGCCGCAACCGCTCAGCACCGTGCTGATCAATAGCAGAGCCGCGGCCTTGAGGCCCCAGCGGTTAACCTGTGCTGCTTGCATGGTGTATCTCCTGCCCAAACTGGATGGAATTGGATGACCTGCCCTATAAACCGCGCGCTTGGGGCATAATCCGCCACCACTGGTACGCATCGAGCCAATCAGCTACAAAGATGCCCAGCGCGAATAAGAGTTCAGAGTGTGCTGCATTTATCTGAACAACGCCCGAACAACAATAGACGCTCCCCACATTTTGGCCGATCAGCGCAAGCGCTGTGCAGTGAGCCGAAAAAGGATATTCATGAAAAAGCTGTGTTTGCTCGGCCTTGTTGCCACTCTGGCCAGTCACCCCGTATGGGCAGAAACAAAGCCTGCTGCGCTTAAGGACAAGGACGCTTTCGTCAGCGACCTGCTCAAGCAGATGACCCTGGATGAGAAGATCGGCCAGTTGCGCCTGATCAGCATCGGTCCCGAAATGCCCCGCGAGCTGATCCGCAAGGAAATCGCCGCCGGCCGCATCGGCGGCACGTTCAACTCCATCACCCGCCCGGAAAACCGTCCGATGCAGGACGCGGCCATGCGCAGCCGCCTGAAGATCCCGATGTTCTTCGCCTACGACGTGATCCACGGCCACCGCACCATTTTCCCAATCAGCCTGGCCCTGGCCTCCAGCTGGGACATGGATGCCATCGGCCGCTCCGGGCGCATCGCCGCCCAGGAAGCCGCCGCCGACAGCCTCGACATCACCTTCGCGCCGATGGTCGACATCTCCCGCGACCCGCGCTGGGGCCGCACCTCCGAAGGCTTCGGCGAAGACACTTACCTGGTCTCGCGCATCGCCGAAGTGATGGTCAAGGCGTTCCAGGGCACCAGCCCGGCCAATGCCGACAGCCTTATGGCCAGCGTCAAGCACTTCGCCCTGTACGGCGCGGTGGAAGGCGGTCGCGACTACAACGTGGTCGACATGAGCCCGGTCAAGATGTACCAGGATTACCTGCCGCCCTACCACGCCGCGATCAAGGCCGGTTCCGGCGGTGTGATGGTGGCGCTCAACTCGATCAACGGCGTGCCCGCCACCGCCAACACCTGGCTGATGAACGACCTGCTACGCAAGGCCTGGGGCTTCAAGGGCCTGACCGTCAGCGACCACGGCGCGATCTTCGAGCTGATCAAGCACGGCGTGGCCAAGGACGGGCGTGAAGCCGCGAAGCTGGCGATCAAGGCCGGCATCGACATGAGCATGAACGACTCGCTGTACGGCAAGGAACTGCCGGGGCTGCTCAAGTCCGGCGAGATCGAACAGAGCGACATCGACAACGCCGTGCGCGAAGTGCTCGGCGCCAAGTACGACATGGGCCTGTTCAAGGACCCGTACCTGCGCATCGGCAAGGCCGAGGACGACCCGGTCGACACCTATGCCGACAGCCGCCTGCACCGCGCCGAAGCGCGCGACATCGCCCGGCGCAGCCTGGTGCTGTTGAAGAACCACAACGACACCCTGCCCCTGAAGAAATCCGCCACCATCGCCCTGGTCGGCCCACTGGCCAAGGCGCCTATCGACATGATGGGCAGTTGGGCCGCCGCCGGCCGCCCGGCGCAATCGGTGACTCTGCAGGACGGCCTCAACGCCGTGATCGGTGAAAAAGGCAAAGTGATCTACGCCCGCGGCGCCAACATCACCAACGACAAAGCCGTAGTCGATTACCTCAATTTCCTTAACTTCGATGCGCCGGAAGTGGTGGATGACAAGCGCTCGCCCCAGGCCATGATCGACGAGGCGGTCCAAGCGGCCAAGCAGGCCGACGTGATCGTCGCCGCAGTGGGCGAGTCCCGTGGCATGTCCCACGAGTCGTCGAGCCGCACCGACCTGAACATCCCGCAAAGCCAGCGCGACCTGATCAAGGCGCTCAAGGCCACCGGCAAACCGCTGGTCCTGGTGCTGATGAACGGCCGCCCGCTGTCGATCCTGGAAGAGAACCAACAGGCCGATGCGATTCTGGAAACCTGGTTCGCCGGCACCGAAGGCGGTAATGCAATTGCGGATGTGCTGTTCGGCGACTACAACCCGTCGGGCAAACTGCCGATCACTTTCCCGCGTTCGGTGGGGCAGATTCCGACCTACTACAACCACCTGACCATCGGCCGCCCCTTCACACCGGGCAAACCGGGCAACTACACCTCGCAGTACTTCGATGACACCACCGGGCCGCTGTTTCCGTTTGGTTATGGCCTGAGCTACACCACGTTCAGCCTGTCGGACATGGCCCTGTCGTCCACCACCCTGAACAAGACCGGCAAGCTCGACGCCAGCGTCACCGTGAAAAACACCGGCAAGCTCGACGGCGAAACCGTGGTGCAGCTGTATATCCAGGACGTGGCCGGCTCGATGATCCGCCCGATCAAGGAGTTGAAGAACTTCCAGAAAGTCATGCTCAAGGCAGGTGAAGAGCGCACGCTGCACTTTACCATCACCGAAGACGACTTGAAGTTCTACAACACACAGCTCAAGTACGCCGCTGAACCGGGCGAGTTCAATGTGCAGATCGGCCTGGACTCTCAGGATGTACAGCAACAGAGCTTCGAACTGCTCTAAGCCTGACCCGGTCAAAAAATGTGGGAGGAGCTTGCCCCCTCCCACATTTGATCTCAGTGTTCTTGCTAGCCTCGCCGGTCCAGCAAGTTCACCACCAACCGATCTATCCACCCCCAGACGCGCTGCTTGACCCGCCGCCACAATGGCCGTGCCTTCCACGCCTCCAGGCTCACCGCCTGGCTCTGGGCAAAGTCCCGCTCAAAACTCGCCACCACCGCCTGGGTCAGCTCGGGGTCCAGTGCTTCCAGATTGGCTTCCAAGTTGAAGCGCAGGTTCCAGTGGTCGAAGTTGCACGAGCCGATACTTACCCAGTCGTCCACCAGCACCATCTTCAGGTGCAGGAAGCACGGCTGGTATTCAAAGATCTGTACGCCTGAACGCAGCAAACGCGGGTAATACCGGTGCCCGGCGTAGCGCACGGACGGGTGATCGGTGCGCGGCCCGGTGAGCAGCAAACGCACGTCCACGCCGCGCCCCGCCGCTCGGCGCAAGGCACGCCGCACGCCCCAGGTCGGCAGGAAATAGGGAGTGGCCAGCCAGATGCGCTGGTGGCTGTTGTTCAGCGCGCGGATCAACGATTGCAGAATATCGCGGTGCTGGCGGGCGTCGGCGTACGCGACGCGGCCAAGCCCCGGCCCGCTGGCGGGCACTTTGGGCAGACGCGGCAAGCCAAAATGGGTCGCCGGTTTCCACGCGCGGCGCGCCGCGTTGGCGTGCCATTGGCGGTCGAACAATGCCTGCCAATCCAATACCAGCGGGCCGCTGATCTGCACCATCACTTCATGCCACTCGGCCGTGTCGTGGCCCGGTGTCCAGAACTCGTCCGTCACGCCCGTGCCACCCACCACCGCCACATGCTGGTCGATCAGCAACAGCTTGCGGTGGTCGCGGTACAGGTTGCGCATCCAGCGACGCCAGCTCAGGCGATTGTAAAAACGCAGCTCCACGCCCGCGTCGGTCAAGCGCTTGCGCAGCGACAGGGTAAACGCCAGGCTGCCGTAATCATCGAACAGGCATCGCACGCGCACACCGCGCTCGGCGGCGAGCACCAACGCTTGCACCATTGCCTCGGCGCACGCGCCGGCCTCTACCAGGTACAACTCCAGATCCACTTGCCGTTCGGCGCGGGCAATGCCCACCAGCATCTGCGGAAAAAACTGCGGGCCGTCGATCAACAACTCGAAACGGTTGGCGCTGCGCCACGGGAACACCGCGCCGCCCATGTCAGCGCGCCGTGAAGATCAGCACCGCACCCACCGGCACCGACAAACTGATGGACTTGAGCCCGGCCGCCTTGCGCAGCGCGGCCACCCCGGGCGCCAGGTCGAAATCCTCGGCGTGCAGCACCACCGGTTCCAGGGTCACCACCTGGAAGCGTCGGTCATCCAGGCGCGTAGCCAGCAGCTCGGCGCTGTAGGTCTGGGTCTTGCCATGCAAGGTCACACTCAGGGGCAGGCGCAACTCCAGTTGCGCGCCCGGGGCCAGATCATTGATGGGTTGCAGGTTGATCTGTGCGCTGATCAGCGCTTCGGGGAAGGTCTTGATCTCGAACAACTGATTGCGCATGCGTTCATCGCGCAGCGGAATGCCACTGTTGACCGACTCCAGCTCCACCTGCACCTGCGCCGCGCCCTTGTCGTCGACCTTGCCGTGCAAGACCAGGAAGCGCTGGACCTCGGCAATCTCGGTGTTTTTGGTGGTGACGAAAGACAGGCGCGAGGACTCGTTGTCCAGGTACCAGTCGGCGTGGGCGGGCACGGCAACAGCGGCCAGCAGGACAAAAGCCAGGGGTTTGATAAACGAAACGTCGAACATTAAGGACTCGCGGGGCGAAAAACCTGCACGAACCTTAAGCGCAATGTCACGAACGGCGCAAATCCAAATGTGGGAGTGGGCTTGCTCGCGAAAATGCGGTGAGCCTGTTGGTACATCTTTACTGACAGACAGCTTTGGCGGGCAAGCCCGCTCCCGCAGGGGATCTTGTGTCAGGGGTTCAGGCGACAGCCTTGGCGCTCCCCCAACCAACGCGCCGTATGGGTGCGCCCCAAGCCACTGGCCGTTACTTCGCTACGCAGCGGGTTATCGGTGAACGCGCTGGTCGGCACGTACTGTTTTACGTACCCCAGGCAATACGCCGCCGGGTTATTCGCGACATAGCGGCAGGAGCAATATTCCTTGGCGGTGTACGCCGCGATGATATCGGGGAAGGCTTGCAGGTTGACGCGCTCGTGCCAAACCCACCCCAACAGCGCGAGCAACAGCAGCAGAAACAGGCTGGTGAACGGACGACGACGGATCATGGTTGCACCGCCGCAAGTACGCGTTTGAGCAGTTCGTTGTGGCGGTAGCTGCCGTCGCGGTCGTCGCCGTAGCGCACGATCACCAGGCGCTGCTCGGGCATCACATACAGCGCCTGGCCCCAGTGGCCGAGGGCGGCGAAGGTGTCGGCGGGGGCATCGGGCCAGGGCCTTGGCGTGCCTTGATTAAGCCACCAATGGCCGCCGGGCGTGGCTTCGTCCTGGCCGGCTTTGTAGTTATCGAACGCCTGGCGATTGAAGGCCACCCAGTCCCTGGGCAGCAGTTGCTGGTCCTTCCAACGCCCATCCCGCGCCATCAGTAGGCCGACCCGCGCAAGATCGCGAGCGGTGAGGTAGGCATAGGAGGAGGCAACAAAGGTTTCGTCGGCGTCGGTTTCCCAGGTGGCATTGCGAATACCCAGCGGTGTGAACAGCGCATCCCACGGGTAGCTCATGTACGCCTTGTGGCCAAGCATGCCTTTAAGAGCAGCGGATAAAAGATTGCTGTCGCCACTGGAATACCGAAACGCCCGCCCCGGTGCGCTGAAGGTGTCGCTGTTCGCGGCGAACTCGGCCATATCCGCGCGCCCGCGGGTGTAGAGCATCGCCACGACGGAGGATTTTAGCGGGGCGAATTCGTAGTCTTCCTGCCAGTCCAGGCCCGAGGCCCAGTGCAGCAGGTCGGCCATGGTCACCGTCGGGTGCTGCTTCATCGGCGGGTAGAAACGCGCCACCGGGTCGCTCAATTTGAAGCGATTGTCGCCATAAGCCACGCCCAGCACGCAGGCCATCAGGCTCTTGCTCACCGACCAAGTCAGGTGCGGCGTGCTGGCGCTGGTGGGCGCGGCGTAGCGTTCGTAAATAACTTTACCGTCGCGGATCACCAGTAAGGCATCGGTGCGAATGCCTTGGCGGGTGGCGTCGTCGCGCGGTGCAAAGGCATAGGCGTCCAGGGCTTCGAGCGCGGGGCCGGTGAGCGGCGTGCCCTTGGCCCATTCTTGGTCAGGCCAGGTCTCAGCATGGCCGTTAATAGTGATTAACAGCAGCACGGCGCACAACAGACCTTTGACCATAGACACGGACTCAACGGGGCATTCAAACCCGCGAGCCTAGCCCCGCTGGATGACAGATTGACGACACAGTGCCTGTCATCCAAGCGTCACCATAACTTCATGGAGATGACACCGGGCCTCCATAGCCTGAGTTTGGACAACAAAGTCGACCGGCCGAAACGTGGCCGGCACTCGGAGACTCGCCATGACTCAGATCGCCCGCATCAGCGACACCGGCAATGAACGCCGTCTGCAAGCCGAACGCCTGATCGGCGCCCAGGCTTTGCAGGAAGCCCAGGCCCTGCGGTTCAACGTATTCAGCGGCGAGTTCAATGCCAAGCTGAAAGGCGCGGAACATGGCCTGGACATGGATGATTATGATGTGCACTGCAGCCATATCGGCGTGCGGGACTTGAGCACCGGTCGTCTGGTAGCCACCACACGCTTGCTCGACCACCAGGCCGCCAGCACGCTGGGGCGGTTCTACAGTGAAGAAGAATTCAGCCTGCATGGCTTGCTCCATCTCAAAGGCCCGATCCTGGAGATTGGCCGCACCTGCGTCGACCCGGCCTATCGCAACGGCGGCACCATCGCCGTGTTGTGGGGTGAGTTGGCCGAAGTGCTCAACCAGGGCGGCTACAGCTATTTGATGGGCTGCGCGAGCATTCCCATGCACGACGGCGGCATCCAGGCACACGCGATCATGCAGCGTCTGCGCGAACGCTATCTGTGCAACGAGCACCTGCGCGCCGAACCGAAAAAACCGCTGCCGGCCCTGGATCTGCCGTCCAACGTGATCGCCGAAATGCCGCCGCTGCTCAAGGCCTATATGCGCCTGGGGGCGAAGATCTGCGGCGAGCCGTGCTGGGATGAGGATTTCCAGGTGGCCGACGTATTTATCCTGCTCAAGCGCGACGAGTTGTGCCCACGGTATGCGCGCCATTTCAAGGCGGCCATGTGATGAGCCGCCTGCGCGTGTACGTGCGCATCGCCCGGGTGTTGCTGGTGGTGGCGCTGGGCTTGAGCATGGCCAGCGTGTTCGGTGTGTTCGAGCGATTGGGCATCGCCAACTCGATGGTGCGGCGCCAACGCTGGTCGCGGTTTTTCATGGCGCGGCTGACCAACGCCCTACCCTTTCGCGTGACGGTACACGGTGAGTTGCCGACGCAGCCGATGCTGTGGGTGAGCAACCACGTGTCCTGGACCGACATTCCGCTGTTGGGCGCCGTGGCGCCGATGTCGTTCCTGTCCAAGGCCGAAGTGCGCACCTGGCCGGTGGCCGGCTGGCTGGCGGCCAAGGCCGGTAGCCTATTTATCCGCCGGGGTTCGGGCGACAGCCAACTGATCCGCAAACAAATGACCCGCCACCTGGAACAACAGCACCCGCTGCTGATGTTCCCCGAAGGCACCACCACCGACGGTCGCAGCCTGCGCACCTTCCACGGGCGCCTGCTGGCCAGCGCCATCGATGCGGATGTGTCGCTGCAACCGGTGGCGATCCGTTACCTGCGTGACGGACAGGTCGATCCCCTGGCGCCGTTTATCGGCGATGACGACTTGCTCTCGCACCTGATGCGGTTGTTCGCCAATGACCAGGGCGATGTGGAAATTCATGTGCTCACACCGATTGCGTGCGCCGGGCAGGAACGCGCGGCGCTGGCTTACCAGGCGCAGCAGGCGGTGCAGAAGGTGTTGTTTGGGCCGGTGCCGGAGGTAGAACAAGTAGCGGCGCGACCAGCGTTCGCAGCTTGAGACAAATGTGGGAGGGGGCAAGCCCCCTTCACATTTAGTTTGATGTTGTCAGTTGAGACTGTGCGAACACCTGCAATTCAGGGTAGAAGCGCCGGAAGTCTTCACTCAACGGTTCATATAAAAGTCGCAACTCCTGCATCGCCTGCCCCAACTCCTCAGGCTGCGTCAGCCGCCGCGAAATCCCACGCAACACCTGCTCCATCACCGCAAAGTCGCGGTACGAGCCCAACCAATCATCGGCCGCCATAAACGGCGCAATCTGCGCCAACCGCCCGGGCAACTGCGGTTCGGCAGCCAATACGCGGTATACCTGCGAGGTGAAGTGCTCCAGCGGCTGGTCGGCATACAAGGTCCAATCCCGCGCCAGGCAGTGATCGAAGAACACGTCCAGAACAATCCCCGCATAGCGCCGACGGGTCAGGCTGAAGCGCGACAACGCCTGCCCCACCAGCGGATGGCTGTCGGTAAAACGGTCGATCGAGCGATGCAACTGGATCGCCGCTTCGATGGATGGGCTGAACTGGCCCTGCAGACGGCCTTTGACGAAGTCGCCATACAGGCTGCCCAGCAGTTGCGCAGGAAGTTGGCCGCCCAGGTGCAGATGTGCGAGATAATTCATGGCGCGCAGTTTAGCACTGCCGCCAACGTATCGTTATAACCCGATATACCGATTTGAGATGATCTCAGAGCTAAATCGTATTGGTATATCGGGATATACCGATTTAAAGTTCGCCTCATCGCGATATAACGCTTTACGACACCGAGCACACTGCCATGTCCATCGACCTCGACGAAATAATAAAAGCCCTGGCGCACCCAGTACGGCGAGACATCCTCAACTGGCTCAAAGACCCAAAAGTGCAATTCCCCGAGCAATTGCACAACCACGAATACGGCATCTGTGCCGGGCAGATCGACCAGCGCTGCGGCTTGTCCCAGTCGACCGTGTCGGCGCACCTGGCCACCTTGCAACGGGCGGGTCTGATCAGCAGCCAGAAGGCCGGGCAGTGGCACTTTTTCAAACGCAATGAGGAAGCGATCCAAGCCTTCCTCACGGCGCTTATCACTGAACTCAGCGCTGAACCGCTGTAAAAAGGATCCGCAAATGCCCCTCTCGCTCCTCATCCTGGCCTTGAGCGCCTTCGCCATCGGCACCACCGAGTTCGTCATCATGGGTTTGCTGCCCGATGTGGCGGCGGACCTCGGTGTATCGATCCCTGGCGCCGGTTGGCTGGTCACCGGTTACGCCCTGGGCGTGGCCATTGGCGCGCCATTTATGGCACTGGCCACGGCCAAACTGCCACGCAAGGCAGCTCTGGTCGCGTTGATGGGGATCTTCATTATCGGCAACCTGCTCTGCGCACTGGCCAGCGACTACAACGTGCTGATGTTTGCCCGCGTGGTCACCGCACTGTGCCACGGCGCGTTCTTCGGCATTGGTTCGGTGGTGGCGGCCAACCTGGTGCCGGCCAACAAGCGGGCCTCGGCCGTAGCCCTGATGTTCACCGGTTT
Organism: Pseudomonas sp. ARP3; assembly: GCF_001029595.1. Taxonomy (NCBI): domain Bacteria; kingdom Pseudomonadati; phylum Pseudomonadota; class Gammaproteobacteria; order Pseudomonadales; family Pseudomonadaceae; genus Pseudomonas; species Pseudomonas sp. ARP3. The sequence continues at coordinate 10,448 of NZ_LEKF01000037.1, forward strand.
GACCCTGGCCAATGTCCTCGGCGTGCCCCTGGGCACCGCACTGGGCCAGCAAGCCGGCTGGCGCTCGACCTTCTGGGCCGTGACGGTGATCGGTGTGGTGGCGCTGATCGGGCTGATCCGCTTCTTGCCGGCCAAGCGCGATGAAGAAAAGCTCGACATGCGCGCCGAACTGGCCGCCCTCAAGGGTGCTGGTATCTGGCTGTCGCTGAGCATGACGGCGCTGTTCGCTGCGTCCATGTTCACCCTCTTCACCTATGTGGCGCCGCTGTTGGGCGATGTCACCGGAGTGTCGCCCAAAGGCGTGACCTGGACCCTGCTGCTGATCGGCCTGGGCCTGACCGTGGGCAACATCATCGGCGGCAAACTGGCGGATAAACGTCTGGCGGCCACGCTGATTGGCGTATTTATCAGCATGGCGGTGGTGTCCACCGCGCTGAGCTGGACCAGCGTCGCCGTGATCCCCACCGAAATCACCCTGTTCCTGTGGGCAACCGCCGCGTTCGCCGCCGTGCCGGCGCTGCAGATCAACGTGGTGACCTTCGGCAAGGCCGCTCCGAACCTGGTGTCCACCTTGAACATCGGCGCGTTCAACATCGGCAACGCCCTCGGTGCCTGGGTCGGTGGCAGCGTGATCGCCCATGGTTTCGGCCTGACCAGTGTGCCGCTGGCGGCCGCTGCCCTGGCGATCCTTGCCCTGCTGGTGACCTTGATAACTTTCCGTCAGAGCGGCGATGCCGACCTGGCCCCTGCGACCAACTGATCCACGTAATAGAGAAGGTATTGTGCGATGACGACTATTTTCGATCCGATCAAACTGGGTGACGTGGAGCTGTCGAACCGCATCATCATGGCCCCACTGACCCGCTGCCGCGCCGACGCCGGTCGCGTGCCCAGCGCGCTAATGGCCGAGTACTACGTGCAGCGAGCGTCTGCCGGGCTGATCCTCAGCGAAGCCACTTCCGTCACACCGATGGGCGTGGGCTATCCGGACACCCCCGGTATCTGGTCCAACGACCAGGTGCGTGGCTGGGCCAACGTGACCAAGGCCGTACACGGCGCCGGCGGCAAGATTTTCCTGCAACTGTGGCATGTGGGGCGCATCTCCCACCCGTCGTACCTGAACGGCGAAACCCCAGTGGCCCCGAGTGCGATCCAACCCAAGGGCCACGTCAGCCTGGTGCGTCCGCTGGCCGACTACCCGACTCCGCGAGCCCTGGAAACCGCTGAAATCGCCGACATCGTCGACGCCTACCGTACCGGCGCCGAGAACGCCAAGGCCGCCGGTTTCGACGGTGTGGAAATCCACGGCGCCAACGGCTACCTGCTCGACCAATTCCTGCAGAGCAGCACCAACCAGCGCACCGACCAGTACGGCGGCTCCCTGGAAAACCGTGCACGCCTGCTGCTGGAAGTGACCGACGCGGCCATTGAAGTCTGGGGCGCCGGCCGCGTGGGCGTACACCTGGCACCCCGCGCCGACGCGCACGACATGGGCGATGCCAATCTGGCGGAAACCTTTACCTACGTGGCCACTGAGCTGGGCAAGCGCGGCATCGCGTTTATCTGCTCCCGTGAAAAAGAAGGCGCCGACAGCCTTGGCCCGCAACTGAAAAAAGCCTTCGGCGGCGCGTACATCGCCAATGAACGCTTCACCAAGGACAGCGCCAATGCGTGGCTGGCCGAGGGTAAAGCGGATGCGGTGGCGTTCGGCGTGCCTTTCATTGCAAACCCGGATCTTCCGGCTCGCCTGGAGGCCGATGCGCCGCTGAACGAAGCCCATCCGGAAACCTTCTATGGCAAAGGCCCGGTCGGTTATATCGACTATCCGACCCTGCCGCTGTAATCGCCTAAAACACAAACCAAATGTGGGAGGGGGCTTGTCCCCGATAGCGGTGGGTCGGCTATAAGCTGCCCATCACTCGCTATCGGGGGCACGCCCCCTCTCACTTTGCCTAGGTAACATTCCTTCACAGCATTGCAACAAAATCCCTACAAAATACTTAGGCGGCTACCTATCAAGCGCCGGCCAGCCCGTATATAAAGTCACCCCACGAATAAGTCAGAAGGACGATTGACCGTCCTTAGGCTTTACTGTTGACACAACTGGACGCAATTACGCATTTTGTCTCAATTGCGCAGGCTGGGGCTCAAGCGCAGCATGTCCAGCCCGGCCTCTACCCAGCGTTCGGCTTCCTGCTGCAATTGAAAGCTGTCGGGTACCAGCAACCATTGGCCGATCAGCCCGTTGATGTACGCATGGAGGCACACGGCTCCCCGCGTGGTGTCGAGGTTTTCCGGTAGCTGCCCGCGATGGACCGCGTTACGCAGCGTCAGGCCGATACGCAGGTTGCATTCCAGGCTGTGGGTTTGACGCTGACGACGCATGTCGCACATTTCGTCGGTGAATTCGCACTTATGAAACAAGATCTCATTGATGCGTCGGGTTTTCGGATCCAGGGCCACTTGATGGAACAAACGAATCAGCAGTTTGCGCATGCAGCCCAGCGGGTCGAGTTCATCCTCGCTTTCACTGGCCCGCGCCAACTCGTCCAGTGGCTCGTGCAGCGTATCGAGCAGGGCCTGGAGCAAGTCGGACTTATTGCTGAAATGCCAATAGATAGCGCCGCGCGTCACGCCGGCCAACGCGGCGATGTCTGCCAGCGTGGTGCGCGCAACGCCGCGCTCGTAAAAGGCTTGCTCGGCGGCATCGAGAATCTGGCTGCGCGTTTCCTGAGCTTCCTCTTTGGTGCGACGAACCATGGCAGTAAAACCTCAATCAGAACACGTGGGACTATCGTTAACGCAGTGTTAATAGATGTTAACGATCATCTGAATAATTGTGGGACGACGCCGTCATGGGCACCGAACGTACTAAAATCGAGGCTTTGGACATTGCTTTGTCAACAATCCGCAAAGCCTGTCAAGAGTTTACAAACAACCATGAACGTAAGTATATTGCGTAGCAAGCTACTTATCTACTCGCGGCTTGTTTTTTACCCTTCCACACTTCTTGTGCGCACCCTGCGCGCCTGACCCGAGGATCTTCATGCAACTTAAGCCAGCTGTTACCGCTCTGGTCACTGCCGTCGCCCTGGCATCGCTGCTCAGCGGATGTAAAAAGGAAGAAGCGGCTCCGCCCGCTCAAACCCCTCTGGTCGGCGTCGTCACTCTGCAACCGCAAGCCTTTACCTTGACGTCCGAACTGCCAGGCCGCACCACGGCCTTCCGCATCGCGGAAGTTCGCCCGCAGGTCAATGGCATCATTCTCAAGCGCCTGTTCAAGGAAGGCGCGGACGTGAAGGAAGGCCAGCAGCTTTATCAGATCGACCCGTCGGTCTATGAAGCCACCCTGAAAAGCGCCCAGGCCAGCCTGAGCCAGACCAAATCCATCAGCGACCGCTACAAGCAGTTGGTGGATGAGCAGGCCGTGAGCCGTCAGGAATACGACACTGCCGTCGCCAATCGCATGACCGCCGAAGCAAACGTTCAAACCGCCCAGATCAACGTGCGCTACACCAAAGTGTTCGCGCCGATCTCCGGGCGTATCGGCCGTTCTTCGGTGACCGAAGGCGCACTGGTCAGCAATGGCCAGGCCGATGCCATGGCCGTGATCCAACAACTGGACCCGATCTACGTCGACGTGACTCAGTCTTCAGCCGAAATGCTGAAACTGCGCCGCGACCTGGAAAGCGGCCAACTGGAGAAAGCCGGGGCCAATGCCGCCAAGGTCAAGCTGACCCTGGAAGACGGTAGCGACTATAAGCACGACGGCAAACTGGAATTTTCCGAAGTGTCGGTCGATCAGACCACCGGTTCCGTGACCCTGCGCGCCGTGTTCCCCAACCCCGATCACACCCTGTTGCCGGGCATGTTCGTGCACGCCCAACTGCAAGCCGGTGTGAACAGCAAGGCGATCCTGGCCCCGCAGCAAGGCGTGACTCGCGATCTCAAAGGCACTCCTACGGCGTTGATCGTCAACGCGGACAACAAGGTCGAGCAACGCGAGCTGGTGGCCAACCGTACCGCCGGCGCCTACTGGCTGGTGGAAAAAGGCTTGAATGCCGGTGACCGTGTGATCACCGAAGGCTTGCAGTACGTCAAGCCGGGCGCCGAGGTCAAGGTCAAGGACGCGGACAACGCCAAGCCCGCCGGTACCGCTGCTCCTGCTGCCGCTGCTGGCAAAGGGGAGTAACCCATGTCGAAATTTTTTATCGACCGTCCCATTTTCGCCTGGGTGATTGCCCTGGTGATTATGCTGGTCGGGGCACTCTCGATCCTGAAGTTGCCCATCAACCAATACCCGGCCATCGCGCCGACCGCCATCGATATCCAGGTGACCTACCCAGGCGCGTCCGCACAAACCGTGCAGGACACCGTGGTGCAGGTGATCGAGCAACAGCTCAACGGTATCGACAACCTGCGGTATGTGTCCTCGGACAGTAACTCCGACGGCAGCATGACCATCACCGTAACGTTCAACCAGGGTACGAACCCCGACATCGCCCAGGTGCAGGTGCAGAACAAGCTGAACCTGGCCACCCCGCTGCTGCCGCAAGAAGTGCAGCAACAGGGTATCCGCGTGACCAAGTCGGTGAAGAACTTCCTGATGGTGATCGGTCTGGTGTCCGAAGACGGCAGCATGACCAAGGACGACCTGTCCAACTACATCGTGTCCAACATCCAGGACCCGATCTCGCGGACAGCCGGCGTGGGTGACTTCCAGGTGTTCGGTTCCCAGTACGCCATGCGTATCTGGCTCGACCCGGCCAAGCTGAACAACTACCAGTTGACCCCGGTCGACGTCAGCACCGCCATCGCCGCACAGAACGTACAGGTGGCCACCGGCCAATTGGGCGGCTTGCCTGCCCTGCCCGGCACCCAGCTGAACGCCACCATCATCGGTAAGACACGCCTGCAAACCGCCGAGCAGTTCGGCAACATCCTGATGAAGGTCAACACCGACGGCTCCCAAGTTCGCCTCAAGGACGTCGCGCGCATCGAGCTGGGTGGCCAGACCTACAGCATCAGCGCGCAGTTCAACGGCAAGCCGGCCTCCGGTATGGCGATCAAACTGGCATCCGGCGCCAACGCCCTGGATACCGCCAAGGCTATCCGCGCCACCGTGGCGTCCCTGGAACCGTTCTTCCCGCCTGGTATGAAGGCAGTGGTGCCGTATGACACCACCCCAGTGGTGACCGAATCGATCTCCGGTGTAGTGCACACCCTGGTCGAAGCGATCGTGCTGGTGTTCCTGGTGATGTTCCTGTTCCTGCAAAACTTCCGCGCCACCATCATCACCACCATGACCGTACCGGTGGTATTGCTGGGTACGTTCGGCATCCTGGCGGCGTTCGGTTTCACCATCAACACCCTGACCATGTTCGGCATGATCCTGGCCATCGGCCTGCTGGTGGACGACGCCATCGTGGTGGTAGAAAACGTCGAGCGGGTGATGGCCGAGGAACACCTGTCGCCTAAAGAAGCGACGGTCAAATCCATGACCCAGATCCAGGGCGCCCTGGTAGGTATTGCCCTGGTACTGTCGGCGGTACTGTTGCCGATGGCGTTCTTCGGCGGTTCCACCGGGGTGATCTACAAACAGTTCTCCATCACCATCGTTTCGGCCATGGCGCTGTCGGTACTGGTTGCCCTGATCTTCACCCCGGCGCTGTGCGCCACCATGCTCAAGCCGATCGATCCCGAGAAGCACGGCCAACCCAAGCGTGGTTTCTTCGGCTGGTTCAACCGCACCTTCGACCGTAGCGTAGTGAGCTACGAGCGTGGCGTGGGCAACATGATCAAGCACAAGATCCCAGCGTTCCTGGTGTACCTGCTGATCTTCGCCGGCATGATCTGGCTGTTCATGCGCATCCCGGCGGCGTTCCTGCCCGACGAAGACCAGGGCGTGATCTTTGCCCAGGTGCAGACACCGGTCGGTTCCACCGCTGAACGTACGCAGAAAGTCATCGACGACATGCGGATCTTCCTGCTCAACGATAAAGAAGGTGAGCCGGGCGAAGGCAAAGGCGTTAAATCGGTGTTTACCGTGAACGGCTTCAACTTCGCCGGTCGCGGCCAAAGCTCCGGCCTGGCGTTCGTGATGCTCAAGCCGTGGGACGAGCGTGATGCGTCCACCTCGGTGTTCGAGATCGCCAAGCGCGCCCAGGGCTACTTCATGCAGACGTTCCAGGACGCCATGGTGTTCGCCATCGTGCCGCCGTCGGTACTGGAATTGGGTAACGCCACAGGTTTCGACGTGTTCCTGCAAGACCAGGGCGGTGTCGGTCATGAGAAGTTGATGGCCGCGCGCAACCAGTTCCTGGGTATGGCGGCACAGAGCAAGATCCTGGCCGGTGTGCGCCCCAACGGCGTGAACGATGAGCCGCAATACGAACTCACCGTTGACGACGAGAAGGCCAGCGCCCAGGGCATCTCCCTGGCCAACATCAACCAGACCCTGGCGATTGCCCTGGGTGGCAGCTACGTCAACGACTTCATCGACCGTGGTCGCGTGAAGAAAGTGTACGTGCAAGGTGAAGCCGCCAGCCGCATGTCTCCAGAAGACCTGAACAAGTGGTACGTGCGCAGCGACTCCGGGAAGATGGTGCCGTTGTCGGCCATCGCCACCGGCAAGTGGATCTACGGTTCGCCGAAGCTCTCGCGTTACAACGGCGTGGCCGCGATGGAAATCCTCGGCACTCCGGCACCGGGTTACAGCACCGGTGAAGCGATGGCCGAAGTGGAGCGCATCGCCAAGCAACTGCCGGCGGGCGTGGGCTATGCCTGGACGGGTCTGTCGTATGAAGAGCGCTTGTCCGGGTCCCAGGCTCCGGCGTTGTATGCGCTGTCGCTGCTGGTGGTGTTCCTGTGCCTTGCGGCACTGTACGAGAGCTGGTCGATCCCGATTGCGGTGGTGTTGGTAGTGCCCCTGGGCGTGGTGGGTGCGTTGATCGCCACCAGCATGCGCGGGCTGTCCAACGACGTGTTCTTCCAGGTGGGCCTGTTGGTCACGGTGGGTCTGGCGGCGAAAAACGCCATCCTTATCGTGGAGTTTGCCAAAGAGCTTCACGAACAGGGTAAAGGCATCGTCGAGTCGGCTATCGAAGCGTCTCGCATGCGTCTGCGGCCGATCATCATGACCTCCATGGCGTTCATCCTCGGCGTACTGCCCCTGGCGATCTCCTCAGGCGCCGGTTCAGGCAGCCAGCACGCCATCGGTACCGGCGTCATTGGCGGCATGATCACCGCCACTGTCCTGGCGATCTTCTGGGTGCCGCTGTTCTTCGCTACCGTGTCGGCCATCGGCAACCGCAAAGAACCCGAAACCAAGCAAACTTCTAACGAGGCTGGCCAATGAGCAAGTCGCTACTTTCCCTAGCCGTCACAGCCTTCGTGCTCAGTGGCTGCTCGCTGATCCCTGACTACCAGCGCCCCGACGCGCCGGTAGCAGCGCAGTACCCGCAGGGGCCGGCGTATTCGTCGGCCCAGGCGCCGGGTCAGGCTGCCGCCGAGCAAGGCTGGAAGCAGTTTTTCCATGACCCTGCCCTGCAACAGCTGATCCAGACCGCACTGGTGAACAACCGCGACCTGCGTGTCGCGGCCCTGAACATCGATGCCTACGCTGCGCAGTACAACATCCAGCGCGCCGACCTGTTCCCGGCCGTTTCGGCCACGGGCAGCGGTGAGCGCTCGCGCACCCCGGCTCGCCTGTCGCAGACCGGCGAATCGAGGATCGCCAGCCAGTACTCGGTCGGTCTCGGGATCAGCTCCTACGAGCTGGACCTGTTCGGTCGCGTGCGCAGCCTGAGTGAAGAAGCCCTGCAAAAGTACTTCGCCACCGAAGAAGCGCGGCGCAGCACTCAGATCAGTCTGGTGGCCAGCGTGGCTAACGCCTACCTGACCTGGCAGGCCGATAAGGAACTGCTCAAGCTGACCCAGGACACCCTCGCCGCGTTCGAGCAGAGCTACAAGCTGACTTCGCGTAGCAACGAAGTCGGCGTGGCCTCGGCCCTGGACCTCAGCCAGGCGCGCACCTCGGTGGAAAACGCCCGGGTGTCCCTGGCCCGCTACACTCGCCAGGTGGCCCAGGACGAAAACAACCTGACCCTGCTGCTGGGCACCGGCCTGCCGGCCAATCTGGCCAGCCAGCCGCTGTCGGATGACCTGCTCAGCGAAGTGCCGGCCGGCTTGCCGTCGGACCTGCTGCAACGTCGCCCCGACATTGTGCAGGCCGAGTACAACCTCAAGGCCGCCAACGCCAATATCGGCGCAGCCCGTGCGGCGTTCTTCCCAAGCATCAGCCTGACCGCCAGCGCCGGCACCGCCAGCCCGAACCTGGGCGGCTTGTTCAAAGGCGGCTCGGGCACCTGGTCGTTCGCGCCGCAGATCAACATCCCGATCTTCAACGCCGGCAGCCTGCGCGCCAGCCTGGACTACTCGAAGATCCAGAAAGAGATCAACGTGGCGAACTACGAGAAGGCGATTCAGACCGGCTTCCAGGAAGTCTCCGACGGCCTCGCCGCGCGGGCGACCTACAAGCAGCAATTGGAAGCCCAACGCGGTTTCGTCGAGGCCAACCAGGATTACTACCGCCTGGCGGAGCGTCGCTACCGCATCGGTGTGGACAGCAACCTGACGTTCCTCGATGCACAGCGCCAACTGTTCAGCGCGCAACAATCGCTGATCACCGACCGCCTCGCGCAGTTGACCAGCGAGGTCAACCTGTACAAGGCCCTCGGCGGTGGCTGGAACGAGCAGACTGCAAAGAATGAACCGCTGAAAGAAGAAGCGCCGGCGTTCAAGGCGTTCTGATAACGCCGTCGTCAAGAAAAACGCCTCCCTGACAGGAGGCGTTTTTTTATGCGCGTTTATCTCTGTATCTGCCCGGACGTTAAGATCTCTCCTATATCTTTTCCGAAGCTCATGAGTTTTCCTCCCTCGCGTGCTTCAACATCTACTGTGACCACCCCCAACTACGCCCTGAAAAGTCCGTGTTCGACTGTCAACCCTGACAGTAGACACCCCAGTGGTGAAACGTAAGGTTGAAAGGTTGAGCATCCCGTTCGCGACGACAAACACCGCCAGCCCGCTCGGGTCAGCGGCCACCGTCTTGCTTTGCGTTCAGCCTTTCGGGAAAATTGGTTACAGATTCTTACAGACCACAGAGGGAGCTTGTCGTAATGATCGTAGGAATCGACCTGGGGACGACCAACAGTCTCGCAGCGGTCTGGCGCGGTGATGCCGCCGAATTGGTGAGCAATGCCCTTGGCCAATTGCTCACCCCGAGCGTAGTCGGGCTGGATGATCAGGGGCGCGTGCTGGTCGGTCAGGCCGCCAAGGAGCGCCTGCACACTCACCCGCACCTGACTACGTCGCTGTTCAAGCGCTACATGGGCAGCGCCACCGAAGTGCGCCTGGGCGACCGTTCGTTCCGCCCGGAAGAACTCTCGGCACTGGTGCTCAAAAGCCTGAAAGAAGACATCGAGCGCACCTACGGCCTCACCGTCACCGAAGCCGTGATCAGCGTGCCCGCGTACTTCAGTGACGGCCAACGCAAAGCCACGCGCATTGCCGGTGAGCTGGCCGGGCTCAACGTTGAAAAGCTGATCAACGAACCCACCGCCGCCGCCCTCGCCTACGGCCTGCATCAACGCGACAAAGAAACCTCGTTCCTGGTGTTCGATCTCGGTGGCGGCACGTTTGACGTGTCGATCATCGAGCTGTTCGAGGGGGTCATGGAAGTGCGCGCCAGCGCCGGCGACAATTTCTTGGGCGGCGAAGATTTCGACACGCTGCTGCTGGAGCATTTCGTCGACAGCCAGCGCAACGCCCAAGGCTTTCCGCCCACCAGCAGCGTGCTGCACACCCTGCGCCGCGAGGCCGAGCGCGTACGCAAGGCATTGGGCCAAGATGACAGCGCCGATTTCACCCTGCGCGTCGATGGCCAGCAGTGGGTCAAAACCATCACTCAAGCGGAGCTGGCCAAGCTCTACACGCCGCTGTTGGAGCGCCTGCGCGCGCCAATCGAGCGGGCCCTGCGCGATGCGCGCATTCGTGTCAGTGACCTGGATGAAATTCTGCTGGTGGGCGGCACCACGCGCATGCCGCTGGTGCGCAAACTCGCCGCCGGGTTGTTCGGGCGTTTTCCCTCCATCAGCCTCGACCCCGACCAAGTGGTGGCCCACGGCGCCGCAATCCAGGCCGCCCTCAAAGCGCGTTCCGCCGCGCTGGAAGAAGTGGTGCTGACCGACGTGTGCCCCTACACCCTGGGCATCGAAACCTCGAACCAATACGGCGGCCATATCGAAAGCGGCCACTACCTGCCCCTGATCGAACGCAACAGCAGCGTGCCGGTGAGCCGGGTCAAAAGTGTGGTCACCCTGCACGATGACCAGAGCCGCGTGCTGCTGAAGATCTATCAAGGCGAAAGCCGCTTGGTGAAAGACAACATCGAACTGGGCCAACTGGAAATCGCCGTGCCCAAGCGCAAGGCCGGTGAGGTCTCCCTGGACGTACGCTTTACCTACGACAATAACGGCTTGCTGGAAGCCCAGGTAAATATCCCGCTCACCGGCGAGCAACATTCCCTGGTGATCGAAAACAACCCAGGTGTGCTCAGCCCGCAGGAAATCCAGCAACGCCTGCAAGCCCTGGCGCTACTGAAGATTCATCCGCGTGACCAGCAGGTCAACACCGTTCTGACCGCGCGCCTTGAACGGCTCTATCAGGAAAGCCTGGGTGAGCTGCGCGAACAACTCGGGCATTGGGCCGCTCAGTTCCAGCAGGTGCTCGACACCCAGGACGAACGCCGCATCCGCGAAGCCCGCAGCGAACTGACCCGGCAACTGGAGCAGCTCGATAACGGCTTTTGGCGCTGAGGAAAGATCACATGGATTGTTGGACCGTACTGCAGCTGCCGGAAGATGCCGACGAGCGCACCATCAAACGCAGCTATGCGCGGCTGCTCAAAAGCTGCCGCCCGGATGAAGACGCCGCCGGCTTCCAGCGCCTGCGCGAGGCCTATGAAGAAGCGCTGAGCGAAGCGCGCTGGCGCATGGACAACGCCGAGGCAGTGGCCGTCGAGGCACCGCTGGCCGAAGCGCCCCCCGACAACCTCCGCGATCTGGCCGAACTGATGGACGTGCGCCCCCTCAGCCCGGCGCCGTTCGACGCCCCCGCGCCAGACCCTGCCGAGGCGCTGATCTGCGGCCTCAATGCCCATAACCTCGATGAACGCTGGGCGCAGGCTCGGCAACAGGGTTGCGCCGACGCGTTCCAGGCCGGCCTGTTGCGCCATTGTTTCAATGCCCCCGGCGAACGCAGCGCCATCGCCCAATGGGCCGCGCAGCACCTGGAATGGCTGACGCCGTGGCAGCAGGTAGCGATGACCCCTTGGCAATACGAGGCGCTGACCGGCGAACTGCTGCAGGACTATCGCCGCACCTTGCAAGAACTGCTGGAGCAACAGGCCGAGCGCGAGTTCATCAGCCAATTGACGCAGTACAACAGCCAGGCCTGGTTACAGGTATTCGACTTGCAGCAGCAGTGGCAACGCATCGTTCTGCAATTGCTGCATGACACCCAATGGAGCGTGCCGCTGTTCGAACGAGTGTGCCAGACATTTGGTTGGGACGATCAGAAAGGGGTGTACCCGGAACCGGCGTGGATGTGGCGCCAGTTGGTGTCGCGTTGTGAGCAGGAGAGTTTCTTCACTCATCTGCAAGAAAAGGCCCAGGACACCCGACGCAACTCCGCCGACGCTCTGGCCGCGCGTTTATTGCTGACGCCGATGTCCACCACTCAACAAAAACGCATCATCGACACCTTCGGCGAAAACGAATGGAACGCCTGCCAGCACCTGGCCGAGACCCTGACCTGGCGTTATCCGCAACTGATCGAGCGGCTGCCTCAGCCTGACCTATTCTTCTGGCGCAAATTCGTGCCACGGCCGATCTACACCCAAGTGTTTATCCGGTTGTGGGCCGTGTTCGCCCTGGGTATCGGCCTGAGCATCGCCCACTCCAGGCCCGACAAGCTGGACTTGATGTCGGTGTCGATCTTTATGTTCATGGCACTGGTGCCGGCCGGTATCGGTTTTCGCGTTACGCAGTTTTGGGCCGGGATGAGTTCGACCTACAGAGTGCTGGACTTGTGGCTGAGCCAGCGCTTGATCCCCAAGCGACTCAACCCCAACGACTATTGGCTGGTGATCCGCCACGGCGTGCCGCAAGCGATCATGCTGGTGGCCTGCGCCTTGATGCTCGGCATCCTCGGAGCGTTCACCTATGCCGGCATGGTGCTGATCAACCTGCTGCACAAAAAACGCATCGGTCATATGAGCCAACGCTTCAGCGAAGGCTACCCGTGGCTCAACGGCCTGCATTGGGCGTTCTGGAGCCCATGGCAAGCGGTGTTCCTGGTGGCGATGGTGGCCGTGATCGTCGCGGCCCAGCATTACCTGCCGGCGTTCCCCTGGACCCACATCGATCTGCCCAAACGCTGAGCCTGCCGGGCCTGCGCGCCCGGCAAGTTGCGTTCGATCATCGCCCACAACCCGCCCTCCCCCGATTGAACACTCTT
>NZ_LEKF01000038.1:0-22278 GCF_001029595.1 Pseudomonas sp. ARP3
TGCGGGTCTGTTTGCGCTTGCCGGCGTACTCGGCGTCGGCGAAGGTCATCTGCTTCATCGGAAAACTCGGCGGGTGGAGTCCGGACATTTTGCCAAAATCAGGAAGTCTTCTTCAGAGTTTCCCTAAGGAATTCATGATTGTCCGCTGAAATGACCACATCACCTCAGCGGTCAGCGACCTCAGACCTACGATCCAAGTCTCGCTGATCATTAAGGGCCACGACGTCCGCACGCATTCGAGCAGGCACTGTATCTCTCACCTTTGAAAAGTCAGCATCGCTTGCAGGCTTAACCTTAACCGCTTCTGCATGTCCAAATCTTTTATCGCCATAGCGGCTAATCGAATCGGTAGCCTGGTGCCCCATGACGTATGCCATTTCTATTGCGGACATGCCTGAGGCTTTCAGATTTGAGCCGAACTGGTGACGAAGTGTGTACATACTCGGCACCTTCCTCCTACCGAATAGCTCAGTAGCGACTTGGTGAAGCGCAATGCGTATAGAATCCATACTGCGCGGCTGACATTTAAAAGCAGCGAGAGCGTTTCTCAAGATATTGCAGACGTCTCCATCAGCCTCAAGCGTTCGGCTAGCGCCGCGTAAACCTTTGTGGCTAAGCTTCGCACCAGATATATGGATGCGCCGGCCATCAATGGAAATTCCGTTAAGCTCGCATGGTCGCGCTCCGGTAAGAGATATCACCATTAACGCTCCCGCTTCGACAGGCATATCTCGTTCAGCCAGACACCGTAGCCACGTCTCGAAATCAGCGGAAGAAAGCTTCTGCGGACGTCGCTGTTTTTTCTTTCGCGGCAGATTTAACACAGTGACCGGATTGAGCGTCCGATTGATTTCTTGGGCAGCCCAGAAATTGCCTCGACGCTTTTGATCAAACGCCAAAGCGTTACGTAAGCGCCGATAATAGTCCGGGCGGTAATCAGGAGCCGCCCGAAGCAAAGCACCAATAATATTGAGCTCATCAAGCTCAACGCCCTGCATTCGAGTCGCATAGAAGTTACTGGCCAAACTGATGTAGGCGCTTTGAGTCTCTGCATTCATAATATTCTTCTTATTATTTGGTGACACATGCCACACAATCAATTATCGCAAATACGAAAACAAAAAAACAACAGCCAAAACATTATTTTTATATAACCCAAAAGCCAAGTATTGCAAAGGCGAAAAAATTCTATCATTTCTATATCGCATTCCGGACTTTGGTTCGTTGGCCAAGGACGCACCATGTTACCTGACCCCACAAGACGACCCGCCGGGAGCAGCACATAGACCGACTGAACAGCGCTGGGTATGAGCAGGTGCTTCCACTCTTTCAGCCGATTCACATTTTAAAATGCGAGAACCAAGTAGAGTAATTTTAAATTGCGCTCACAGCCTGGGGCGGCGACGGACTGGCGCAATCGCTTACCGAGACACCACTGCCCACGACATACTGCTTATGCCACTTTTAAATTATGGGTTTTGGGCCGGACACTCACTAGATAGCCAGCCGAACGGCCTCCGGGGCGTTAACCATGGGCTGTATAAAAATACAGTATAGCCTATTGCCTTTTTTAAGCGGAGCAACTTAGAATAATGAACAGAACAACAACCTGAGGAAAAAACATGTCTATCCTAATTCTTAACCGCGAGCGCGACGAAGTCGGCGGTCAATACCTAGTAGCAAGCATTCACGGTGTGGAACACTGCGTATCACTTGATGATGACTATCCGGAGCAAATCCCAGATTCAGATGATATAGTCCACCGCATTAATGCAGATGACTTCAATGAGCTTTCAGAGAAGGTACGCTCCTACGTGCGCAAGCACAGCATCGCCCCCATTCACTCACTCGATGACGTTAGGCTGCTTGCGATGCAGCTCGGCGATATGAAAGCAAAGACCTACGAAATCGACGAAGAAGGTCTTGGCCTCACGCTCCGCGACTGTAACATAGATAAAGGTGTACGCACCCTAGTTCGTAAATTTAATAGCACATATCAGGCATATCGCTGGCTGACCGAGCAACTGGATATTTTGGATTTCAATGCGCCACGGTAAGCGTGCAAGCGCTAATGTCCCGCCATTGCATTCCTAATCAAAAGCCGCATGCAACCGAGGCGCGCTATAGATAAAGACGTTTATTGACTAAATTGGCTTCAATGCGACTCGGTTAGACGTTGGCTTTATTGTAGCTCGCCTGATTAACTTGAAGGCTGCTCACTTCAAACCTTTACTGTCTCGGTAGCCTTTCATTTACTAATACCCGGCAACCGACGCACGCTTAAAGATTGCACCAACAAAAGCGCATGGATTATGGTTCATCTACAGCAGAAGTACCGTCATCCAGTATTTCCGCCTCGAGGCGCCCCATATAACCATTAAGCAATACTATAGCCAGCAGACAACATAGCGGAGCAAGTGCTTGCTCCGCAGAGAGTTGCGAAGACCGTCGTCAATTCGTACACCACCGTATTTCCCTGAAACAACCGTTAGTGGTCTATTTCTCAGGACAGGCAAAGGAACGCAGACAGCCGCCTAGTTCGCCTATTACCGTTGGCTACAGGCCGATGGTTTCGATTAATGATACCTACTTCGACTCAGACGAGCTTTTCCAACTCCGGCAGGATCTCGAACAGATCCCCGACCAGGCCGTAGTCGGCGACCTGGAAGATCGGCGCTTCCTCGTCCTTGTTGATCGCGACGATCACCTTGGAGTCCTTCATGCCCGCCAGGTGCTGGATCGCACCGGAGATGCCGACGGCGATGTACAGCTGCGGCGCGACGATCTTGCCGGTCTGGCCGACCTGCATGTCGTTCGGCACGAAGCCGGCGTCGACCGCGGCTCGCGAGGCACCGACTGCGGCGCCGAGCTTGTCGGCCAGCGAGTACAGGTGCTTGAAGTTGTCGCCGTTCTGCATGCCGCGGCCGCCGGAAACGACGATCTTGGCCGCGGTCAGCTCCGGACGGTCGGATTTGGCCAGCTCTTCGCCAACGAAGGCGGACTTGCCGGCGTCACCGCTGCCGGAGACCTGCTCGACGGCCGCTGAGCCGCCCTCGGCGTTCACCGCGTCGAAGCCGGTGGCACGCACGGTGATGACCTTGATCGGGGCGCTGGACTGCACGGTGGCGATGGCGTTGCCGGCGTAGATCGGGCGCTTGAAGGTGTCGGCGCTTTCGACGGCGATGATCTCGGAGATCTGGTCGACCTCCAGCAGCGCCGCCACGCGCGGCAGGAAGTTCTTGCCATTGGTGGTGGCCGGAGCCAGCACGTGGCTGTAATTTTTCGCCCCACTTTCCCCTACAAGCTGCGCGATCAGCGGCGCGACGTTTTCCGGCAGCTGATTGGCGTAGGCCGCGTCGTCGGCGACCAGCACCTTGGACACGCCCTCGATCTTGGCCGCCGCTTCACCGATGGCGCCGCAGCCGCTGCCGGCGACCAGCACGTGGATGTCGCCGCCGATCTTGGTGGCCGCCGCCACGGTGTTCAGGGTTGCAGCCGCCAGGACCGCGTTGTTGTGTTCAGCGATAACCAGGATAGCCATCAGATCACCTTCGCCTCGTTCTTCAGTTTCTCGACCAGTTCAGCCACGAACTTGACCTTGATACCGGCGCTGCGGGCAGCCGGCGCTTCGACCTTGAGGGTCTTCACGGTCGAGGTGGTGGTCACGCCCAGCGCCTCGGGCGTCAGGGTTTCCAGCGGCTTCTTCTTGGCCTTCATGATGTTCGGCAGCGACGCGTAGCGCGGCTCGTTCAGGCGCAGGTCGGTGGTGACGATCGCCGGCAAGTTCAGCGCGACGGTCTGCAGGCCGCCGTCGATCTCGCGGGTGACGTTGACCTTGTCGCCAGCGACTTCCACCTTGGAGGCGAAGGTGCCCTGGGCGTAGCCGGTCAGCGCGCCGAGCATCTGCCCGGTCTGGTTGTTGTCGCTGTCGATCGCCTGCTTGCCGAGGATGATCAGTTGCGGCTGCTCCTTGTCGACCACGGCCTTGAGCAGCTTGGCGATCGCCAGGGAATTGAGTTCATCAGCGGACTCGACCAGCACGGCGCGGTCGGCGCCCAGCGCCAGGGCGGTACGCAGCTGCTCCTGGGCAGCGCTCGGGCCGACGGAGACGACCACGATTTCGCTGGCCACGCCTTTCTCTTTCAGGCGCACGGCTTCTTCCACGGCGATTTCGCAGAAGGGGTTCATCGACATCTTGACGTTGGCCAGGTCAACGCCGGAGTTGTCCGCCTTGACGCGGACCTTGACGTTGTAATCGACCACTCGTTTGACGGCGATCAGTACTTTCATGTGGAAAACCTCTCGATCTCACGGGAGCGGATGCCCGCCGCCCAGCCGGCGGGTAAGGCGAGCACCTGCCGGGTCGGTTCAGAAAAGCTCTTCGACGAGCGCCATGGTGCTGTGGCTACCGGCGAGCACGCTGGCAAGCAGGGCGCCGGTGCGAGGCAGCAGGTGGTCGGTGTAGAAGCCCGCGGTGACCAGCTTGGCCTCGAGAAAGGCGGGATCGCCGCGCCCTGCGGCCAGCGCGGCGGACGCGGCCAGCGCCGAGCGCGCCATGGCCCAGCCCCCGCACAGGTAACCCAACAGCATCATCAGGTTGAAGGCGACGCTGCCGGGCAGCGCGGGATCGCTTGCAGCACCTTCCAGCAGGTACTGGCGCGCTCGCCGTGCAGCTGCCAGCGCCTCGGCCAGCGGCGCCGCCAGCCTGCTGCAGCGCGCATCCTGGCGCAGGTGGCCGAGGGTCGTGTCGATGTCATCGAGCAGCTCGGCCAGCAACGCTCCTTCGTTGGCGAGGGTCTTGCGCCCTACCAGGTCCATCGCCTGGATGCCGTTGGTGCCCTCGTAGATCGGCAGGATGCGCGCATCACGGAAATGCCGCGCAACACCGGTCTCCTCGACATAGCCCATGCCGCCATGAACCTGCACGGCCAGCGAGGTCACCTCCTGCGCCAGCTCGGTCAGCCATCCCTTGATGATCGGCGTGTAGAGATCCACGCGGCCCTGGCGGGCACGGTGGCTGGCCGGGTCGGGCGCATGGCGGGCGCGGTCCAGTTCGGACGCCGCGAGCAGCGCCAGGGCGCGCATGGCCTCGGTCGAGGCCTTCATCTGCATCAGCATGCGGCGCACATCGGGGAAGCGGATGATCGGGTAGCGGCTGCCGTCGCGCTGGGTGCCCTGCAAGCGCTCGCGGGCATAGCTGCGGGCGTCCTGCCAGGCGCGTTCGGAAATCGCCAGGCCCTGCAGCCCCACGGCCTGACGCGCGTGGTTCATCATCGTGAACATGCAGGCCAGCCCGGCGTGCGGCTCGCCGACCAGGTAGCCGATCGCCCCGCCCTGCTCGCCAAAGCTCATGGTGCAGGTCGGGCTGCCGTGGATCCCGAGCTTGTGCTCCAGCGACACGCAGCGCACATCGTTCGGCTCGGCGGCTTCGCCTGCGGCGTTCGGCAGGAACTTGGGCACCAGAAACAGCGAGATACCCTTTACGCCAGCAGGCGCATCCGGCAGGCGAGCAAGCACCAGATGAATCACGTTGGATGTCATCTGGTGGTCGCCCCAGCTGATGAAGATCTTCTGCCCGGTGATGCGGTAGTGCTCGCCTTCGGGAACCGCGCGCGCCTTGACAGCCGCCAGATCGGAGCCGGCATCCGGCTCGGTGAGATTCATCGTGCCGGTCCACTCGCCGCTGACCAGCCTGGGCAGATAGCGTGCCTGCAACGGTGCCGACGCATGATGCGCCAGTGCCTCGATGGCGCCCTGGGTCAGCAGCGGGCAAAGCGCGAACGCCATGTTCGCCGCGTGCCAGACCTCACTGACCGCGGTCCCCAGCACATTCGGTAGCGCCTGCCCGCCAAACGCCTCGGGCGCGGTAAGCGAACACCAGCCCCCTTCGCTGAACAACCGATAGGCGTCGGCGAAACCGGGCGCCTCCTTGACGCCGTGCTCGGTCAGCCGGACGCCTTCCCGGTCGCCGATCGCGTTCAGCGGCGCCAGCACTTCGGCGCCCAGTTTTCCCGCCTCGGCCAGCACTGCCGCCGCCAGCTCGCTGTTGATATCGCCCAGGCCAAGCTCGGCGCATAGGCGCTCGAAGCCCAGTACTTCATTGAGCACGAACTCGGTGTCGCGGTACGGATGGACGTAATCGGCCATGTGCGTTTCTCTCGGTGCGTTAGTGGTAGCGCTGGCCGCTGTGCAGCCGCGCGCGGAACTCGTCGGTGAGTTGGTACAGCCCGCCGTGGTGTGCATGGCGCCTGGCGCGGGCGGCGAACTCGGCGAGCCCCTGGTTCTGGATGTAGCGCAGCGCGCCACCGCGAAAGCGCGGGAAGCCGAGGCCGAGCACCAGGCCCATATCCGCTTCGGCGGCACTGGCGACGATGCCGTCTTCGAGGCAGCGCACGGTTTCCAGGCACAGCGGGATCATCAGCCGGTCGACGATGTCCTGGTCGCTCACCTCGGCGCCCGGCGTACCCAGCAGCGCCCGCGCCTCGGCCGACGGCTCGCGCTGGCGCCGGCCCTGCTCATCGGTGCCGTAGAGGTAGAAACCGCGGCCGTTCTTCTGGCCCAGGCAGCCGGCCGCGAGCAACTGCTCCATCACCGGCTCGCCGTCATGCCCCATGCGCCCGGGGTAGCCCTCCTGCAGCACCCGGTCGGCATGCACCATGGTGTCCAGGCCGATCACGTCGGCGAGATAGGCCGGGCCCATGGGCCAGCCGAAGGCTTCCATGACCCGGTCGATACGCTCGAAATCGACACCGTCCTGCAGCAGCCGGTTGAAGCCGTTGAAGTAGGGAAACAGCACCCGATTGACCAGAAAGCCCGGGCAGTCGCCGACCACGATGGGCGTCTTGCCCAGCGCCAGGGCGAAGGCCACGGTGCGCGACAGCGTCGCGTCGTCGGTGTGGCGACCGCGGATGACCTCCACCAGCGGCATCATCGGTACCGGGTTGAAGAAGTGCATGCCGCAGAAGCGCTCGGGGTGGCGCAGCCCTTCGGCCAGCCGGTCGATGGAAATGGTCGAGGTGTTGGAGGCCAGCACCGCGGCGTCGGCCACCAGCCCCTCGGCTTCGCCGAGCACCGCGGCCTTGACGTCGGCCCGCTCGACCACCGCTTCAACCAGCAGATCGACCTCGGCGAAGCCCTGCCAGTCCATCGTCGGGGTGATCCGCTCGAGGATCGCCGCCTTCTGTGCCTCGCTCAGCTTGCCCTTGGCGACCTGCCGGTCGAGCTGGGCGGTGGCGGTGCGCATGCCCAGCTCCAGCGCCTCGGCACGGATGTCCTTCATCAGGATCGGCGTGCCGCTGGCCGCCGCCTGGTAGGCAATGCCGCCGCCCATGATGCCAGCGCCGAGCACTGCGGCGCGGCGCACCGGCGCGGCACCTTCGGCATGCCGACGGGCCTGCTTGCGCACCGCCTGATCGGCGAGGAACAGCCCGACCAGCGAGGCCGCCTCGGGCCCACGCGCCAGGGCCACGAAGGTCTCGCGCTCGACTCGCAGCGCCTCGGCGAACTGCAGCCCGGCGTGGGTCTGCACCGCGGCGAGAATCGCCTGCGGCGCCGGGTAGCGCGGGTCGAGCGTATCGCCACGGGCGGCGATGCCGTCCGGCACAGCCACCGGCTGACGCTTGCGTGCGCGCCAGGCCTGCCAGTCGCCGCCCTCGGCAACCTCACCGAGCAGCGCCAGCGCCTCTTGGCGCAAGGTTTCTGGGGGCACCACACGTTCGGCGACACCGGCCGTCAACGCCGCCCCGGCCTTCCGCGGCTTGCCCTCGAGCAGCCAGTCCAGCGCATCGGCCACGCCGACAAGGCGCGACAGCCGCACCGTGCCGCCGAAGCCGGGGCAAATGCCAAGGGTGACTTCCGGCAGGCCGACCTGCGCATCCTCGGCCAGCACCCGGTAGTCGGTGGCCAGCGCCAGCTCCAAGCCGCCACCAAGGGCGAACCCGTTGATCGCGGCAACGCTTGGGTAGGGCAGCGATTCCAGGCGCCCGAGGCTGTCCAGCGCCTGCTCGATCCAGGCGTGCAGCGCGCCCTCCCCGGCCTCGAACAGCGCGGGGAATTCGCTGACGTCCGCACCGACCACGAACGCCGGCTTGGCGCTACGCACCAGCAGCCCGCGCAACGCGGTGTGCTCGAGCACCTCCAGCGCCGCGCGCAGATCCGCCAGGGTGGCGCGGTCCAGTTTGTTGACCGACGAGCCGTCGAGATCCAGCACCAGCTCGGCGAAGCCGTCGCCAAGCATTTCCAGGCGCAGCGCCTGCCCTTGATAAAGAGTCATCAGAGGCGCTCCAGCAATGCGGCGATGCCCTGGCCGCCACCGATGCACAGGCTGACCACGGCGAAGCGGCCGCCGCTGCGGTGCAGCTCGTGCACGGCCTTGACCATCAGGATCGCCCCGGTGGCGCCGATGGGGTGGCCAAGGGAGATGCCGCTGCCGTTGGGGTTGACCTTTTCCAGCGGCAGGTCGAGCTGCTGCACCACCGCCAGCGCCTGTGCCGCGAACGCCTCGTTGAGCTCGAAGAAATCGATATCGCCGATCTCCAGCCCGTTGCGCGCCAGCAGCTCGCGCACCGCCGACACCGGGCCGATGCCCATGATCTCGGGTGCCACGCCGGACACCTGGTAGTCCACCAGCCGCGCCATGACCTGGTGGCCGTTGACCTCGGCGTAATCGCGGTCCATCAGCAACAGCGCCGCGGCGGCGTCGTTCAGGCCAGACGCGTTGCCCGCGGTAACGGTGCCGCCCTCGCGCTTGAACGCCGGGCGCAGAGCCGCCAGCTCTTCCGGCGTGCAGTCGTGGCGCACGTGCTCATCGGTGTCGAACGACCGCGTGCCTTTGCGGGTTTTCAGCTCCACGGGGACGATCTGCCCGGCGAAGCGCCCCTCGGCGATGGCGCGGGCCGCCCGGCGGTGGCTTTCCAGGGCGAGAGCGTCCTGCTGCGCACGGCTGATGCCGTAGCGCTCGGCGACGTTTTCCGCCGTGATTCCCATGTGATAACGGTTGATCGGACAGGTCAGCGCGCCAACCATCAGGTCGAGTGTCTGGCCGTCTCCCATCCGCTGGCCAAAGCGGGCCGC
Source organism: Pseudomonas sp. ARP3 (assembly GCF_001029595.1). NCBI lineage: Bacteria > Pseudomonadati > Pseudomonadota > Gammaproteobacteria > Pseudomonadales > Pseudomonadaceae > Pseudomonas > Pseudomonas sp. ARP3. The sequence goes on from NZ_LEKF01000038.1 coordinate 9,073, forward strand.
GGGCAGCAGGTAGGGCGCGCGGCTCATGGACTCGGCGCCGCCCGCGATCGCCGCTTGGCAAAGGCCGAGTTGAAGCTGCTGCGCCGCACTGATGACCGCTTGCAGGCCGCTACCACAGAGCCGGTTCACCGACATGGCGACGCAGCGCTCGGTCAGGCCCCCTTCCAGCGCAGCCACCCGCGAGAGATACAGATCGCGCGACTCGGTCGGCAGTACGTTACCGAACACGCAGTGCCCCACGCTCGCCGGGGCCACGCCGTAGCGCTTGACCGATTCGGCAACCAGTTGGGTTGCCAGCTCACTCGGCCTGGCGTCTTTGAGGCTGCCGCCGAAATCCCCGATCGCCGTGCGCAAAGCGCCGGTGATCACCACCTCTCGTAGTTGCATGGAAGGCTCCCTGCTCAGGTAGAGTTGCCGGATAGCGCGCAGGAAGGCCTCGAGCCGGCCACTGCACCAGCCGAGCACGTCGCCGCTCGCTCGTTCGTAAAGCGCCGCTAGCTTCGCCGCTCACGCAGGCGCCAGCCATAACCAAAGCTGACTAATACTTGACATAAACGGACAATCCGAGAGCCTCACATGTCTTACGAGGGCTACAGCATTTCGGTCCACTTCGCCTGCAGCGCCATCAAGGCGGCGCAGCGCAGTGGGCTCGACGAACAGGCGTTGCTGCAGGAAGCCGGCATCGGCCAGCGCCTGCTCGACAACGCGCAGATGCGCATGACCTCACTGCAGTTCAGCCGGCTGATGCTGGCGCTATGGCGCGTTGGCGACGACGAATTCATGGGCCTTGCGCCCTCCCGTAGCCGCCACGGTGTGTTCGCCCTGATGGCCCGCCAGGTCATCGGCTGTCGTCGCCTGGCCTCGGTCTATTACCGAATGGCGCGCTTTTACAATCTGGTCAACGATTCGCTGCGTCTGGAGCTGGCCGCCGATGGCGGGCAAACCGCTTTCGTGATGCGCCTGGCCGATCCGGAGCATGACCCGGAGCATCTCTTGCGGGAAGTGTTCATGCTGCTCTGGCATCGTTTCGCCAGCTGGCTGGTGGGCCAGCGCATCGGATTGCGGGAGGTGCACTTCGACTACCCGCAACCGGCCAACCATGCCGAGTACAGGCTGATGTTTCCCTGCCCGGCACGCTTCTCGATGCCCGATTGCCGCCTGGTGCTCGACCCTCAATGCCTGGACATGCCGGTGGTCCAGACGCCCGCCACGCTGCGTGAACACCTGCGGCGGGCGCCGCTGGAATGGTTCACGCGCCCGTCCTACCAGGCCGCCTTCACGCGCAGCGTCAGTGACCTGTTCCAATACGATGGCGCGTTCAGGGACCTCGGTATCGAAGCCGCGGCAGCGGCGCTGCATATCACCGAGCGCACCCTGCGGCGGCGTCTTGCCCTCGAAGGTGCCCGCTTCCAGGCGCTCAAGGATGGCCTGCGCCGCGACCTGGCCATCCACTACCTCAGTCAGGCTGGGCTGCCGATCAGTGAAATCGCCCAGCGTCTCGGTTTCTCCGAACCTTCGGCTTTCACCCGTGCCTTTCGTCAGTGGACCGGCGACAGCCCACGCGCCTATCGGGAAGCGGCGCGGGCCTGAACGCCTAGCCGCGCAAGCGCAGCGGATCCACCAGGCGTGCCGCTACGGCCATGCCGACCAGATCGGCCAGGCGCTCGGCCTGCATGCGCTTCATCACCCGGGACCGATAGAGGTCGACGGTCTTGATGCTGATGTCGAGCTGGCGAGCGATTTCCTTGGTGGTGTAGCCCTGCACCAGCGGCAGCAGTACATCGCGCTCTCGCGGGGTCAGGCTGTCCAGGCGGGCCTGCAGGCTGACGTGCTCGCCGGTGCCGCCGGCACGTTCCTGACGACTGAGCGCCTGCTGCACGCTATCGAGCAGTAATTGCTCGTTGTAGGGCTTCTCGATGAAATCCACCGCGCCGGCCTTGAATGCGCGAACCACGATAGGCACATCGGCATGGCCGCTGACGAAGATCACAGGCAACTGCAGCCCGCGCGCGCGCATGGCCTCCTGAACCTGCAGACCGCCCATACCCGGCATCCTGACGTCCAACAGCACGCAGGCGTTATCCGCGCCATTGCAGGCTTCGAGAAACTCCCGCCCGCCGATGAACGGCCTGGCAGACAACCCCACCGACTCCAATAGCCAGACCGTCGAGTCGAGCATGCCCTGGTCGTCGTCGACGATATACACCACCTGCTCGTGAGCATCGCTCATCAGCGTTCCTCTGTTGCTATTGTCTTGATCGGCAGGCAACAGCGCATGCAGAGCCCTCCGTTCTCGCCCGGCTGGCCCTGCAACGCGCCGCCAAACCCCTCGATGATGCTGCGGCTCATCGGCAACCCGAGCCCGAGACCGTCCGGCTTGCGGGTAAAGAACGGCGTAAAGGCCTGCTCGAGTTCCTGCTCATCCAACCCACGGCCCTGGTCCGCAACGGCCAGGACCACCTCATCGGCCTGTCGCTCGGCGCGCAATACGATACGCGACGGCTGCCCCGGGTGGGCTTCGCGGTTCGCTTCTATCGCATTGCTCAAGAGGTTGATCAAGACCTGCTCGAGCAGCACGCGGTCGGCATAGACCCGTGGCAGGTCGGCGGCCAGCACCTGCTCGACGGTCACCTGGGCGGCAGCGGTCTCCCACGCGCAGAGGCGCACCGCGTCGCGCGCGACCTCGGCGACATCGAGCGGCTGCATGCGCCGCTGCCCCTTGCGCAGGAACGCCCGCAAGCGCTTGATCACCTCCGAGGCATGGTTGGCGTGCTCGGTAATCCGCTCCAGGCCCTGGGCCACGCGCTCGGCTGCTTGCGGATTCTGCCCCAGGCTCTGCAGGTAGCGCTGGCTGGCGCTGGCGTAGTTGACCACCGCCGCGAGCGGCTGGTTGATCTCATGCGCGATGCCGGATGCCAGCTCGCCGAGGGTGATGAGGCGCCCCGTATGCGCCAGCTCGTCCTGGTGGCGCCGCTGCTGCGCCTCGCGCAGCTCACGCTCGCTCATGTCGCGGGCCACCAGCGAGTAATAACGCTCGCCGCCGGTCGTCCGATGCGCCAGCAGCACGAGGGAAATCGGCACCGAGGCACCGCCGTCCTGTGCGAGCAGACGCGAATCGCAGCTCCAGACGCCCTCGCGCTCGGCGGTCGTGCGGCCGGTTCCGTGCAGCAGCGCCAGTACCTCGGTATCGAACAGCGCATCGAGCGCCGGCATCTGCCCATCCTGCAGACGCAGCGCTCGCCTTGCCGCCGGATTGAGATACGTCACCCGCCCCTCGGCATCGATGAACAACACCAGGTCAGTGTTTACTTCCACCACCTCGGCCAGACGCCGGCGGTTCTCTTCGGCCTGCACCCGCGCGGTGATGTCGCGCGACACGCTGACCACCTCGACCACCGCGCCGGTATAGGTCTCGCGGATGGCATGGCTGGCGGTCTCGAACCACAGGTAGTGACCATCCCGATGGCGCACCCGGTAGGTCATCGTGTGATAGCCGTCCACCTCCAGCGCGTCGCGGCTGCGCGCCGGCAACTGGGCCCGGTCTTCGGGGTGGAACAGCGTTTCCACGAGCTGGCCACGCAACTGCTCCGGCCAATAGCCGAGCAGCCGCCAGGCCGCTGGCGAGGCGTCGAGAAAGCGTCCATCGGGCGCGTGCCGGGAGATCAGGTCGGTGGTGTTTTCGGTGATCAGCCGATACAGACGCCGGGCGCGTGCCGCATCCCGCTCGGCCAGGACCTGTGCGGTCGCCTCTCGACAGCGCGCGAGCACCCGGTTCTGCGCGGGGTCGGGAACAAAGGTCCAGATCAGGATGCGCTGGTCGTATTCGGCCTCCACCCCTTCGATAGCCCGTTGTTGCGCCAGACAAGCGCCGACCAGCGCGGCGTGATTGACGGGCAGAAAGCGCAGCAGCTCATCCAGAGGGCGATCGGCCAGCAGCGCCAGCAGGGCAGCGTTCAGCTCGACGGGATACGCGTGCTCGTCCAGCAGCAGGCTCGGTTGCGGATCCAGGCCGAGCAACGGCGACTGACGCGCCAGGCCGCTCGCGCATGCGAGCAGGCTGAGCAACAGCTCGCGTACCCAGCTCAGCGAGCAGGGACCGACATCGCCATCGGTGGCAAGCAGCAACAACCCGGGTACGGCTTCATCCAGATCCAGCGCCAGCACGGCGCCCTGAACGATACCTGCCCGGCGCAGGCGGCCGGCAAGCCAGCAGTCCAGCCCACGGACAACGGCGAGGTCGAGCAGGCCCTCGCCGCCGAGCCGCTCATGCAGCAGGCGATCACTGGCCTGCAGCGGATCACCCAGGCCGGGAGGCAGCTGTGCGCCACTGCCCTCATGGGTGTAGATGCCGGCACCGGCCTGCCAGGTCATGTAGTACGCCTGGCGTACCCCGGCGCAGCCGCGCAGCACCCGGCACAGGGCATCGGCGCGCGCGTCGAGCGCTACCTGTTCACGCTGCAGACGCAGCCAGGTGTGAAGGCGAACGGGAGTTGTGCTCATAAGCAATCCGTCTGAAAGGTTGGCCGGGAGAAACCCCCTGGCCCGCACGGAAATAGATATAGGAGTATTACCATATTCGTCCAGCAATACTTCCATATGCCTTCCGACTGATCTATAAGATTTGCAAGCCGCCCGGGAGAAGCTCCCAGGCGATGCAGAACAAGAGCTAATAATCAGCCAAGTGGTGTCTTGCATGACCATCTACGAACAGGGCCTTGCGCCCGCCGCAGTCAACCATGTTGCCCTCAGTCCGCTCAGCTTCATCGAGCGCACCGCCAGCGTTTATCCGGATTACCCCGCCGTGATCCACGGTTCGATCCGTCGCACCTGGGCCGAAACCTACATGCGCTGCCGACGCCTGGCCTCTGCGTTGGCCGGGCGTGGTATCGGCAAGGGCGATACCGTCGCGGTGATGCTGCCCAATATCCCCTCGATGCTCGAGGCCCATTTTGCCGTGCCCATGATCGGCGCGGTGCTCAATACGCTCAATGTACGACTGGATGCCGAAGCCATTGCCTTCATGCTGCAGCATGGCGAGGCCCGGGTATTGATCGCCGACCGCGAGTTCGCCTCGGTCGTGCGCGCGGCCGTCGGGATGCTCGATCACCCGCCGCTCGTGATCGATGTGGACGACCCCGAGTACGGCGAAGGCGAGCCGGTTTCCAGCCTCGACTACGAAGCGCTGCTCGCCGAAGGCGACCCGGCGTTCGCCTGGCAGTGGCCGGAAGACGAGTGGCAGGCGATCAGCCTCAACTACACCTCCGGCACCACCGGCAACCCCAAGGGCGTGGTCTATCACCACCGCGGCGCCTATCTGAACGCGCTGGGCAACCAGATGACCTGGGCGATGGGCAACCATCCGGTGTATCTCTGGACGCTGCCGATGTTCCACTGCAACGGCTGGTGCTACCCATGGACGATTACCGCGCTGGCCGGCGTCCATGTGTTCCTGCGCCGCGTCGACCCGCAGAAGATTCTCGGGCTGATTCGCGAGCATCAGGTCACTCACCTGTGTGGCGCGCCGATCGTGCTCAATGCGCTGGTCAACATGCCCGCTTCGGCCAAAGCCGCCATCGACCACCCCGTGCACGCCATGGTCGCCGGCGCCGCGCCGCCGGCCAAGGTGATCGGCGCAGTCGAGGAAATGGGCATCAAGGTGACGCATGTCTACGGCCTGACCGAAGTCTATGGGCCGGTCACCATCTGCGCCTGGCATGCCGAATGGGACGAACGCCCTCTGGAGGAGCGCGCGGAAATCAAGGCACGCCAGGGCGTGCGCTACCCGACCCTGGAAGGGCTGATGGTGGCCGATCCCAAAACCCTGGAGCCGACCCCGCGCGACGGCCAGACCATCGGCGAGATCTTCATGCGCGGCAACACGGTGATGAAGGGTTATCTGAAGAACCCCAGTGCAACGGCCGAAGCGTTCGAAGGTGGCTGGTTCCATACCGGCGACCTGGCCGTCTGCCACCCGGACGGCTACGTGGAGATCAAGGATCGGCTCAAGGACATCATCATTTCCGGCGGGGAGAACATTTCCACCATCGAACTCGAAGGTGTGCTGTACCGCCATCCTGCCGTGCTGGAAGCTGCCGTGGTGGCTCGACCGGATGAGAAATGGGGCGAAACCCCCTGCGCCTTCATCAACCTCAAGGCCGATCACCAGGCCGTCGACGAAGACGCCATCATCAGTTTCTGCCGCGAGCACCTGGCCTCGTTCAAGGTGCCACGCACCGTCATATTCGGGGCGCTGCCCAAGACCTCGACCGGCAAGATCCAGAAGTACGTCCTGCGCGAACGGGCACGCGACCTGTCGCCACCCCAGCCTGCACCTCTGCGCAATCTGGCCTGACCCCTCTTTTTTCTGCCTGGTACTGCCATCCCGTTGCAGGGATGGCGGCTGCCGGCGGCATCCGTTCACAACAACAAGAAGGCGCCACACGGCGTCAACGGAGGCTCCATGCAACTGTACAAACGTAACGACGGCGATGAACAACCCTGCTGGAAGGCCGGACCGTTCAAGCTTCGCCTGCCCTTCGTGCACTACCGCTGGGAAACCGCGGAGATGCTCCAGGCGCTGATCATGTTCGTGGTCAGCCTGGGCATGATCCCGCTGTTGGAGAAATACCTCGGCCTGCCCTACGAGGTGGCGCTGGCCTACGTGGTGGTGTGCGGCATCGGCTTCATGCTGCCGGCGTTGCTCGGCGTGCCGCTGGTGCCGGGCTGGATCACCCCCGGCATCCCGGTGGTGCTGCTGTTTCTCGGCAACTTCGAGCCGGGGCCGGAGGCGATCCGCGCGCTGTTCGCGCTGCAGATCCTGGTCTGCGTCATCTTCTTCCTGCTCGGGGTCACGCGCCTGGGCAGCGTGATGGTGCGCATCGTGCCCAACTCGATGAAGGGCGGGATCATCATCGGCGCCGGCATCGCCGCGCTGATCGGCGAGATCGAGACCGGCGGGCGCCTGGCCAACACGCCGATCTCGTTGGTGCTGGGCAGCCTGATCTGCCTGTACCTGATGTTCTCGGTGTCGTTCCGCGGGCTTACCGAGCGGGTGCCGCTGGCGCGCAAGATCGTCAACTACGGCATGGTCCCGGGGATGATCGTGGCCATCGTCGCCGGCATCGCGGTGGGCGAGTACAGGATGCCGGACGTGCGCTTCGGCATCACCGTGCCGGCTTTCGACCAGCTCTGGCAGTACCTGCCCTTCACCGCCGGCTTCCCCGACGCCCAGGTGTTCATGCTGGCGGTGCCCACCGCGGTGATCGCCTACATCATCGCCTTCGGCGACATCATCGTCGGCCAGTCGCTGATGCAGCGCGCCGACGAGCTGCGCACCGACGAGAAGATCGAGATCAACGTCGACCGCATCCACCTGGTGTGCGCCATCCGCAACGCCCTGCATGCCTTCTTCGCGCCCTACCCGGGCCTGGCCGGCCCGCTGTGGACGGCCGTGGCGGCGACCATGGCCGAGCGCTACAAGTACGGCAGCAAGGCGATGGAGTCGATCTACAGCGGCGCCGGCACCTTCTGGATCACCGGCTTTCTCGCGCTGTTCGTCCTGCCGCTGGTGAGCTTCTTCCAGCCGGTGCTGCCGATCGCCCTGTCGCTGACGCTGATCCTCACCGGCTACATCTGCCTGATGGTCGGCTTCGAGCAGCTCAACAACAACGCCGAACGCGGTATCGCCGGCACCATGGGTGTGGTGCTGGCGGTGTACGGCGCGGGCTGGGGCCTGGCCGCTGGCGCCGTGCTGTACCTGCTGATCGAGCGCACCCACCTGCTGCGCTTCACCTCCCCCGGGGTGCGCGCCCAGCGCCCCAGCGAAGCCGACTGACCGCCGCCCGCCCCCAAACCTCCCCGCATTGGTCCGCGTGGCCAGTGCGGGCGACTAGAAAAGCCAGTCCTGATGAACAACTACAGCAGGCCATTGCAACAACCTTCCGCGGCGCCCGGCTCAACAGCCGCGAGAAGGAAGGGCTAACCGTCGACTCTGGAAGGCTGGCTGGAGGTGATGAATCAACGCAACTCCTCGTTCCACGATGATATGCGCGCCCCCAAGGACGTCGCGCAACATCGTGTTCAGCCAAGACGCCAGCGATGATTCCTGTTGGTCCTGTTGGTCCTGTTGGTCCTGTTGAAATAGGGGCAGTTGCTGGGAGAACAGCAACGCCTGTTCTAGTCGCTCAATCCCGAAATCACGTCCGCCTAGCACTTCACGCGCAGCGTCGAGGAGTGCCTGAATGTCAACAATCTGAGCAGCTACCTCGTGAATCTCTATAGCCCCGCCGGGCCTTCCTCGATTGATCCAAGAGTTGATGGCGCGAGTTCTCGTCGGTACCCCCATAGCAGCCTCTATAACGTAAGCACCCGGTACTAGGGAGCTCGTCCAGACCGAATGGCCATGCAAGAAAACGAGAAACAACGGTGTGGTCCATTAGCCTTGCAGCGGCCGCCTCGGTCCTTAAGCTTCCGAAATTGGCGCCGCTCGGGCGCATACGCGCTCCTTCATCTTGCCGAGCACCTGCAGGCAAATGTCGCTGTGCGGCATGATCCGGCAGGCTAGCACTATGTCCTGCGCCTGTTCCTCGGCGCTGACGTGGGCCTGGCTCATCACCTTCGCCTCGTAGCTGCCCTGGGTGATCTGCACCTTGCACACACCGCAGCCGCCGCCACGGCAGCCCAGCGGTATGCCGCGCCGACCGAGGCGCGCCATGCCATGCAGGACCGACTCGTGCTCGTCGCAGGGATAGTGCTCGGCGGTGTCTTCGATGGTTATCTGGTGTTTCATCATCGCGCCCTCACTCTGCCGTATTGAGACCCAGCGCTGCCAGCGCCGCGCGGGCGCAGGCTTCGTCCTGCTCCTCGCTGCCGCCGGAAACGCCGACGCCACCGATGCAGCGGCCGTCCGCGACCATCGGCAAGCCGCCGCCGAGCACCACCAGCCGTGGCCGCGTAGTCAGCCCGGCGTGCAGGCGCGGGTTGTCGCCGATCACCTCCAGCCATTGGCCGGTTGGAAAGCCGAAGCTGGCGGCCGTGTAGGCCTTGTCGATGGCGATGCTCTCCGAATGCAGGAAGGCCTCGGCCATGCGCAGATAGGCCAGCGTATTACCGCTGCGGTCGACCAGCGCCACATGCACACGGATGCCCAGCCGCTCGGCGCAGTCCAGCGCCGCCTGCGCGGCCACGGCGGCGCCGCGCCAGTCCAGACGCAGCCCCTGGGGTTGGAGGAATTCGGCCTGCGTCATGGCTCGACCTCCCCTGCCTGCTCGCGCGCCGCGATTTCGGCCGCGCGCAGCAGGTCGGCCGGTATGCCGCCGATCGACCAGTCCTCCGGTTCGACGCGAATGCACAGCCCGCGCACCAGCTGCGGCTGCACATCCAGAATGCGTACCAGTAGTTCGGTGAAGCCGGCCATCAGCCGCCGTCGCTGCTCGAGCGGGCGGCCGTCGAGCACGCGGAATTCAAAATACGGCGCCTGCCTGCCAACTTCGCCGGCCACGGCAAAACACTCGCGCGGGTACAGGCTGATCATCGCCCGGACCCGGTCGATCGGCGCGACAAGTACCTCGCTATATAGCCGCGAGGCTTCGCCTAGCAGCTCGATCTGCTGTTCGGGGCTGGCGCAGCCTTGCGCCAGGTGGAAGTTCACGATGGGCATTGGGGTTGTCTCCACGGCGTCGTTGTAATTGTTCGTCCGCTTCGTTTCGGTTGGCTGCCTGGCTCAGGGCAATCCGCGGCGGCGCCCCGAGTCGAGCATCAGCGTCGAGCCGGTCATCGCGTCGGCTTCCGGCGCCAGCAGCAGCGCCACCGCCCAGGCGACCTGCTCGGGCGTGGTGAAGGTGCCGAGCGAGGACTCCGCGCACATCTCGGCCAGCACTGCCGCGCTGTCGATGCCGCGTTGCCGCGCGCGGTCGGCGGCGACCCGGTGCAACCGCTCGGTGTCGGCCGGGCCCGGGGCGACCAGGTGTGCGGTGATGCCGCGCGCGCCGTAGGCCAGACTCAGCTGGCGCACCGCGTTGACCAGTGCCGCGTTGGCGATGCCGGCCGAGGCGGCGTAGACGGTCGGTTCGAAGCCGTAGTGCCCGCCGATGGCGACCAGCCGCGAGCCGGCGCGCAGATGCGGATCGACCGCACGCACCAGCCGCAGCAGACCGCCGACCTTGATGTTGACCGCATCCACCAGCGCCGCAGTGGGCGCATCGAGGATGCCACCGGCGACTGCCACGCCCGGCCCGTGCACCACCATCCGCACCGGCCGGTCGAGTGCCGCAGCGATGGCCGTGACCGACTCATCGGCAGCGATGTCGGCGACGCAGGGAATCACCCGCGGATACTGCGTGCGCAACGCCTGCAGCGGCGCTTCGCTGCGCGCCACAGCGAGCACATCGAGGCCGCTGTCGATCAGCCGCGCGACGATCCGCCGCCCGAAGTCGCCCGAGGCCCCCACCACCACCGCCAGTTCGTTGGCCACTGTCCGCCCTCCTGCGCTGTGCGTGGCATCAGGCCCGGAAGGCGATGCCGCGCTCCTTGGCCATGGTCATGGCGGTGTCCGGGATCATGTCTTCCTGGCCGCCGATCATCTTCTTGCGGCCCAGCTCGACGAGGATGTCGCGCGCCGGCACGCCGAAGCGCTCGGCGGCCCGCTTGGCGTGCAGCAGGAAGGTCGAGTAGACGCCGGCATAGCCGAGGGTCAGCGACTCGCGGTCGACCCGCACCACGTGCTCCATCATCGGCACGATGATCTCTTCGGCGACGTCCATCAGCTTGAACAGATCGGCACCGGTTTCCATGCCCATGCGCTCGCACACGGCAGCGAAGACTTCCAGCGGCGTGTTGCCGGCACCGGCACCAAGGCCGGCCACCGAGCCGTCGATGCGCGTCGCGCCGGCCTCGATGGCGGCGATGGAGTTGGCGATGCCCATGCCCAGGTTGTGGTGGCCGTGGAAGCCGATCTCGGTCTCGGGATTGAGCACTGCATGCAGCGCCCCGACCCGCGCCTTGACGTCCTCGGGCAGCATGTAGCCGGCCGAATCGGTGACGTAGACGGTCTGCGCACCGTAGGACTCCATCAGCTTGCCCTGCTGGGCGATGCCTTCGGCGTCGTTGAGGTGCGCCATCATCAGAAAGCCCGAGGTGTCCATGCCCAGCTTGCGCGCATAGGCGATGTGTTGCGGCGAGGTGTCGGCCTCGGTGCAATGGGTGGCCACGTGCACGCTGCGCGCGCCGCAGTCGTAGGCCGATTGCAATTCCTTCATGGTGCCGAGGCCGGGAATCAGCAGCACCGAAACCTTGGCCTGCTTCATCTGTGCCGCGACGGCGCTGATGTATTCCTCGTTGCTGTGCGGCGCGAAGCCGTGCTGCAGCGAGTTGCCGCCCAGCCCGGCGCCGTGGGTGACCTGGATATAGGGCACGCCGGCATCGTCCAGCGCGGTGGCGACCTTGACCATCTGCGCGACGCTGATCTGCTCACGCTTGGCGTGCATGCCGTCGCGCAGGCACATGTCATGCAGGATGACCTTGCGGCCTTTCAAACTGTTGGACTGACTCATCACGCAACCTCCACGGCAGGCAGCTGGATTTTTCCGGCAAGGATTTCCTCGGCGAACATCTCGGCAGTACGGGTGGCGGCGGCGGTCATGATGTCGAGGTTGCCGGCGTACGTCGGCAGGTAGTCGCCCAAACCGGCCACTTCGAGGAATACCGAAACCTTGTTGCCGTCGAAGATCGGCCCGTTGACTAGGCGGTAACCCGGCACGTACTTCTGCACCTCGCCGATCATCTCGAGGATCGAGGCGGTGATGCGGTCGCGGTCCGGCTCCTCGTCGGTCAGGCAGTAGACGGTGTTGCGCATCATCATCGGCGGCTCGGCCGGATTGATGATGCACAGCGCCTTGCCGCGCCGCGAACCGCCGACCTTGCAGATCGCACCTGAGGTGGTGGTGGTGAATTCGTCGAGGTTGGCGCGGGTGCCCGGACCGATGGATTTCGATGCCAGGCTGCCGATGATTTCCGCGTAGTCCACGCTCTGGATGCGTGACACCGCATAGACCACCGGGATCGTCGCCTGACCGGCGCAGGAGATCATGTTGACGTTCATCTCCAGCTTCTCGGCGTGCGCCTTGAGGTTCACCGGCGGCACGCACAGCGGGCCGATGGCCGCCGGGGTGAGATCGACCATCAGCACGCCGAGGGCGTTGAGCTTGCGGCTGTTCTCGGCGTGCACGTAAGCGCTGGTGGCGTCGAAGGCGATCTGGATGCCGTCTTCGAGCACGTGCGGCAGCAGGCCGTCGACGCCCTCATGAGTGGTTTTCAGGCCCATTTCACGGGCGCGCTTGAGGCCTTCGGACTCGGCGTCGATCCCTACCATCCACATCGGCTCGAGCACCGGGCTGCGCATGATCTTGTAGATCAGGTCGGTGCCGATGTTGCCCGAGCCGATGAGTGCGCATTTGATCTTTTTCATTGTGCCTGCTCCCGTTTCGCGGCGCGTTGGGCCAGCGTCATGCCGCCGACATAGAACTCGCCGCTGCCGTGTTCGGTGATGAGGATCCGTACCGTTTCCGGCGCGCAGTCGAGACTCTCGGCAACCGCCGCGGTGACGGCGGCGGCGACGCGACTCTTCTGCTCGTGGGTGCGCCCCTCGACCATGTGCATTTCGATGATTGGCATGAGTGGTTCTCCGGTTAGTCGACGAAGCGCATCGAGACGCTGCCCAGGTCCTGGAAGCGCGCGACCACGTTGTCGCCGGGCTTCACCGCCACGGCTTCGGTGATTCCGCCGCTCATCACGAAGCTGCCGGCCCGCAGGCTCTCGCCCAGCTCGGCGAGGATGTTGACGACCATCGCGATGGCCTCGGCCGGATGCCCCATGACCGCCGCCGACGCACCGGTGGCGACGATCTCGCCGTTGATCTCGATCACCACGCCAAGGGTGCGCAGGTCCAGATCCTCGACGTAGCGCGGGCGACCGCCGCCGACGAAGCGCGCCGACGAGGCGTTGTCGGCAACCACGCTGGCGAGGTCGAATTTGAAGCCGGAGAATCTCGAGTCGATGATCTCCACCGCCGGCAGCACGTAGTCGGGGATGTAAGCCGGAACCCCAGAAATTTCCGTCACCCTAGTTGGGTGGGCTCAACACTCGTGTCACCAGCTACCTTCTGGAGAATCGAGCTCGGCCATCCCTCCCTGGACGGGCATCGCTCGACGA
>NZ_LEKF01000039.1:0-21131 GCF_001029595.1 Pseudomonas sp. ARP3
CCGTTGATCAGCGGGTGCATCCAGCCTTCGTGGGAACCGTCGAAGGCGAACGACATAAAGTGCAGTTCGCAGTCGGTCGGGCCGGTTTCGTAGCGTTCGCCGGTGGCGATGATATGCGCCACCAACGGGCCGTGGGCCACCGCCACCCCTTTGGGCATCCCGGTGGAGCCGGAGGTGTAGATCACGTAGGCCAGGTTGTCGCCGTCCAGTGCGGCGTTGGGGGCGGTATCGCGATTGTCGGACCAGAGCGGTGTGTGATCAATTGCAAGGACATGCAGGCCATCCGGGATCGGCAAGCGCGGCTGCACCGTCGAATGCGTCAGCAGCAACTGAGCGCAGCTGTCCTCCAACATATACAGCAGCCGATCACGCGGATATTCGATATCCAGCGGCACATACACTCCACCAGCCTTCATGACTGCCAGGAACGCCACCATGATCTCGGCACTGCGCGGCATGGCGATAGCCACGCGAACCTCGGCGCCAACCCCACGGGCAATCAACGCATGGGCCAGGCGGTTGGCCTGGCGGTCCAGCTCGCCGTAGGTCAGGGTTTGGGTGTCGAATTTCACCGCTACGGCATCGGGGGTTTCCCGGGCGCGGTCGGCGAACAATTCGTGCACCAGGCGCTGGGCCGAGAAGCCGGCATCGCTGCGGTCCCACAGGTGCAGAATGTGCTGTTGTTCCGCGTCATCCAGCAATTTCAACTGGCCGATGCTTTGCTGCGGGTCGGCCACCATTGCCTGCAACAGGTTGTGCCAGTGGCGGCTCATACGTTCGATGGTGGCGGCGGTAAACAGGTCGGTGGCGTAGCTCAACGAAGCGTTGAGCCGCTCCTGGGACTCATCGATATCCAACACCAGATCGAAATGCGCATTGGTGTCGCCCCACGTCACCGGGATCATGTCCAAATGCGCCAGACGCTGCAGATGCTGGCCGGACTGGCTGATATGGTGGTTGAACGCCACTTGGAACAATGGGCTCAAGCTCAGGCTGCGCTCGGGCTGGAGGGCCTCGACCAATTGCTCGAAGGGCAGGTCCTGATGGGCCTGGGCTTCCAGGGCACGCTCTTTCACCTGGGCCAACAATTGGCGCACGCTGACGTGACCATCGATCTCGGCTTTGAGTACCTGGGTATTGACGAAGAAGCCAATCAGACGCTCGGTTTCCACACGGTTGCGGTTGGCAATCGGCACGCCAACGCGAATGTCCTGTTGGCCGCTGTAGCGGTGCAGCAGCGCCTGATAAGACGCCAGCAACAGCATAAACAGGGTCACCCCTTCACGCTGAGCCAGGGCCCTGAGGTCGTCGAGCAACGGGCTCGACAGGTCAATGGACAAACGCGCGCCACGATGGCTCGGTACCGCCGGGCGCTGATAATCGAACGGCAGCTCCAGCACCGGTTGCTCACCGCCCAGCAGCTCGCGCCAGTAGCTCAGTTGACGCGCCTTCTCGCCCGCCTCCATCCACTGGCGTTGCCACACCGCGTAATCGGCATATTGAATCGGCAGCGCCGGCAATTGCAGGCGCTGGCCCTGACTGCAAGCGCCATAGAGCTGCACCAGCTCGTCGACCATCACCTGCATCGACCAGCCATCGGAAATGATGTGGTGCTGTACCAGCACCAGCACATGCTCATCTTCGGTCAGGCGTAGCAGGTTGACCCGCATCAGCGGCCCCGCACGCAGGTCGAAAGGTTGCGCGATACAGGCTTGCAGTGTGGCTTCAAGGTGCGCTTCATCGGTATCGAGCACGGCCATGGCAAGGTGTACCTGCGGGCTGATCACCTGCACAGTGCGCTCGGCTTCCTGGAGCAGATGGGTGCGCAAGCTTTCGTGGCGAGCGACCAGGGCATCCAGGGCCTGTTGCAGCGCATCGACATTCAACGGCCCCCGCAGACGCAATGCACTGGGCATGTGATACGCCGCGCTGGTCGGGTCCAGTTGCCACAGAAACCATTGGCGCTCCTGGGCATAGGACAGTGCCAGCGGCTGCTCGCGCGACACGCTGACCATCGGCGGCGCGGTGTCGGCCTGCACGTCCGCGCACGCCACGGCAAACGCTTCCAGCGTCGGCTGTTCGAACAAGACGCGCAACGGGACTTCCCGCTTGAGGTCGTGACGCACCCGAGAGATCACCTGGGTGGCCAGCAAGGAGTGGCCGCCACGTTCGAAAAAGTGGTCATCCAGCCCCACCGACTCGACCTGCAACACCGCCTGCCAGATGGCCGCCAGTTGCTGTTGCAGCGGGGTTTGCGCGGCACGGTAGGCTTGGGGCGATTGGCTCAGGTCCGGGGCCGGCAGCGCGCGGCGGTCGAGTTTGCCGCTGGGGTTCAAGGGCAGCGCATCGAGCACCACCCAGTGCGCGGGCACCATGTAGTCCGGCAGGGAGCGCTGCAAGGTCGCCGCCAGGGCCTGGGTATTCAGCGGCTGCTCCAGGGCCGGTACGACGTAGGCCACCAGTTGCGCACCGGTCGCGCTCGGCTGGGCGATCACGGCCGCCTCACGTACCTGCGGCAAGCCTTGCAGATGGGCTTCGATCTCGCCCATTTCGATACGGAAACCACGCACTTTGACTTGATGGTCGATACGCCCCACATACTCCAGGGCGCCCGCCGCGTTGTAGCGGGCCAGGTCGCCACTGCGGTAGAGCCGCGCACCCGGCGTGCTGGAAAACGGGTCGGGCAGGAAGCGTTCAGCGGTCAGCGCCGGGCGGTCGAAGTACCCCTGGGCCAGGCCGGCTTCGGCGCCGATGCACAGCTCGCCGACGCCTTCGCTGTCCAGCAGGTCGAAGGTACTGTCGAGCACATACAGCCCACGGCCTTCGATGGCGCGGCCAATCGGTACGCCAAACGCTTCGCTGGCATCCGCCAGTTGGCAGGTGTGCACGCTGGACACCACGGTGGCCTCGGTCGGCCCGTAGGTGTTGACCAGGCGCACAGCGCCCAGCCCAGCGGCGTGCCAGGCGCGCAGCCCTTCCACCGACATCGCCTCGCCCCCCACATGCACCTGGCGCAGGTTGCCCAGCGTTCGGCCATCCACGGCGCACTCCTTGGCCAGCAGGTACCAGTAGGCCGCTGGCAGGTCGGCCAGGGTCACGCCCTGCTCGACGATTTCCCGTGCCAGTTGCCCGGCGTCCCACAGCTCGTCACCGCGCATGATCAGCGCCGCGCCCATGCACAGTGGTGGGTAACACTGCTCGACAAAGCCGTCGAAGCTGAACGTGGCGAACTGCAGCACACGGTCATCGCTACGCAATTGGCTATAGCGGGCGGCGCTGTCGCAGAACTGGCCGAGAGCGGCATGGTCGATGGCCACGCCCTTGGGCTGGCCGGTGGAACCTGAGGTGTAGATCACGTAGGCCAGGTCGGCAGCGGCGGCATGGTTGGGCGGATTGAGCGCCGAGTAGCCCGCCAGCTCCGCCCCCTCGGCACTGAAGTCCAAGCGGGTCAGGGCCTCGGGCAACGGCAGGTCGGCAAGCAGCCCGGTTTCGCTGAGCAGCAGGTTCAAGCGACTGTCGGCCAGCATGTAGGCCAAGCGCTCGGCGGGGTACTTGGGGTCCAGCGGCACATAGGCCGCGCCGCTCTTGAGCACGGCCAACAGGCTGACGATCAACTGCGGACCACGGCGACACGCCAGGCCCACGCGCTGGCCGGGAGCAACGCCAAGCTCCAGCAGACGATGAGCCAGACGGTTGGCTCGCGCGTTGAGCTGTGCGTAGCTCAACTGTTCGTTAGCCGCCTGCACGGCCAGTGCGTCGGGGGTGCTGGCGGCCTGGGCGGCGATGCGTTCATGCACGCGCGCGCGGCTCTGGGCAGCGGCAGCTGATTGACTGCGGGCGAGCAGTTCGCGCCGGGTGTCGGGCGCCAGCAGCTGCAGGCTGCCCAACGGCGCCTGGGCATCGGCGAGCAGTTGCACCAGCAGATGCCGCAGGTTGGCGCCCAGTCGGCCGACCTGCTCGGCACTCAAACGTGCACGGTCGTAGCTGAATTCCAGACGCAGGCTCGCGCCTAGCTCTATGCCCAGGGTCAGCGGGTAATGGGTGCGTTCGTGGTTGTGCAATGGTCCGAACGTCAACCCGGCGGGCGCGCCCTGTTTGAGGGCTTCGGCCACCGGGAAGTTTTCGAATACCAGCAAGGTATCGAACAGCGCGCCCTGTTGGCCGGCCCAGCCTTGAATGTCATAGAGCGGCACGTGTTCGTGATCGCGCAGGCTCAGGTTGAGGGTTTGCAACGCGCTGAGCCAATCGGCGGCCGACTGCGAAGGCGACGCCGCGCTGACGATGGGCAAGGTATTGATAAACAGGCCCAACTGCTGCTCGATCCCCGGCAACGGTGCCGAACGCCCGGCCACCGTGGCACCGAAGGCCACGCAGGCTTGGCCGGTGTAACGCTGCAACAGCAAGGCCCAGGCACCTTGCAGCACGGTGTTAAGGGTGACTTTACGTGCGCGGGCAAATTCACCGAGGGCGCGGGTGAAGTCGGCGTCCAGCACCATGGAGTAATCGGCCATGCCGGTGCCGTTGACCGGTGTGCGCAGCGTGTCGGCGAGTAGGGTCGGCGCTTCCAGCGGTGCCAATGCGGCTTTCCAGAACGCTTCGCCGCTGGGCTGTTGCTGCAACCAGCCGAGGTAATCGCGGAACTGCCCTGCCGGCGCAGGGACGGCATGGCCGGCGTAGTGAGCGATCACTTCGGCAAGCAATTGGGCGTTACTCCAGCCATCCATCAGGATGTGGTGACTGGTGAATATCAGGTGCCACCCGTGGCCGGCGCCGCGCACCAGCATCAGGCGAAACAGCGGCGCCGCGTCGAGGGCAAAGCCCTTGTCGCGCTCGGCTTCGGCCAGTGCATCCAGATCGGCGCCCGTGTCTTCGATCACCTGCAACTGCAAATCGACATGGCGCTGGATCAGTTGATGGGCGCTGTGCAGGCCCAGCCAATGAAAGCTGCTGCGCAGGATGTCATGGCGGTCCAGGGCGGCCTGCCAGGCACGCCCGAACGCCAGCAGGTCCAGGCCTTCGATATCCAGGCGCAGTTGGTTGATATAGGCCTGGGCCTCGGGTTCGTACAAGCTGTGGAACAGCATGCCCTGCTGCATCGGCGACAGCGGGTAGAGATCGGCAATCTGCGGCCCCGCCACAGGCAACCCGTCCAATTGCGCCTGGCTCAGGCGCGCCAGGGGGAAATCCGACGGCGTGACCTGCCCCGCCGGTGTGGCACAGCACAGCTCGATCACGGCCTTGAGTTCGGCGGCATAGTCGTCGGCCAGACGCTGGACGGTCGTCTCGTCGAACATCTCGCTGCTAAAGCCCCAACGCAACGCCAGCTCGCCGCCATACACCTGCCCTTCCACTGTCAGCCAGTTGGCCAACGGCGCCTCGGGGTCCTGGGCCTGGCCGCTGCCCTGTGGCGACGGGACGAATAGCGCCGCCTCGTCGAACTGGCGGTCGAATTGGCCCAGGTAGTTGAAGGTAATGCGCGGCGCGGCCTGGCTCGCCAGGCTTGCACGCGCGTCCGGGGTGCCGAGGTAGCGCAGCAGGCCATAGCCGATGCCTTTGTGCGGCACGGCGCGCAGCTGTTCCTTGACCGCCTTGATCGCGCTCGACAACTCGCCGTTGGCCTGCAAGCGCAGCGGGAACAGGCTGGTGAACCAACCGACGGTGCGGCTCAGGTCGAGGCTGTCGAACAGGTCTTCCCGGCCATGGCCTTCCAGTTGGATCAACGCCGCAGGTTGCTGGCTCCAACGGCTGATGACGCGCGCCAGGGCGGTCAGCAGCAGGTCGTTGACCTGGGTGCGATAAGCCGCTGGAGCATCCTGCAAGAGCTGGCGGGTGTGCTCGGCGTCGAGGCGGATTTCAAGGGTGCGGCCCAGGCGGTTTTGCAGGCCGCCGTGAGGGTTGTCGCAGGGCAGCTCCGTCGCCATGGACTGCGCCTGCCAGTACGGCAGTTGGGCATCAAGGGTCAGTGCATGGGCCTGCAACTGTTGCGCCCATTGTTGGTAGGCGCTGGTTTTGGCTGGCAATGCGGCGTGGCGATAAGCCTGTTGCAGATCGTCCAGCAGTACGCGCCAGGACACGCCGTCGACCACCAGGTGATGGATTACCAGCAGCAACTGCTGCGTGCCATCGGTCATTGTCAGCAGCACGGCGCGCAGCAACGGGCCGCGTGCCAGGTCCAGGCTGCGCTGGGCCTCATCGCACAGTGCGGCCAGCTCGTTATCGTCGGCGACCTGGGTTTGCCACAATGCCGCCTCAGTGATCGGCGCGGCGTGCTGTTGCTGCCATTGGCCGTCCCGCTCGACGAAGCGCAGGCGCAGGGCGTCGTGATGGTTGATCAACCGGGTCAGGGCCGCTTCCAGGCGTGCCGGTACCAAGGCTTCGCGCGGGGTCAGCAGCAGCGATTGGTTCCAGTGCTGACGCGCCGGGATCGCCTGCTCGAAGAAGCTGGCCTGCACTGGGGTCAGGATCACGTCGCCGCTGACAGGGCCTTGGTCGATCACCGCCAGTTGCTCAAAGCTCGCGATCTGCGCCAGGCCGCGCACACTCTGGTACTGGAACAGGTCCCGCGGGCTGAGGCGGATACCGGCCTGACGCGCGCGGCTGACCACCTGGATGGAGATGATCGAATCGCCGCCCAGTTCGAAAAAGTTGTCGTCCAGGCCGACCTGGGATACGCCAAGCACATCACTCCAGATCGCCGCCAGCGCCTGTTGCATGGGATTCTGCGGGGCGCTGTAAGCCTGCTGTGGCGCGGCGTCCGGCAGCGGCAAGGCTTTACGGTCGAGCTTGCCATTGGCGGTCACCGGCAGTTTGGCCAGGTGCACCCAATGGGTCGGCACCATGTATTCCGGCAGGTTGTTGAGCAGCCAGCCCTTGAGGTCGTCCGGCGCGTCACCCTGCGGCACCAGATAGGCTACCAATTGCTTGCCGCCCTGCACCAGCACCACGGCTTCGCGCACTGACGGGTGCTGCAACAGACGTGTTTCGATTTCCCCCAGCTCGATACGCAGCCCCCGTAGCTTGACCTGATGATCGAGGCGTCCGAGGTATTCGATCACCCCATCGGCACGCTGGCGCACACGGTCGCCGGTCCGGTACAGACGCGCCCCCGCGCCGAACGGGCTGGGCACGAAGCGCTCGGCGGTCAGCGCGCCACGCCGATGGTAACTGCGTGCCAGGCCGACGCCGCCCAGGTACAGCTCGCCGGATACCCCGGCGGGCAGCGGGTTGAGCTGGGCGTCGAGCACGTAGGTGCCGAGGTTGGCGATAGGACGGCCGATGGGTACACAGTCGGCGCCTTCGTCGACGCAGGACCAGTGGGTCACGTCGATGGCGGCTTCGGTCGGGCCGTAAAGGTTGTACAGGCCGGCATTCGGCAACTTGGCGAACACCTGCTGCTGCGCCTCCAGCGGCAAGGCTTCGCCGCTGCACACGATGCGCTTGAGGCTCGCGCAACCCTGCACGCCCGGCTCGTGGATAAACGCTTGCAGCATCGACGGCACGAAGTGCACGGTGGTGATGGCATGGCGTTCGATGCTCTCGATCAGGCGCGCCGGTTCGCGGTGTTCGCCGGGGGCCGCGACCACCAGGCGCGCGCCGGTCATCAGCGGCCAGAAGAACTCCCAGACCGACACGTCAAAGCTGAATGGCGTCTTCTGCAACACCGCGTCGCGCACGCCCAAGCCATAGGCTTGCTGCATCCAGCACAGCCGGTTGACCAAAGCGCGATGGCTGTTACCGGCCCCCTTGGGTTTGCCGGTGGAGCCGGAGGTGTAGATCACGTAGGCCAGGTTCAGCGCGTGCACGGTCACTTCGGGCGATGCGCTGCTGTAGCCCTCCAGCCAATCGCCAGGCTGATCGAGGGCAATCACCCGGATACCCGCAGTGGGCAACGACGGCAGCAGGCTCTGCTGGGTAAGCAGCAGTTGGACGCCGCTGTCTTCAAGCATGTAGGCCAGGCGCTCCTGGGGGTATTCGGGGTCGAGCGGCACATAGGCGCCGCCCGCCTTGAGAATCGCCAGCAGGCCGATGACCATCTCCACCGAACGCTCGGCGCAGATCCCGACCAACCTATCCGGGCCAACGCCCTGCTCGATCAACGCATGGGCCAAACGGTTGGCGCGGGTATCGAGCTGGGCATAGCTCAGGGTGGTATCGCCGAACTGCAAGGCCGGCGCATCCGGGGTAGCGCGTACCTGGTCTTCGATCAGGTGGTGAATGCCGCGCTCGGTGGGATAGGTTTGCGCAGTCTGGTTCCAGGTGTGGATCACGCGTTGAAGTTCGTCGGCGTCCAGCATCGGCAACTCGCCGATACGCTGCTCGCCATCGCCCACCATGGTGTGCAGCAGGCTGATCCAGTGGCGGGCCATACGCTCGATGGACGGCGCGTCGAACAGGTCGTTGGCGTAGGTCAGCGCAGCGTGCAGGGTGCCGGATTTTTCGTAGGTATCCAGGGTCAGGTCGAACTGGGTAGTACGGCCTTGCCACTCCACCAGGGCCAGCTCCAGGCCCGAGGCGGTGCTGACCGAGGCGATATCGGCCACCACCGGTTGGTGGTTGTACATCACCTGGAACAGCGGCGTATGGCTCAGGCTGCGCTCGACGTGCAGCGCTTCCACCAGGCGCTCGAAGGGCAATTCCTGATGGGCCTGGGCGCCGAGGGCATGTTCCTTGATGGCTTGCAGCAGTTCGGCGACGCGGGTTTGCCCGGTCAGTTCAGTGCGCAGCACCTGAGTGTTGACGAAGAAGCCAATCAGCCCCTCGACTTCCGTGCGGTTGCGGTTGGCGATCGGCACGCCGACGCGGATGTCACCCTGGCCGGTATAGCGATGCAGCAGCACGTTGAACGCACCCAGCAACAGCATGAACAGAGTGACATTGTGGCGCTGCGCACAACTGCGCAATTGCGCGGCAAGGTCCGCGTCAATCGCGAAGTGATGGCGAGTGCCCTGGTAGCTGGGCATGGCCGGGCGCGGGCGGTCGGTGGGCAGTTCCAGCACTGGGTGCTCATCCCCCAGGCGCGCCTGCCAGTAATCCAGTTGCCGCGCCTGCTCCCCCGCTTCCAGCCAGCGGCGCTGCCACAGGGCGTAGTCGCTGTATTGGATCGGCAGCGGCGGCAGTCGGGGTGTTTCGTTGCGTTCGTAGGCGTCGTAGCAGCGGATGAATTCGTCGATCAGCACATTCATCGACCAACCGTCGGAGACGATATGGTGCAGGGTCAGCAGCAGCACATGCTCCTGCTCGGCGAGTTTGAGCAGTTGCACGCGCAGCAGCGGACCATGCTCCAGATCGAACGGCAACAGCGACTGGCGCACCGCCGCGTCGCTCACCGCCTGCTCCCGCTCGGCCGGCGGCAGGTCGCTCAGGTCGAGCTGCTCCACCACCACCGAGGGCTCGATGGCCACCTGGGACAAGCGCTCATCAGCCTGGCGCTGAAACACCGTGCGCAGGGTTTCGTGGCGCTCGACCAGACTGGCGAACGCCTGCTCCATAGCCCGCAAGCTCAGCGTGCCTTTGAGCCGCACCGCGCCCGGCAAGTTATAGGCGCCACTGGTCGGGTCCAATTGCCAAAGAAACCACATGCGCTGCTGCGCATAGGACAACGCCTGGCGATCCTCCGCCTGCACCCCAGCCGGAATCGGAAACCGCGAAAACTCCACGCCTTCTGTCTGTAAGGCCTGCAAGAACCGCTGGCGTTTTTCCAGGGGCAACCCGATAAACCGGCGAGCAAGTTTCAAGGAGTCTTCAGCATTCATTTCTTGGGATCCGGAGCAATAGGCAGGAAGCACAAAGGCACGTCGTCCCTATAAAACGAATCGCGAAAGGAAAAATTAGCGAGGGGATGCAGGCGCGAAACCGAGCGTCATCAAGGGTTACACCTGTGACGGGAAAGCTGCACGTAACCGAGCTAGCATTGACGCAAACCACTCTCTGCAACTACATTTAGTTACACGCAAGGAACGCCGTGTCCAAAAATGAAAAGCTGCTGGCCAAACTGCTCAATGAGCAAATGGCATTTACATGGCCCGAACTCGTCACGCTGCTGCGTCGCCTGGGCTACACACAGATCGAAGGGGCTGGAAGCCGCGTCAAGTTCGACAGTGGCGACCCCACTGCCATGATCACGCTGCACAAGCCTCACCCTGGCAACGAACTGAAGCACTACATTCGACGCCAGATCATCGAACAATTGAAATCAGGAGAACTGATTCAGTGAACAACCAACTCAAACACAAAGGCTACATCGGCTCTATCGAGGCCAGCCTTGAAGACAACTGCCTGTTCGGCAAGATCTTGTTCATCAAGGCGCTGATCAGCTACGAAGGAAAAACCGTCGCTGATTTGGATGCCGCTTTTCAGGCGGCCGTGGACGACTATCTCGTGACGTGCCAGAACCTTGGTCAAACCCCGGAAAAGCCATGCAAGGGCTCTTTCAATGTGCGGGTTGGACATGACCTGCATTTGGCTGCGGCGCTGGCGGCGACCCGCAAGAAAGTCACACTCAATGACCTGACGCGTCAGGCGCTGAGTGAGTTCCTGCAACATCACTTCGCGGAACTTCACCCCAGCGCATAGCAAACTACCCCAACCGCCGATACCCCAGTAATGCCGCCCCCAGTACCACGCCTCCCGCGGCCAGCGCCACCCAGAACCCGCTGGCGGCACCGAAGTGGTCGATCATCCAGCCGGAACTCGCGGCGCCAATGGCTACCCCGATGCTCAGGCCGGTGATCAGCCAGGTCATGCCTTCGGTCAGGCGGCTGGGCGGGACGAGGCGCTCCACCAGGGCCATGGAGACGATCAGCGTTGGCGCGAAAAACAGCCCGGAGATAAAAATCGCCACGGCTAGGCCAGGGATATTGCTTGCCCACAGCAACGGCACGGTGGTCAGCGCCGTCGCCACCCCGCAAGTGAGGAACTGCCGTGGCAAGGACGCCTTGAGTTTGAGGGCGCCGAAGCCCAGCCCGGCCAGGCACGAGCCGATGGCATACACCGACAGCACAATGCTCGCCGCCGCCGGCTGGCCCTGCTGCTGGGCGAACGCCACGCTGACCACATCCACCACGCCGACGATCACGCCCATGGCCAGCAGCAGGATCATCAGGATCAGCACCGAGGGCGACGCGATCAGCCAGCGGCCGTGATGATCCTGATGCGCATGCACCGGCGGTTCGGTCTCGCGCTGCAACACGAAGGTGGTGACACCTACGGCCAGCAGCAGCGCCGCCGCTAACGGCCCGGCCTCGGGAAACACTACGACGCTCAGCCCGACCGAAATCGGCGGGCCAATGATAAAGCACACCTCATCGAGCACCGACTCCAGGGCAAACGCCGTGCGCAATCGGGGTTGGCCGCGATACACCTCGGTCCAGCGTGCTCGCACCATGGCTGACATGTTCGGCATGCAGCCGCACAGCGCGGCAAATACAAACAGCGTCCAGGTCGGCGCCTGCAGGCGCGTGCATAACAACAACAGTAATAACGCGCCGCCGCCAATCAACGCAGCGATCGGCAGCACCCGACCCTGCCCGTAGCGATCCACCAGGCGCGAGACCTGGGGCGCACAGAACGCCGTGGCCAGGGCAAACACCGCCGCCACCGAGCCCGCCAGGCCATAGCCACCCTGCACTTGCGAGAGCATGGTGATCAGGCCGATACCGGTCATCGACACTGGCATGCGCGCAAGCATGCCCGCCAGCACAAAGGCGCGGGCGCCGGGAACCTGGAATAAATCCGCGTAAGGGTTTGCCATGACTCAGACGCCTTCTGTGCCGAATGTGCGCATTTTTTCCATCACACCAACCGTTTGATCTGCTTATGCCGCCATACCAACCGGTAATACGCGGTCTGCAGCCCGAGCATCGCCAGGTAGGTGACCGGGAAGGCCATCCACACCCCTTCCAGACCGAAATGCGCATTGAACAGGTAGGCCATCGGCAACTCGACGCACAGCACGCAGAAAATCGAAATCGCTACCGGCATCAGCACCACGCCACTGGCGCGCATGATGCCCCCCACCACAGCCTGAAAGCCGAACACCAGGATGCTCCACAACATGATGTGCAACAGGTGTTCAGCGTTGACCCGCGCCTGCGCCTCAGTGATGAACAGCCCCAGCAACCAGTGCGACAGTGCATAGCCGAGCACAATCAGGCCGCCGGTCAGGCAGGTGTTGATCAGCAGGCCGGTGCGCAGGATCGGGCCGATGCGCTCCAGGCGCCCGGCGCCGATTGCCTGGGCGCCGAGGATCGAGGCCGTGATGGCTATCGACAAGGCCGGGAACTGCACGTAGTTGACGATCTGCGTCACCGCGCCATAAGCCGCAGTGGCTTGGGAGCCGTGGCCGTTGACCAGCGCCAGGATGACCAATTCCGACAGCGACAACACCACCATTTGCAGGCCGGTGGGCAAGCCGATGCGCAGCACTTTGCCGAGAATCGCGCGGTCCAGGCGTAAAGCCGCAAGTAACTCGCGATCCGGCGCCATCACATGCTGTTTGCGGCGCAGGCGCAGGATCAAAAACAGCATCGCCGCCCCGTTGCCCACCAGACCGGCGTACACCGCGCTCTGGATGCCCAGGGGTGGCAGGCCGATCCAGCCGCCAATCAACGCGGGAGTCAGCAGCAGGCCCACCAGGGTCGAAACCATCAGCGCCAGCAAGGGTGAAATGGTGTCACTGACGCCGCGCAACAGTTGGGTGTAGAGGATGAACACCAGCAGTAACGGCATGATCAGCATCATCATCCGCGCATAGCCGACCGCATCGTCGAGCACATCCAGCGGCGTGCCAAGGGCCTGTAACGCCGAGCGCGCAAACAGACTGCCCAGCACCGCCGCACTCACGCCCACCAGCGCGCCCAGGGCCAGCGTAGCGCCGGTGATGGACTTGACCATTGCCGTTTCCTGAGCGCCCCACGCCTGGCCGATCAACACCGACGCGCCCGCCCCCAGGCCGATCACCAGGGCGATGAAAAAGAACACCACCGGGAACATCCCCGACACCGCTGCCAGAGCCTGGGTGCCGAGCATTTGCCCGACATAGATGCCATTGAGGGTGCCGGACAAACTTTGCAGGAAGTTGGACAGCACCATCGGTGCGAGAAAGATCAGGTAGACCTGCCACAGCGGACGTTGCAAAGGGCTTTGCATGAAAAAACCGGGCCTCGGAGAGCTAGAGCGTCCGAGGGTTATACCGTAATTGGATCCTATCTTCCCGAGGTTTGTCCTTTATCGACAGGACGATCGGCCAGGCTCAATCGCCAAACGTCTTCGACGGCCTGCGTGACGTCGGATCAAAGGGATTGATCCTCGGCCCGATGGCTGCGGCTTCGCGCTTGAGCAATTCCACCACCATCGGCAAGCGGCTCGGCCCCAAGCGATCACTGATGGTCGCCACACTCAACGCAGCCACCGCGTGCCCCTCGCGATTGAGGATCGGCACCGCCAGGCCCGCCATGCCTTCCAGCACCCCGGTGTTACGCGCCGCATAGCCCAGGGTGCGCACATTCTCCACTTCCGACCGCAGCAGCACTTCGTCGTAGAGGTGAAAGTCCTTGAGCCGGGGCAGGTTGTAGCGGATCACGGTTTCGCGTTCTTCCTCCGGCAAGTAGGCCAGGATGGCCAGGCTGCCCTGCCCCACACCCAGGGCCACGCGCCCACCGATGTCGCCGGTGAAGGTGCGGATCGGGTACGGACCTTCGCTGCGGTCCAGGCAAATCGCATCGAAGCCGCTGCGCGCCAGCAAAAACAGCGAATCGCCCAAGGAGGCGCTCAGGCGCAACAGACTCGGTCGCACCAGGTCGCGCAGGTTGCCGGTCTTGCCCGCATTGGCCGCCAGGGCGAAGAACTCCAGGCTCAGGCGATAGCGCTTGCTGCGCGCATCCTGCTCCACCATGCCCTCTTCCATCAGGCTGCGTAGCAGGCGGTGGGTGGTGGGTTGCGAAAGGCCGACCTGTTGCGCGAGCTGCGTTACCCGTTCGCCGCCTTCGCAGACTTCGCCCAATGCGCGCAACAACGCAAACACGCGCGACACAGCACCGGCGCCAACTTCCTTTAGATTTTCATTCCGCTCAGTGGAATCCATACCGCGTCTTCTCGCTATTAATTCTGGTGAATGAATAAAACTGAAAAAAGTAGTTCGTTCAGTGAAATTCCATCTTTCGCGCATCCTAGTCTTCGTCCTAATCTGCGTCCACAGGGGCGAAAACGAACAACACGCGGCAGCCGACTCAAGATCGAGCGCCAACGCACCCGCAATACGCTTTTCGCATCTGCCCAAAACAAAAAAAGCGCGTTTCGACGCGACTGAAAAAGGTGGAACGCAGACATGGCATTTCTCCAACTCAACGCCTTGAGCAAACGCTACGGCGCCGTCGACGCCGTGGTCGCCACCGACCTGGCCGTGGAAAAAGGCGAGTTCGTTTCCCTGCTCGGCCCTTCGGGCTGTGGCAAGACCACTACCCTGCAAATGATTGCCGGCTTCGTCGAGGTGACCAGCGGCCAGATCCTGCTGGATGGGCGCGACATCACCCACGCCAAGCCCGCCAGCCGTGGCCTGGGCGTGGTGTTCCAGAGCTACGCGCTGTTCCCGCACATGAGCGTGCGCGACAACGTCGCCTTCGGCCTGAAGATGCGCAAAGTGCCCGCCGCCGAGATCGCCAGCAAGGTCAAGACCGTGCTCGACCTGGTGCGCCTGGCTCCCCACGCCGAGCGTTACCCCCGTGAGCTGTCCGGCGGCCAGCGCCAACGCGTGGCCCTGGCGCGCGCCTTAGTGATTGAACCGCCGGTGCTGCTGCTGGATGAGCCGCTGTCCAACCTCGACGCCAACCTGCGCGAAGAGATGCAGTTCGAGATCCGCCGCATCCAGTGCGCGGTGGGCATCACCACGCTGATGGTCACCCATGACCAGGCCGAAGCGCTGTCCATCAGCGACCGCGTGGTGGTGATGGAGGCCGGCCGCGTGACCCAGATCGACGCGCCCTACACCCTCTACGAACACCCGCGCACACGCTTTATTTCTGACTTCGTAGGCAAGGCCAACCTGTTGCCCGGCGATTACGACGCCCTCGGCACGCCGCAAGTGCGGCAGGCAAGCGGCGACGGCGAACTGACCCTCAGCCTGCGCCCGGAGAAAATCCAGCTGGTCAACGCCGGCAGCGGCCGCCTGCAAGGCCAGGTGCTCGACCGCTTCTTCTTCGGCAGCCAATGGCTGTACCGCATCCACACTTCGCTGGGTGAAATCACCGTGGTGCGCGCCAACGATGGCAGCGCACCGCTGGGCAACGGCGCAGCGGTGGGCCTTGAGTGGCCGGCCGAGTTGCTGCGGGTGCTGGCTGCCGACGAGGTACGCCCATGAGTCGGGGCTATCTGCTGTCGCTGCCGGCGCTGCTGCTGTTTACCGGGCTGCTGATCCTGCCGTTGGGGCTGACCCTAGTGCTGTCGTTCAACGTGTTCGACTACCAAGTGGGGGTGAAGGCCCATGAGTGGACCCTCGCCCATTACCTGGCGCTGTTCAGCGATGCGTATTTCTACGAGATCTTCTGGCGCACGTTTTGGATCAGCGCGTTGGTCACCTTGCTGTGCGTGGTGATCGGCGTGCCGGAGGCCTACATCCTCAGCCGCATGGGTACACCGTGGCGCTCGATCTTTCTGATCCTGATCCTCACCCCGCTGCTGATATCGGTAGTGGTGCGCGCGTTCGGCTGGAGCCTGCTGTTGGGGGCCGATGGCCTGGTCAACCAATTGATTCAACTACTCGGCGGGCGCCCGGTGAAGCTGTTGTACACGCCGTTCGCGGTGATCATCGCGCTGGTGCATGTGATGCTGCCGTTCATGATCATTCCGGTGTGGACCTCGCTGCAAAAGCTCGACCCGTCGGCCGAACAGGCGGCGCTGTCCCTCGGCGCCAGCCAGGCCACGGTGATGCGCAAGATCGTGTTACCCCAGGTGATGCCGGGGGTGCTGTCCGGCACCCTGATTGTGTTCGGCCTGGCCGCCAGCTCGTTCGCTATTCCCGGCCTGCTCGGCGGACGCCGCCTGAAAATGGTCGCCACCGTGGTGTACGACCAGTACCTCTCGGAACTCAACTGGCCCATGGGCGCGACCATCGCGGTGGTGCTGTTGCTGGTCAATCTGCTGATCATGCTGAGCTGGAACCGCCTGCTCGAAAGCCGTTACAAAAAGTCCCTGGGGGTTTAGACACATGTCCAGAAACGGTCCTTTGGCCCTCGGCTTCCATGGCTTGGTGGTGCTGTTCATGATGGCGCCGCTGGTGGTGGTATGCCTGGTGGCGTTTACCCCGGAGAACACCTTGAGTCTGCCGACCCAGGGTTTCTCCCTGCGCTGGTTCCGCGCGGTGTTCGAGCGTGCCGACTTTATCCAGGCGTTCTACAACAGCCTGATCCTGGCGTTCAGCGCCGCGACCCTGGCCACGCTGATCGCAGTGCCGGCGGCGTTGGCGATCAGTCGCTACTCGTTTCCGGGGCGCGACTTTTTCAGCGCCTTGTTCCTGTCGCCGATCATCATTCCGCACCTGGTGCTGGGGGTAGCGATGTTGCGTCTGTTCGCCCTGATGGGGGTGAACGGCAGCTTCACTTGGCTGATGCTCGCCCACGTCGTGATCATCACCCCGTACGTGCTGCGCCTGGTGCTGGCGGCGGCCATCGGCATCGACCGCAGCGCCGAGCAGGCCGCCGAATCCTTGGGGGCCGGCCGCTTTACGCTGTTTCGTCAGATCACCCTGCCGATGATCCTGCCCGGCGTGGCCGGCGGCTGGCTGCTGGCGTTTATCAACAGTTTCGATGAAGTGACTTTGTCGATTTTCGTCAGCTCGCCGGCGACCCAAACCCTGCCGGTGCGCATGTACGTGTACGCCACCGAATCCATCGATCCGATGATGGCGGCGGTGTCGGCGCTGGTGATCGCGCTGACGGCAGCGACCATGATTCTGCTGGACCGGGTCTACGGCCTGGACCGCGTACTGGTGGGGAAACATTGATGGGCTTGTTCAAACGCTTGGCCGACACCGCGCGCCCTGTGGTCGCGTTTACCCTCGACGGTCAGCCGGCCAGCGCCTTGCTCGGCGACACCCTGCTGACCGCCGTGCTGACCTGCAGCGAACACCTGCGCGGCAGCGACTTCAGCGCCGAGCGCCGCGCCGGGTTTTGCCTGATGGGCGCCTGCCAGGATTGCTGGGTGCGGCTGGAGGACGGCCGGCGCGTGCGGGCCTGTTCGACCCTGCTGGAAGAAGGCCAGGCGATCCGCCGCGATCCGGGGCGTACAGCATGAAGCCGGTGGTGATTGTGGGCGCAGGCCCGGCGGGCATCAGCGCGGCGCGCACCCTGCTCGATTACGGCATCCGCGCCTGCCTGGTGGACGAAGGTCTGCGCGGCGGCGGGCAGATTTATCGGCGCCAACCCGAAGGCTTCCAGCGCACCGCCCAGCAGCTCTATGGCTTCGAAGCGGGCAAGGCCCAGGCCGTGCATCGCACCCTGGATGAGCTGGCCCCCTTGATCGATTATCGGCCACGCACCCTGGTGTGGAATGCCGAGGACCAGCGCCTGGACCTGTTCACGGATAACCGCGCCGACAGCGTCGAGTATTCGCGGCTGATCGTCGCCACCGGTGCCACCGACCGTATCCTGCCGGTGCCCGGTTGGACCTTGCCCGGTGTCTACAGCCTGGGCGCAGCGCAGATCGCCTTGAAGTATCAGGGCTGCGCAATCGGTGAGCGGGTGGCGCTGTGTGGCAGCGGGCCTTTGTTGTATTTGGTGGCGTACCAATACGCCAAGGCCGGCGCGACGGTGGTAGCGGTGCTCGACAGCGCCCCGTTCAGCGCCCAGTGCCGCGCGCTGCCGGCCCTGCTTGGGCAACCGGCGACGCTGGCCAAGGGCATGTACTACCGCGCCTGGCTGACGGCCCACGGGGTGCCCGTGCATCAGGGCGCGACGCTGGCGCAGATCGACGGTGTGCAACGGGTCAGCGGCATTCGTTGGGGCGCCCACACCCTCGCCTGCGACGCCGTCGCCTTCGCCCATGCCCTGCGTAGCGAAACCCAACTGGCCGATCTGCTCGGTTGTGCATTCGCCTGGAACCCCTTGAACCGCGCCTGGCTGCCCACCCGCGATAGCGCCGGGCGCAGCAGCGTAAACGGCGTATACCTGGCAGGTGACGGCGCCGCAATCATGGGTGCGGACGCTGCGCAAATGGCCGGCGAACGCGCGGCGCTGGCGCTACTGGAAGACGTCGGCATCGCCATTGATCGGCACAGGCCCGCCGTGCTGGAACAGCAATTGGCGCGCATCCAGCGCTTTCGCCTGGGCCTGGAGACCGCGTTTCCCTTTCCAGAAAAGTGGGCGGCACAAGCGCCGGACAATCTGACCGTGTGTCGCTGCGAAGAAGTCAGCGCCGGCGATATCCGCGCGGTGGTGGACGCCGGTCACTGGGAGATCAATCGGGTCAAGGCCCACTGCCGCGTCGGCATGGGGCGCTGCCAGGGCCGGTTGTGTGGGTTGGCGGCAGCGGAGATTGTCGCTGAGCGCAGCGGCCGCAGCGTTGAGGACGTCGGTCGCCTACGTGGTCAAGCCCCGATCAAGCCGCTGCCGTTTGGCGTGCAGGTGCAGCCATGAGCGACGTGATCGTACTGGGGGGCGGTATTGTTGGCGCGTCGGCGGCGTTGATGCTCGCCCAAAAAGGCCAGCACGTGACGCTGGTGGAGCGTGACTTTTGCGGCTCTCATTCCAGCGGCGTCAATTACGGCGGCGTGCGCCGCCAGGGTCGGCCCTTGCATCAATTGCCACTGTCGCAGCGCGCCCATCAGTTATGGGGCGAGTTACCGGGTTTGATCGGCATCGACGGCGAATACGTGCGCTGCGGGCATCTGAAATTGGCCCGCAGCGCCGCCGATTTCGCCGCGCTGCACGCCTACGCCGAGCGCACCCGCGAGTTTGATCTGGGCCTGCAACTGCTGGATCGCGCCGAACTGCGCGCGCGCTTCCCGTGGGTGGGCGACGTGGCGGTCGGCGCCTCGCTGTGCCCGGAAGACGGGCATGCCAACCCGCGCCTGGTGTCACCGGCCTTTGCCCGCGCGGCGCAGCGTCACGGTGCGGTCGTGCACGAACAGGCCGAAGTGGTACGCATCGAGCACGATGGCCGCGTGTTCCAAGTGCACTGTGCCAATGGCCTGCACTTGCACGCGCCATGGCTGTTGAACTGTGCCGGTGCCTGGGCCGGCAGCGTGGCCGCACAGTTCGGTGAACCGGTGCCGATCACCTCGGCGCACCCGGCGATGCTGGTGACCGAGCCGCTGCCGGTAGTGATGGACGTGAGCACGGGCGTCGAAGGCGGCGGGATCTATGCGCGCCAGGTGGCGCGAGGCAATTGCATCCTGGGTGGCGGGCGTGGTTTTGCCCTCGGGCCGCGTCAAGCACGCCCTGGGCAAGCGGCAGTGCTGGAGATTCTGCGCAATGCCGCCGAGCTGTACCCGTTTCTTCAGGGCGCCCAGGCGATTCGCACCTGGAGCGGCACCGAAGGTTACTTGCCCGATCATGAACCGGTGATCGGTCCCAGCAGCACCACACCGGGTCTGCTCCACGGTTTCGGCTTTGCCGGCGCCGGGTTCCAGCTCGGCCCTGCCGTCGGTGAAGCCTTGGCAGAGATCGTCTGCTCGGGCGCCAGCCGTCAGCCCATCGAAGCGTTTTCCATCCGTCGATTCCAAGCCTGAGAGGAAAAACCATGAACCCACGTAATGCACTGTCCTGCTTGACCCTCGCCCTGTTCGCCGCCGGTGCCCATGCCGCGCCGACGCTGTATCTGGGCATGAACGGCGGCACCATGGAACGGGTGTATGCCGATAAAGTACTGCCCGCGTTCGAGAAGGCCAACAACGTCAAAGTGGTGATCGTACCCGGCACCTCGTCGGACATTCTCGCCAAGGTCCAGGCCAATAAAAACAACCCGCAGATGCATGTGATGTTCCTCGACGACGGCATCATGTACCGCGCCATTTCCATGGGCCTGTGCGACAAACTCACGCCCAGCCCGACCCTGGAGCAAATCCCGGCCAAGGCGAAAATCAAGGACCAAGCGGTGGCCGTGACCCTGGGCGTCACCGGCCTGGGCTACAACGCCAGGCTGTTCAAGGAAAAAGGCTGGGCCGCCCCGACGTCGTGGATGGACCTGGCCGACCCACGCTTCAAGGACAAAGTGGTGTTCCAGTCCCTGGCCTCCTCCACCTTCGGCCTGCACGGTTTCTTGATGTTCAACCGTTTGCAGGGCGGCGATGAGACCAACGTGGACCCCGGCTTCAAGGCCTGGCCGAAAACCGTCGGCCCCAACGTACTGGAATACATCGCCAGCTCGGCGAAAATCTCCGAGATGGTGCAGACCGACGAAGCCGCGATCTTCCCCCTCACCCCAACCCAGGTCGCTACCCAGAAACTGCTCGGCGTACCGATGGAATATGCGCAACCCAAGGAAGGCGCGGTCGTGCTCAACGTCGCCGAATGCGTAATCGCCCGCAACGACCAGCCGGAGCTGGCGCAGAAACTCGCGGCCTACCTGCTGAGCGCCGAAGCCCAGGCGCCGGCGCTGGAGGAAGGTGACCAAATCCCCTCGAACCCGACCACGCCGACCACCGACAAAACCCGCGCGCGGGTGGAGGCGATGCAGGGTTATTTGCAGACAGCGATTTCGATTGATTGGGACCAGGTGAACCAGGCGCGGCCGGAGTGGAATGCGCGGTGGAGTCGGTCGATTGAGCGGTAGAGCGCGGGGCAAGCCCGCTCACCACAGAGTTATTTCAGCCTTTGAAACGTGTGTAAAGATCTATGGCTATTGGGGCCAAATGCCCCGAGTTGCCGGGTGGTAGCCCAGAGGAATTTAACTCTGGGAGAGGGCTTGCTGTGGTGAGCGGGCTTGCCCCGCGCTGGGCTGCGAAGCAGCCCCAAACCCAGGCACCTCGGTGTGTCAGCTAAACCACATCGCCTGGAATGGGGCCGCTTCGCGGCCCAGCGCGGGGCAAGCCCGCTCACCACAGAGTTATTTCAGCCTTTGAAACGTGTGTAGAGATCTATGGCTATTGAGGCCAGATGCGCCGAGTTGCCGGGTGGTGGCCCAGAGGAATTTAACTCTGGGAG
>NZ_LEKF01000004.1:0-319537 GCF_001029595.1 Pseudomonas sp. ARP3
CACCGGCACTGCTCAGGCTGGCCTCACCGTGCAGCCGGTAAGCCTCCACCCAACGGCGAAGCAAGGTGGGGTCCATTTGAAATTGAGCGGCGATACGGCGAAAACCCCGGCCTCGTTCAAGAAAAGCGGTAATGGCGGAAAGCTTGAACTGCGTCGTGTACTTGCTCATGAAAAAGCCCCAAGAGTTGGATAGGTGTCCAACTTTTGGGGCGCACTTCAATGGCACATTCAACACCTCTGTTGACTGACACACTGCTATCGGGGGCGAGCCCCCTCCCACATTTAATTTCAGCTGATTTTTGACCGTACTACTTCCAGCGATCCGCCGCAGTGTGGTCGCTGTCTCGCCCTTCCACCCAGCGCGCACCTTCCGGGGTGTTTTCCTTCTTCCAGAACGGCGCGCGGGTCTTCAGATAGTCCATCACAAACGCACAGGCGTCGAACGCCGCCTGGCGATGTGCACTGGCGGCCGCGACGAACACAATCGGCTCGCCCGGCCCCAGGGCGCCGACGCGGTGCAGCACTTCCAGTTTGAGCAATGGCCAGCGCTGCTCGGCTTCGGCGGTGATCTTGGCCAGGGCCTTTTCGGTCATGCCCGGATAATGTTCGAGGAACATGCCAGACACATCGCGCCCATCGTTGAAGTCGCGCACGTAGCCAACAAAGCTCACCACCGCGCCCACGCCTACATTCGCGGCGTGCATGGCATTGACTTGCGCACCCGGATCAAAGGCCTCCACCTGCACACGAATGGCCACGTTCAGCCTCCGGTCACGGGCGGAAAAAACGCCACGTCATCACCGGCCAAGACCGGTTCGTCCAGATCACACAACTCCTCGTTGCGCGCGCACATCAGGCTCGCCTCGTTAAGTACGGCGAACTCGGGGTCGCTGGCCAAGGCCAGGCGCACGGCATCCACGGTGGCAAACTCGCCTTCCATCTCCAGCGAATCGAAGCCCACCGCCTCGGCGTAACGCGCAAAAAACAATACGTTGATGCTCATGCCTGGTCTGCCTTGAAATGCCCGCTCTTGCCGCCGAGTTTTTCCAGCAGGCGAATGTTTTCGATGGTCATGCCGCGATCCACCGCCTTGCACATATCGTAAATGGTCAGTGCGGCGACGCTGGCGGCGGTCAACGCTTCCATCTCCACGCCGGTCTGCCCCGAGAGCTTGCAGCGCGCGACGATATGTACGGTATTTTCCCCTTCAGCGGCCAGCTCGACCTTGACGCCCGTCAGCATCAGCGGATGGCACAGGGGAATCAGATCACTGGTCTTTTTGGCCGCCTGGATCCCGGCGATACGGGCCACGGCGAACACGTCGCCCTTGGGGTGGGCACCGTCGACAATCATTTTGAGGGTCTCGGGCAGCATGCGCACCCGCGCTTCGGCCACCGCCTCACGGAACGTCACGGACTTGTCGGTGACGTCGACCATATGGGCGCGACCTTGGGAATCGAGATGAGTCAGCACGAGGCCTCCTTGAGGCAGCAAAAAAGCTAAAAGCTGCAAGCGGCAGGTCAAAAGCTCACCGGACCCACTTGCAGCTTGTAGCTTAAAGCTTGCGACTCAGAGATGCGACTCTGCGTATTCCGCCAGAATCGAGCGAGGCACCCCTTGCAGCGCGATATGCACGCCGTTCGGGAAATCCTTGAAGCGTTCGGTCAGGTAGGTCAGCCCGGAACTGGTCGCGGACAGGTAAGGAGTGTCGATCTGTGCCAGGTTGCCCAGGCACACCACTTTGGAACCGGCGCCGGCACGGGTGATGATGGTTTTCATCTGGTGCGGTGTCAGGTTCTGGCATTCGTCGATCAGGATCAGGCTCTGCTGGAAGCTGCGACCTCGGATGTAGTTGAGGGATTTGAACTGCAACGGCACTTTGCTGAGGATGTAGTCGACGCTGCCATGGGTGTTTTCGTCATCCATGTGCAAGGCTTCGAGGTTGTCGGTGATCGCCCCAAGCCACGGTTCCATTTTTTCCGCCTCGGTGCCTGGCAGGAAGCCGATTTCCTGGTCCAGGCCCTGCACGCTGCGGGTGGCGATGATGCGGCGATAGCGCTTGGTGACCATGGTCTGTTCGATGGCGGCCGCCAGGGCCAGGATGGTTTTACCGGAACCGGCGGCACCGGTCAGGTTCACCAGATGGATATCCGGATCCAACAGCGCATACAGCGCCAGGCTTTGGTAGATATCACGCGGTTTCAGGCCCCAGGCTTCCTGGTGCAACAGGGGTTCCTGATGCAGGTCGAGGATCAGCAGCTTGTCGACCTGGATCTCTTTGATCCAGCCCACGAAGCCCTGTTCGTCGATGATGAATTCATTGATATGCACCGCCGGCAGGTTGTCGATCAGTTGTACCTGATGCCAGGTGCGGCCATGGTCCTGACGGGTTTCCACCTTGCTGACACGGTCCCAGAACGAACCGGTCATGGTGTGATACCCACGGGATAGCATCGAAACGTCGTCGACCAGTTGGTCGGTGCTGTAGTCCTCGGCCGCGATCCCACATGCGCGAGCCTTGAGGCGCATATTGATGTCTTTGGTCACCAGCACCAGACGCAGGTCCTTGTCACGCGCGTGCAGGTCGATCAATTGGTTGATGATTTTGTTGTCGTTCAGGTTTTCCGGCAGCAGGCTGTTGGGCTCGCTGCGCTTGCTCATCAGAATCGACAGCAAGCCCTTGGGCCCGCTCTTGCCGCGCTGGATCGGCACACCGACTTCAACATCTTCAGGCGAGGCCTCGCCCAGGGTCTTGTCGATCAGGCGGATGGCCTGGCGACATTCGGCGGCAACGCTGTGGTGGCCGCTTTTGAGTTTGTCGAGCTCCTCAAGCACGATCATCGGGATGGCGACGTGGTGTTCTTCGAAATTGAGCAGTGCGTTTGGATCGTGGATCAATACATTCGTATCAAGCACATAAAGGATTGGCTGGTCGGAAGAAGGGTTACGTCCATGATCATCCATACTCGGTCACCTTTTGTGGGAGCCAGTCGACGCAATACCTGGGCGGTGCTGCGCCTCGATTCGACCACCGAATGCACCTGAGTGACGTCAAGTGCATGCCCACATGAGGAGTCTTGGAAGACGCCACCTGTGCTGCAGGTTTCGGCGATCTGACTTCGTAATACCGCAAAACGTGTGACAGGAAAAAGCACTTTGACGCTTTTTTGAAGTTTATTTTTCAGGATGACGAATAGCACTAGCCGAGTGCCAGCTGCGCCGTTAAAGTCGGAAGTCCGCCTGCATCGAAATGTCGCACAAAATCACCCCGAAACTTGCGCAAACCCAACAGGGCCGGGCACTTCATCGAAACGCTTCGCGACAGTCCTGCCAACCCAGGCCGCTCTGCGCGGTCGCCTGCAGCAACCACGGCAATGCCACCCGCGCCTTGTCCTGAGTGTCGTGAAACACAATCACGCCTTTGCGCCATAACAGCATCAGCGTGAGCACGCGCTGCGCCGATTCTTCAGCCTTGAGCTTGCCCGGCTCGTCCTGGGAATCGATGTCCCACAACGCCACCTGCAAGCCCTGTGATTGGAAAAACCCCTGGCTGTCCGCGCGGCGCTGGCCATAGGGTGGGCGAAACAGCGGCAGGTAGTTTTCCGGCATCAGGTTCTGCACCAGCGCAGCGCTGCGGGTGATCGAGCTTTGCCAGTCCACCCAATGGCTATGGGAACGGTACTGCCAGCCCTGGGTGCCCACACACTGGCCTTGGTACAGCGCCTGCACGTCGGCGGCGGAGCTGCGCTCCACGCGGGTTTGCAGGCTGCTACCGAGGACAAAGAACACCCCGTTCATCTTCTGTTTGCGCAGATAGTCGGCCAGCCAATCGGTGTTGCCGCTGACGGGCGCGGGGCCGCCGTCGAAGGTCAGCAGGAACAGGCGGTCATTGAATTCATCGCCATTGCGTTCATGGTCGCCGAACCGCGCAACCTCGCTGCTGATCTGCGGAAACAGCGCGGCCTTGCGCAGCAGTTCGTCCAGGTAGCGCTCATGGAAGGCATGGCTGGGGGCGGCCCAATCTATATAGAAGGAGCTTTCGCTGATCTGGAACTTGCCGGCCTCCTCGCGAAGGTCGTCCATGTTTTCCACCAGGTAGCAGAACGACGCATCCACCTCGCAACTCTGCTGGGCGACGCTGTAGTTCTCCAGCAAGCGTTGCCACAGCTCACGGCGCAGGTCGTTGATGGCCGCCAGGTTGATGATCTTCAATCCCAGGCGTTGTTTAAGAGCCGCTTCATCCTGGGACTCGCTGGCCAGCAGGCTGTGGGCGAACATCAGGATTTCGGCGCGCGAGCCCACATCGAACAGCGCCGGCGTGCTGAGCTTTTCGGGCCAGATGCCACGGTCCAGGCTGGCCACGTCCACCGGCGCGGCCTGGGCGCTTAGGCACAACAGACAAGCGGACAATAAAAGCGCTATTCGCACACAGGGTCTCCCTCTCCAGAACTACCGGCCATCATAGCGGATCGCGCCTATCGCCATCATAGGTGGAGTCAAATCGCCCCAGCCCCTAGAATCGCGCCCACGATTACAGGAGCCAACTTCATGCTGATGGTGATTTCCCCCGCCAAAACCCTCGATTTCGAGTCAAAGCCGGTCACTGCGCGCTTCACCCAGCCGCAGTACCTGGATCACTCACAGGAACTGATCGAGCAACTGCGCGAATTCAGCCCGGCGCAGATCAGCGAATTGATGCACGTCTCCGACAAGATCGGCGGCCTGAATGCCGCGCGCTTTGGCAGTTGGACGCCCGCCTTCACCCCCGAAAACGCCAAGCAGGCCCTGCTGGCCTTCAAGGGCGACGTGTATACCGGCTTGAACGCGGAAACGTTCAGCGACGCCGATTTCAGCTACGCCCAGGACCACCTGCGCATGCTCTCAGGCCTGTATGGCCTGCTGCGCCCGCTGGACCTGATGATGCCGTACCGCCTGGAAATGGGCACCAAACTGGCCAACGCCCGTGGCAAGGACCTGTACGCCTTCTGGGGCACACGCATCAGCGAATGGCTCAACGAAGCCCTGGCCGCCCAAGGTGACGATGTGCTGCTCAACCTGGCGTCCAACGAGTACTTTTCGGCGGTCAAACGCACGGCCCTGAACGCGCGGATCATCAACACCGAGTTCAAGGACCTGAAAAACGGCCAGTACAAAATCATCAGTTTCTACGCAAAAAAGGCGCGCGGCATG
This sequence comes from Pseudomonas sp. ARP3, assembly GCF_001029595.1. NCBI lineage: Bacteria > Pseudomonadati > Pseudomonadota > Gammaproteobacteria > Pseudomonadales > Pseudomonadaceae > Pseudomonas > Pseudomonas sp. ARP3. Next base: position 5,191 of record NZ_LEKF01000004.1, read on the forward strand.
ATGAGCCGTTTTGTGATCGAAGAACGCATCAATGACCCCGAAAAGCTCAAGGGGTTTGATGTGCAAGGCTACCGCTTCAATGCGGAGCAGTCCAAGCCGGACAACCTGGTGTTTCTGCGCGACCACGCACCGGAATAAGGCCGTACCCGCCTCTCTCAGACAAAAAAATGCAGATGTGGGAGGGGGCTTGCCCCCGATGGCAGCGCATCAGTCGATACATAAATTGACTGACACATCGCAATCGGGGGCAGGTGCCTCCCACCTATCTGTTTGCACTGCAGATCAAAAATCGTCATTTATTTGACGTCAAAAAATATCACGACACAACCCTATCAATAGTTTCACTCGACATTCATCGTTTTTTTTCGTAGTGGCACCGTTTTTTTTTCACACTAGTGGCACAAAACTATCCCCGCGCGCCAACTCCCCACAACTACTGGCCCAAATAGCAAGTGCTATCAATATAGTACTAGTGCCATCTCCTCTCGTATTTCAAGAAATTTCTGGAAACAGGATGAGCGGCTAGGAACTTCATCCTAAAGCGCCGCTCATACCACCGGTAACGAAATTCTCGGTTTCTGTAAGAGATGGCTTACATGGCGACCAACGGAAGTAGCGAAGTTGTCATATTCAACTTCGACTCATGGGTCATATTACCAACTGATTAGTTAAAGGCGGCGATAAGGAATTATTGCCACAAACTATAAGGCCAAGGTCGTGCTTACCCCAATGGGTCAGTGACACATCCCAAGGCTTTGATATTTAAAGGCTTATTGCCCTTATCAAAGCTCTGCGGCACTGGCGCCAGGCCCTTCTCCCAGGAAGGCTGGCTGCATTTGAGGGCAGGCCCCAATAACAAGGCCACGTTGCGCACAACTTGAGTGCAATTGTTAGACACTCACTATTTAACATGCCTGTACACGGTAAGTCGGCGTCTATTCGCCTAACTTTCGTGGAAACAGTGACGCTTGCAAACATGAACTCCGGCCATCTATTGGCATGATTAACACCGTCTTCAATGACAATGAGGTAAATGCGATGCGCATCAGCATATTTGGTTTGGGTTACGTTGGCGCAGTCTGTGCCGGTTGCCTGTCTGCCCGTGGCCACGAAGTGGTCGGCGTGGACATCTCCAAGGAAAAGATCGACCTGATCAACGCTGGCAAATCGCCAATCGTTGAACCGGGTCTGGGCGAACTGTTGAGCCAGGGTATCCAAACGGGTCGACTGCGCGGCACCACCAACTTCGCCGAAGCCATCCGCGATACCGACCTGTCGATGATTTGCGTCGGCACGCCGAGCAAGAAAAACGGCGACCTGGAACTCAACTACATCGAATCGGTATGCCGCGAGATCGGTTTTGTCCTGCGTGACAAGACCACCCGCCACACCATCGTGGTGCGCAGCACCGTGTTGCCGGGCACCGTCGCTAACGTGGTGATCCCAATCCTCGAAGACTGCTCCGGCAAGAAAGCAGGCGTCGATTTCGGCGTCGCGGTCAACCCGGAATTCCTGCGCGAATCCACCGCCATCGCCGACTACGACCTGCCACCGATGACCGTCATCGGCGAATTCGACACAGCCTCCGGCGATGTCCTGCAGTCGCTGTACGAAGAACTCGACGCACCGATCATCCGCAAGGACATCGCCGTCGCCGAGATGATCAAGTACACCTGCAACGTGTGGCACGCTACCAAAGTCACCTTCGCCAACGAAATCGGCAACATCGCCAAAGCGGTCGGTGTCGACGGTCGCGAAGTGATGGAAGTGGTCTGCCAGGACAAGACCCTCAACCTGTCCCAGTACTACATGCGCCCAGGTTTCGCCTTCGGCGGCTCGTGCCTGCCAAAAGATGTTCGCGCCCTGACTTACCGCGCCGGCTCCCTGGACGTGGAAGCACCGCTGCTCAACTCCCTGATGCGCAGCAACGAGTCCCAGGTGCAGAACGCCTTCGACATCGTCTCCAGCCACGACAAACGCAAAGTCGCCCTGCTGGGCCTGAGCTTCAAGGCCGGTACCGATGACCTGCGTGAAAGCCCGCTGGTCGAGCTGGCCGAGATGCTGATCGGCAAGGGCTACGACCTGAGCATCTACGACAGCAACGTCGAATACGCGCGTGTTCACGGCGCCAACAAGGATTACATCGAAGGCAAGATCCCTCACGTGTCGTCCCTGCTCAACTCGGACTTCGACGATGTGATCAACAACTCCGACGTGATCATCCTGGGCAACCGCGACGAGAAGTTCCGCTCCCTGGCCCATAACGCGCCGGAAGGTAAGCAAGTGGTCGATCTGGTGGGCTTCATGTCCAAGGCAACCAGCGCGAGCGGCCGTACTGAAGGCATTTGCTGGTAACAGCAACGGCAAGTTTCAAGCTGCAAGCGTCCTTATCCCCAGCGCTTGCAGCTTGAAGCCTTCTTCACCTTCGGATGACGCTTATGTCCACGCTAAAACACGTACTCCTCCAATCCGCCGGCTGGCTGTTGTTTCTGAGCCTGCTGATGGGACTCGCCCTGCTGTTGCCGGCGAGTACGTTCGACTCCGAGTCGAAGAATTTTATTTTCCTGATTGGCGCCGTCGGTATCTGGCGCTACTCGATGGGCGCTACGCATTTCTTTCGCGGCATGCTGTTCCTGTATGTGGTCTACCCGCACCTGCGCCGCAAAGTCCGCAAGCTGGGCAAGGCTGCCGACCCGTCCCATGTGTTTCTGATGGTCACCAGTTTCCGCATCGATGCCCTGACCACTGCCCAGGTGTACAGCTCGGTGATCCGTGAAGCGATCGACTGTGGCTTCCCGACCACCGTGGTCTGCTCCCTGGTGGAAATGTCCGATGAGCTGCTGGTCAAGAGCTTGTGGGAAAAGATGAACCCACCAGAACACGTCAAGCTCGACTTCGTGCGTATCGCCGGCACCGGCAAGCGCGACGGCCTGGCCTTCGGTTTCCGTGCTATTTCGCGTCACTTGCCGGATGACCGCGCGGTCGTGGCGGTGATCGACGGCGACACCGTGCTCGCCGAAGGCGTTGTACGCAAGACCGTGCCGTGGTTCCAGCTGTTCGGCAACGTCGGCGGCCTGACCACCAACGAGTTCTGCGAAGTGCGCGGCGGTTACATCATGAGCGAGTGGCACAAGCTGCGCTTCGCCCAACGCCACATCAACATGTGTTCCATGGCCCTGTCCAAGCGCGTACTGACCATGACCGGTCGTATGTCGGTATTCCGCGCCAGCGTGGTCACCGACCCGGGCTTTATTGCTGACGTGGAAAGCGACTCGCTGCAACACTGGCGCCTGGGCCGCTTCAAGTTCCTCACCGGTGATGACAAGTCCAGCTGGTTCAGCCTGATGCGCTTGGGCTACGACACGTTCTACGTGCCGGATGCCGCGATCAACACCGTGGAACACCCGCCGGAAAAGAGCTTTATCAAGGCCAGCCGCAAGCTGATGTTCCGCTGGTACGGCAACAACCTGCGTCAGAACTCCCGTGCCCTGGGCCTGGGTGTGCGTCGCCTGGGTCTGTTCACCAGCATCGTGTTGTTCGATCAGCGCGTGTCGATGTGGACTTCGCTGCTCGGCCTGACCGTGGCAATCATCGCCACCTTCAAGTACGGCGGCGCATTCATCCTCGCGTACCTGCTGTGGATCGGCATCACCCGCCTGATCCTGACCCTGCTGCTGTCGTGCTCCGGCCACAAGATCGGCCCGGCCTACCCACTGATTCTCTATTACAACCAGATCATGGGCGCGTTGGTGAAGATCTACGTGTTCTTCCGCCTTGATCAACAGTCCTGGACCCGCCAGGACACCAAACTGACCCGCGATTTGGCCAGCTTTCAACGTTGGTTCAACACCTGGTCGTCTCGGACCATGACCTTCTCCGCCGGCAGCATTTTCGTCGCCGTGTTGCTGATGATGGTCTGACCCAGCCAAGCCTGAATTAACCTAGGAATTACACCGTCATGAACAGCCAAGTAAACGCCAACGTTGTCCACGAATCCGAAGCCCAGCGTCAGCACGCCCGGGTCAAAATCCCGGCCAAGCTGCGCTTTTTCAACACCGACCGCAGCCAGACCGAAGCACGGGTGATCGACCTGTCCGCCGGCGGCCTGGCGTTCACCGCCACCCAGCCGCTGAACGTGGGTGAAGTGCACAAGGGTCGTCTGCAATTCGTCATCGATAACCTTGGCTTGGCCATGGACGTCGAGCTGCAGATTCGCTCCTACGACCGCCAGACCGGCCGCACCGGTTGCCAGTTCCAGAACCTCGACGCCCAGGATATTTCCACCCTGCGCCACCTGATCACCTCGCACCTGTCCGGTGACATCGTGACCATGGGCGACGTGCTGGCGACTCTGCAGCGCGACAACTTCACCAAGGCGCGCAAGGTCAAGGACGGCGGCAGCAACATGAGCGCCTTCGGTCGCTTGCGTGCCGTGACCTTCAGCCTGGCGATCTTCCTGGTGGGCTTGGCAGCGTTCGGGTTCGTCTTCAAGTCGATCTACAGCATGTACTTTGTCAGCCACGCCCAGGCCGGCCTGGTCAGCGTACCGGGCATGAACGTGACCATGCCGCGCGACGGCACCGTGCAGAGCCTGCTCAAAGGTGATGCGGTCGCCGCCAAGGGCGCGCCGCTGGCCACCTTCAGCACCAGCATGCTCGACGTGCTCAAAGGCCACCTCGACGAAGACCAACTGCAACCGGCCAAAGTCGAAGAGCTGTTCGGCAAGCAAATGACCGGCACCCTGACTTCGCCCTGCGATTGCGTGGTGGCGCAGCAACTGGTCGCCGACGGCCAATACGCCAGCAAGGGCGACGTGATCTTCCAACTGGTTCCACGCGGCAGCGAAGCCAACGTCGAAGCGCGCTTCACCTATCGCCAGTTCGCCGACGTGCGCCCAGGTACACCGGTGAGCTTCCAGGTCGCCGACGAAGAACAGACCCGCACCGGCACCATCGTCAGCAGCACCAGCCTGAACAGCGCCGACCTGTCCTCCGACATCCGCGTGCAGATCAAGCCTGATGCCCCGCTGGACAGCACCTACGCCGGCCGCCCGGTGGAAGTGATCAGCGACCGCGGCCCATCGCTGAACTGGCTGATCGACAAAGCCATGGCTCACGGTCTGTAAGCGAGGACATGCCTGTGAACCTTATCTCGACAACAACACTGGCCCCTGTGGGAGCCGGGCTTGCCCGCGATGCTGGCGACTCGGTTTACCAGGCTGACCGCGCCGATACGCTCGCAGGCAAGCCATCTCCCGCACAGCGCAAATCCCACTTCGCCTCGGCCTACTGTGCGCTGGCCCTGGCCATCTCGCTGGCCGGTTGCGTCGGCCTGCCCGACCAACGCCTGGCCAATGAAGCGCTCAAGCGCGGCGACACCGTCACCGCGCAGCAGAACTACCAGCAACTGGCCGACCTGGGTTACAGCGAGGCCCAAGTGGGCCTGGCCGATATCCAGGTTGGCACTCGTGACCCGGCGCAGATCAAACAGGCCGAGGCCACGTACCGCGCCGCAGCGGATACTTCGCCCCGCGCCCAGGCGCGCCTGGGTCGCCTGCTGGTGGCCAAGCCCGGCGCCACCGAGGCCGAGCACCACGAAGCCGAAACCCTGCTGAAAAAAGCCTTTGCCAATGGCGAAGGCAACACCCTGATTCCACTGGCGATGCTGTACCTGCAATACCCTCACAGCTTTCCCAATGTGAATGCCCAGCAGCAGATCAGTCAGTGGCAGGCGGCGGGTTATCCGGAAGCGGGCCTGGCCCAGGTGCTGCTGTATCGCACCCAGAACACCTACGATCAGCATCTGGATGATGTGGAGCGCATCTGCAAAGCCGCGCTGAACACCACCGATATTTGCTACGTCGAACTGGCTACGGTCTATCAGAAGAAAGCCGAGCCAGAAAAACAAGCCGAACTGCTCAAGCAGATGGAAGCCGGCTACAGCCGTGGCACCGTCACCGCTCAACGGGTCGATAGCGTTGCCCGCGTATTGGGTGATGCCTCCCTGGGCAAGACCGACGAAAAGACGGCCCAGGCGCTGCTGGAAAAAATCGCCCCCGGCTACCCCGCGTCCTGGGTCAGCCTGGCGCAACTGCTCTACGACTTCCCCGAACTGGGCGACGTCGACCAAATGATGAAGTACCTGGACAACGGCCGCGCCGCCGACCAGCCGCGCGCTGAACTGTTGCTCGGCAAGCTCTACTACGAAGGCAAGTGGGTGCCGGCCGATGCCAAGGCCGCCGAAGCGCATTTCGAAAAAGCCGTTGGCAAAGAAGTGGCCGCCGATTACTACCTCGGCCAGATCTATCGCCGTGGCTACCTGGGCAAGGTCTACCCGCAAAAGGCCCTGGACCACTTGCTGACCGCTGCGCGCAACGGCCAGAACAGCGCCGATTTCGCCATCGCCCAATTGTTTTCCCAAGGCAAGGGCACCAAGCCCGACCCCGTCAATGCCTATGTCTTCAGCCAGTTGGCCAAGGCCCAGGACACGCCGGAGGCCAATGACCTGGCCGCCCAGCTCGAAGCCCCGCTGACTCCGGAACAACGCGCCCAAGGCCAACGCCTGGTGCAACAGGAGCTGGCCGCGCGCGGCACCCTGCCCCAAAGCACGCTGCAACTGCACGCCCTGCAAGAAGAAGACGGCGAGGAATCCCTATGAAGCTCAACCCATTCGTCAAGGCCGGTATTGGCCTGACCTTCGCCCTGCTGTGGTCGTGCCCTACCCTGGCCGCGCTGACCGAAGCCAAGAATTTCGGCCTGGAAGTCAAAGCCACCGCGCAATCCGAAGACGACCGCGACCTGGGCACCCAGAAAGGCGGCGACGTCAACGGCGTCGGCCTGGACCTGCGCCCGTGGATCTACGGCGAAAGCGGCAACTGGAGCGCCTACGCCATGGGCCAGGCGGTGGTGTCCAGCGACATCATCGAGACCGACACCCTGCAACAGTCGGCCGATGACGCAGACCAGCCCACCACCAATGACGACCGCAAAGCCAAGAAAAACTACTTGGCGATGCGTGAGTTCTGGGTGGGCTACAGCGGCTTCACGCCCTACCCCGGCGAGATCCTCAAGTTCGGCCGCCAGCGCCTGCGCAACGACGACGGCCAATGGCGCGACACCAATATCGAAGCGCTGAACTGGACCTTCGACACCACTTTGCTCAAAGCCAATGTGGGCGCCGCCGAACGCTTCAGCGAATACCGCACCGACCTCAAGGAACTGTCGCCCAAGGACAAGGACCGCCAGCACTTCTACGCCGACGCTTCCTACCAGTGGATGCCGGGCCAGTGGATCGGCCTGCGCGGCCATCACACCCATGACGACGGCAAGCTGGATTACCCGGAACCGGGCGTGCCCACCGACTCGTTGGACAAGCGCGAAAACGGCGACCTGACCTGGCTCGGCATCGAAGCCAACAGCGACGCCTACAACTGGCGCAACACCAACACCGTCAACTACTGGGCCAGCGTCACCGGTATGCAGGGCGACCGCGACACGGTCAACGCCCTCAAAGCAGACGGCAGCCGCCCGGACCAGGCCAAGCGCAGCGATAACGTGAACGGCTGGGCCACCGACCTGGGTATCCGCCTGCGTCTCGACCCGCAGTGGCAAGTGGGTGCGGCCTATGCCCGCGCCAGCGCCGAATACGAACAGAACGGCCTGCAGAGCAACCGTTCGAACTGGACCGGCACCCAATCCCGTGTGCATCGCTTCGGCGAAGCGTTTCGCGGCGAAATGAACAACATGCAGTCCATGAGCCTGTTCGGCTCCTGGCAACTGCGTGAGGACTATGACGCCAGCCTGGTGTACCACAAGTTCTGGCGCGTGGACGGCAACAAGCCGGTGGGCAGCAACGGTATCGACGCGGTGCAGAACAACACCGACGACGTGACCGGCGCGATCCTCTCCAGCACGTCCCTGCCGCTGGAAGACGGTAAGAAAGACCTGGGTCAGGAGATGGACCTGGTGGTCACCAAGTACTTCAAGACCGGCTTGCTGCCGGCCGCGCTCAGCCAGTCGATCGACGAGCCGTCGGCGTTGGTGCGTTTCCGTGCGGGTGTGTTCAAACCGGGTGACGCCTACGGCAGCCAGGTCGACTCGTACATGCATCGCGCGTTTGTCGACGTGATCTGGAAATTCTGATGGGAGCCTGCGCAATGAATGCTCAAAGCCTACTCGTCGCGGCAATGCTGGTGGCCAGTACCACCGCGTTTGCCGATACGACGGCCAAGGCGCCGACCATCGCCAAGGAACTGCAACAGGCCAAGACCTACACCATTTCCAGCCCGCCGACCGCGCCGCTGGAAATGGCCAAGCCGGCCCTGCCCGACCTGTCGGGCTACACCGCCGCGGCCATGGAAAAAAAGATCGTACGCACCAAGCCGGGCAAAATCAGCATCCGTCGCATGATGCAGGAAGACGCGCTCAAGGACTTTATCGGCGGCGATAACAAGATGGCCGAATGGGTAGTGCGCCAGCATGGCATTCCCCAGGCGATCTTTATCGACGACGGCTACATGAACCTCAAGGACCTGCTGGGCAAAGTGCCCAAGCAGTACCTGAGCGAAACCTCGCCGGGCGTGTTCCTGGCCAAGTTGCCGATCGTGGTCGGGCGCAAGGGCATCCTCGAAATCGACAAGCGCACCCAAGAGCTGCGCCTGTCCCAGGAAGCCGGTTCGTTCCTGATCAACGACGGCCAGCTGTTTGTGCGCGACACCAAAATCACCGGTTGGAGCGAAAAGGCCAATGGCCCGGCGCTGTTCAAGTCGCCCAAGGAATTCCGCCCGTTCCTGCTGGCCTGGGGCGGCACCGAGACCTACGTCGCCAACAGCAAAATGGCCAGTTTCGGCTACGCCAACAGTAAGTCGTACGGGGTGAGTATTTCCCAGTACACGCCGAATATGGCCAAGGTACTCAAGCGTCCTGAGCCGACCGGCTGGATCATTGATTCAGAGTTCTCGGACATGTGGTACGGCTTCTACTGCTACGAGACCACCGGCTTCGTGATCAAGGGCAATACCTACAAAGACAACATCGTCTACGGCATTGACCCCCACGACCGTTCCCACGGCCTGATCATTGCGGACAACACCGTCTACGGCACCAAGAAGAAGCACGGCATCATCATTTCCCGGGAAGTGAACGACAGCTTCATCTTCAACAACCGCAGCTACGACAACAAACTCTCGGGCCTGGTGATCGACCGTAACAGCGTCAACAACCTGATCGCCGACAACGAGATCTACCGCAACCACACCGACGGCATCACCCTCTATGAGAGCGGCGACAACCTGCTGTGGGGCAACAAGGTGATCAGCAACCGCCGCCACGGCATCCGCGTGCGTAACAGCGTAAACATCAAGCTGTACGAAAACGTCGCGATGGCCAACGGTTTGACCGGCGTCTACGGCCACATCAAGGACTTGACCGACACCGACCGCGACATCGCCCTCGATCCGTTCGACGCCAAGGTTTCCCTGATCGTGGTCGGCGGTGAACTGGCGGGGAACGGCAGCGGGCCGCTGTCCATCGACTCGCCGTTGAGTATCGAGCTGTACCGCGTGTCGATGCTGGCGCCGACCAAATCCAGTGGCATCAGCTTCTCCGGCGTCCTCGGCGATCGCCAGGAAGAAATTCTCGACCTGCTGGTGCGCCAGCAGAAAGCCGTGCTGATCGACCCTGTCGAACGCCAGACCGAAATGCAGGACTGAGGATGACCCTTATGCACCCACACATGATCAAACTGCTGAGCCTCTCGGGTCTGACCCTCGGCCTGCTCGCGGCCAGCCAGGGCGTGCGCGCCGACGAAGTCAAGGCACCGACCTTTACCGCCGAACCGTGCTGCAGCCTGTGCCCGGCCGCCCACGACGCGAAGAACTACACCACGCGCTACCAGCAGAACTTCACCACCCTGGTGCAAGCCCAGGGCGACTGGCTGTTCCGTACCCAGGAAGACCTGCGCACCGAGTTCGACACCACCCCGGCCGGCTACAAGCGCATGCAGCAGTTGCATGACGCGTTCAAAAGCAAAGGCGTGGAACTGGTGGTGGTCTACCAGCCGACCCGTGGCCTGGTGAACCGCAACAAGCTCAATCCCGCAGAGAAAGCCTCGTACGACTTCGACAAGGCCCTGACCAACTACAAGACGATGCTCGGCCGTTTCGCCAAGATGGGTTACGTGGTGCCGGACCTGTCGCCGCTGACCAACGAGCAACTGCCGGACGAACTGCCGGCCCACGATTTCTACTTCCGTGGCGACCAGCACTGGACCCCATACGGCGCCCAGCGCACCGCGAAAATCGTCGCGGCCAAGGTCAAGCAGATGCCGGAATTCGCCGATATTCCCAAGCGTGAATTCGAAACCAAGCGCTCCGGGCGCATGGGCAAGACCGGCACCCTGCACAACATGGCCGGGCAACTGTGCGGCACCAGCTACGCGATCCAGTACATGGACCAGTTCACCACCGAGCCTAAGGGCGAAGCGGGCGACGGCGACCTGTTCGGCGACTCCGGCAACCCGCAGATCACCTTGGTGGGTACCAGCCATAGCGGCAAGAACTACAACTTCGCCGGGTTCCTGGAAGAAGAAATCGGCGCCGACATCCTCAACGTCGCTTTCCCCGGCGGCGGCCTGGAAGGCTCGATGCTGCAATACCTGGGCAGCGACGAATTCCAGAAGAGCCCGCCGAAGATCCTGATCTGGGAATTCTCGCCGCTGTATCGCCTCGACCAGGAGACCATCTACCGCCAGATGATGTCGCTGCTGGACAACGGCTGCGAAGGCAAGCCCGCGCAGATGAGCGCCAGCGCCACCTTGAAACCGGGCAAGAACGAATTGCTGGTCAACAGTTCGAACAAAGACCTGCGCAACGCAAACCATCAGGTCGACATCCGCTTCGCCGACACCTCGGTGAAAACCCTGCAAGCCACCCTCTGGTACATGAACGGGCGCCACGAGGACATCAAGATCGAGAAACCCGAAACATCCGATACAGACGGGCGTTTCGCCTTTGAACTGCGCACCGATGAAGACTGGGCCTCGCAGAACTTGCTGGCCGTGGAAGTGCAGGGTCCGGAAAAGGGCACTGCCGCGCAGAAGGTCGAAGCGAAAATTTGCACACGCAACGTATTCCCAAGCGGTGGTCAACAGACCGCCCAACTCGGGAAGTGAGGTTACTTATGCAAAAGCTGATGCTCCCTACCCTGCTGGGCCTGGCGATGTTCGCCGGCTCCGTCAACGCCGCCGCGCCGCTGCGTCCGCCCCAGGGCTATTTCGCACCGATCGAAGCGTTCAAGACCGGCGACTTCAAGGAAAACTGCGACACCATGCCCACGCCCTACACCGGGCCGCTGCAATTTCGCAGCAAGTACGAAGGTTCGGACAAGGCACGCGCCACGCTGAATGTGCAGTCCGAGCAGGCGTTCCGCGACAGCACCGCTGACATTACCAAGCTGGAAAAAGACACCAGCAAGCGCGTGATGCAGTTCATGCGCGACGGTCGCCCGGAGCAGCTCGAATGCACGTTGAACTGGCTGGTGTCCTGGGCCAAGGCCGATGCGCTGATGTCCAAGGACTTCAACCACACCGGCAAGTCCATGCGCAAATGGGCGCTGGGCAGCATGGCCTCGGCCTATGTGCGCCTGAAGTTCTCCGACTCGCACCCGCTGGCCAACCACCAGCAGGAGTCGCAGCTGATCGAAGCCTGGTTCAACAAACTGGCCGATCAGGTAGTGAGCGACTGGGACAACCTGCCGCTGGAGAAAACCAACAACCACTCCTACTGGGCCGCCTGGTCGGTGATGGCAACCTCCGTCGCCACCAACCGCCGCGACCTGTTCGATTGGGCGGTGAAGGAATATAAGGTCGGCGTGAACCAGGTCGACGACCAAGGTTTCCTGCCTAACGAATTGAAGCGCCAGCAACGCGCGCTGTCGTACCACAACTACGCCTTGCCGCCACTGTCGATGATCGCCAGTTTCGCCCTGGTCAACGGCGTGGACCTGCGCCAGGAAAACAACAGCGCGCTCAAGCGCCTGGGCGACAAGGTGCTGGCCGGGGTGAAAGACCCGGAAATCTTCGAGCAGAAGAACGGCAAGGAACAGGACATGAAGGACCTGAAGCAGGCCATGAAATTCGCCTGGCTCGAACCGTTCTGCAACCTCTACACCTGTGCACCGGATGTGATCGAACGCAAGCATGGCATGCAGCCGTTCAAGACCTTCCGCCTGGGCGGCGACCTGACCAAGGTCTACGACCCGGCGCATGAGAAAGGCAATAAAGGCTCCTGACGCAACGCGGTTAGACATGTGGGAGGGGGCTTGCCCCCGATAGCGGTGTATCAGTTGATACATCCGGTGAATGACTCACCGCCAGCGGGGGCAAGCCCCCTCCCACATTTTTGAGCCGGTTTCATCAGTAGGAATGTAGTACCGCCCCCCGTTTTTTCGTGGGGGGTTTGGGGGGGCTCTGGCCCTTGACTGTTGGTTAAACATGGAGAGATCGGGATGGTTTTCTCGTCCAATGTGTTCCTGTTTCTGTTCTTGCCGATCTTTCTCGGCTTGTATTACTTGAGCGGGCAACGCTATCGCAATCTGCTGCTGCTGATTGCCAGCTACGTGTTCTACGCCTGGTGGCGAGTGGACTTCCTGGCGCTGTTCGCCGCCGTGACGCTGTGGAATTACTGGATCGGCCTCAAGGTCGGTGCCGCCGGTGTGCGCACCAAACCGGCCCAACGCTGGCTGCTGCTCGGCGTGGCCGTCGACCTGTGCATCCTCGGCTACTTCAAGTACGCCAACTTCGGTGTCGACAGCATCAACGTGATGATGAAGTCGATGGGCCTGGAGCCGTTCATCCTGACCCATGTGCTGTTGCCGATCGGTATCTCGTTCTACATTTTCGAGTCCATCAGCTACATCATCGACGTATACCGTGGCGACACCCCGGCCACGCGCAATCTCATCGACTTTGCGGCGTTCGTGGCGATTTTCCCGCACCTGATCGCCGGCCCGGTGTTGCGTTTCCGCGACCTGGCCGACCAGTTCAACAACCGCACCCACACCCTGGATAAGTTCTCCGAGGGCTGCACGCGGTTCATGCAGGGTTTTATCAAGAAAGTCTTTATCGCCGACACCCTGGCGGTGGTGGCCGACCATTGCTTCGCCCTGCAAAACCCCACCACCGGGGATGCCTGGCTCGGCGCGCTGGCGTATACCGCGCAGCTGTACTTCGACTTCTCCGGCTACAGCGACATGGCCATCGGCCTGGGCTTGATGATGGGTTTCCGCTTTATGGAAAACTTCAAACAGCCGTATATCAGCCAGTCGATCACCGAGTTCTGGCGCCGCTGGCACATCAGCCTGTCGACCTGGCTGCGTGACTACCTCTACATCACCCTGGGCGGCAACCGTAAAGGCACGCTGATTACTTATCGCAACCTGTTCCTGACCATGCTGCTCGGTGGCCTGTGGCACGGCGCGAACATCACCTACATCGTGTGGGGCGCCTGGCACGGCATGTGGCTGGCGATCGAAAAAGCCATCGGCCTGAACACCGCGCCGCGCAGTTTCAATGTGCTGCGCTGGGCCTTCACCTTCCTGCTGGTGGTGATGGGCTGGGTGATCTTCCGCGCCGAAAACCTGCACGTCGCCGGCCGTATGTACGGTGCGATGTTCAGCTTTGGCGAGTGGTCGCTGTCGGAACTCAACCGCGCCAGCCTCACCGGCCTGCAAGTGGCAACCCTGGTGGTGGCGTATGCGACGTTGGCGTTCTTCGGCCTGCGCGACTTCTACACCAACCGCCCCGCCGACAAAACCAAGCCGGCCGATCCGAGCCTGATCAAGGCCGTACCGGGCGACAACCCCGGCAGCATCCACCAGCCCGGTTTTACCGTGGGCCAGGACGCTGCCGTGCAACCGGCCTACTGGACCGCTGACTGGCCACGCTACGCCATGCGCGCTGCGGTGCTGCTGCTGTTCGTGGCGTCGATTCTCAAACTGTCGGCGCAGAGTTTCTCGCCGTTCCTTTACTTCCAATTCTGAGGGAGCCGACCATGACCCGTTCATTACGCGTCCTCTATATCGGCCTGTTTCTGGTGCTGCTGTTGGCACTGGGCGCCTGGTCGCTGCGCAGCTTCTTCGGCTTTAGCACCAACGCCGACGCCACTGTGCTCAACGGTCGCTGGACCAAAGCCGTCGAAACCCACTACGACGACGAGTTCCCGATCAAACGCCTGGGCACCAACCTGTGGGCCGCGCTGGACTACAAGCTGTTCAACGAAGGCCGTCCTGGCGTGGTGCTGGGCCGCGATCACTGGTTGTACAGCGACGAGGAGTTCAACCCCGCCGTCAACGAAGACCAGAACCTGGAAGGCAACTACGCGCTGGTCGAAGGCGTGCGCCAGAAGCTCAAGGCCCAGGGCATTCAACTGGTGATGGCGATCGTGCCGGCTAAGGTACGCCTGTATCCAGAGCACCTGGGTGAAGTGAAGCCGGCCAGCATCCACGCCAACCTGTATCAGGACTTCCACGCCCGTGTCGCCGCCGACAAGATCCCGGCCCCTGACCTGCTTGGCCCGCTGCAACAGGCCAAATTGAGCGGCAAGCAAGTGTTCCTGCGCACCGACACCCACTGGACGCCGGACGGCGCGGAAGTCGCCGCCAAGCAACTGGCCAAGGCGATTGCCGAGCAGACCCCGCTCAGTGGCGAGCCACAGCGCTTTGTCACCGAGGCCGAAAAAACCGAGCCGCATAAAGGCGACCTGCGTCTGTTCCTGCCCTTGGACCCGCTGTTCGAAAACCTGATGCCACCTAAAGAGCCGCTGCAAAAACGCGTCACGCACCTGGCCGAAACCAAAGGCGACGACGCGCTGTTCAGCGACAGCGAAACCCCAGTGGCGCTGGTGGGCACCAGCTACAGCGCCAACCCCAACTGGAACTTCGTCGGCGCCCTCAAGCAAGCCTTGGGCAGCGATGTGATCAGCTATGCCGAAGACGGCCACGGCCCGATCCTGCCGATGCTCAGCTACCTCAAAAGCGACGACTTCAAGAACAGCCCGCCCCAGGTACTGATCTGGGAGTTCCCTGAACGTTATCTGCCGGTCAACAACGAAATCGGTGATGCCGACCCATCGTGGGTTGCGCAACTTAAACAAGCCGGTTCGCGCCAACAAAACATGGCACTCAACACCCTTGAAAAATCCGAGACGCCCGAACGGGCGCAAAACTGAAAGAGAGGTAACTC
This sequence comes from Pseudomonas sp. ARP3, assembly GCF_001029595.1. Classification (NCBI taxonomy): domain Bacteria; kingdom Pseudomonadati; phylum Pseudomonadota; class Gammaproteobacteria; order Pseudomonadales; family Pseudomonadaceae; genus Pseudomonas; species Pseudomonas sp. ARP3. Next base: position 20,428 of record NZ_LEKF01000004.1, read on the forward strand.
ACATGACTTTCACTACAACTCCTCGTCGTCTCGCCAAGACTCTGGCCATCGCTGCCGGCCTGAGCGTCGTATCGATGTCCGCCTTCGCCGGTGGTGACGCAGCCCTGTACGGCCCGACCGCGCCAAAAGGTTCGAGCTTCGTGCGTGTATACAACGCCAGCAACCAGGAAGTCAGCGCCACCGTTGGCAACACCAACCTGAGCGAAGTGGCCCCACTGGCCAGCAGCGACTTCAGCTTTATGCCTGGCGGTGACTACAGCGCCAAAGTCGGCAGCCAGACCGTGCCGGTCAAACTCGCCGCCGATCACTACTACACCCTGGTCAACAGCGGTAGCGGACAGCCACAGCTGATCGAAGAACCGCCGTTCAAGAACAAGCAGAAATCCCTGGTGCGCGTGCAGAACCTCAGCGACAAGGCCCTGACCCTGAAAACCGCCGATGGCAAGACCGATGTGGTCAAGTCGGTGGCCGCCAAAGGCCGTGGCGAGCGCGAAATCAACCCGGTGAAGGTGAGCCTGGCGTTGTATGACGGTGACAAGAAAGTCGGCGATGTGAAGCCGGTTGCGTTGGAACGTGGTGAAGCGGCGGTGCTGTATGTAACGGGCTCGGGTTCGAGCCTGTCGCCAGTGTGGGTGAAACGCCCTGTGTCGACCCGCTGATTAGATTCTGAAATTGACGCTAACCCTGTGGGCGCGGGCTTACCCCCCCCACAGGCTCTGACCCAAATCAATTCAAGGAGAAACACCCATGATCCCAGTAATCCTTTCCGGTGGTAGCGGCTCACGTCTTTGGCCGCTTTCCCGTAAACAGTTCCCCAAGCAATTCCTGGCCCTGACCGGCGAGCACACGCTGTTCCAGCAAACCCTGGAACGCCTGGTGTTCGAAGGCATGGACTCCCCGATCGTGGTCTGCAACAAGGACCACCGCTTTATCGTCAACGAGCAACTGGCCGCGCGTAAGCTCGAATGCCAGCGCATCCTGATGGAACCGTTTGGCCGCAACACCGCACCGGCCGTGGCCCTGACCGCGATGATGCTGGTCAACGAAGGCCGCGACGAGCTGATGCTGGTGCTGCCCGCCGACCACGTGATCGACGATCAAAAAGCCCTGCAGCGTGCCCTGGCCCTGGCCACCGTAGCCGCCGAGCGTGGCGAGATGGTGCTGTTCGGCGTGCCGGCCACCCGTCCGGAAACCGGCTATGGCTACATCAAGTCCACCAACGATTCGCTGCTGCCCGAAGGCGTGAGCCGCGTGCAACAGTTCGTGGAAAAACCCGATGAAAAACGCGCCGTCGAGTTCGTCAAAAGCGGCGGTTACTTCTGGAATAGCGGCATGTTCCTGTTCCGTGCCAGCCGTTTCCTGGAAGAGCTGAAAAAACACGATCCGGACATCTACGACACCTGCGTGCTGACCCTGGAACGCAGCGAGCAGACCGCCGACACCGTGTCCTTCGACGACGCGACATTCGCCTGCTGCCCGGACAATTCCATCGACTACGCCGTGATGGAAAAAACCCAACGCGCCTGCGTAGTGCCGCTGAGCGCCGGTTGGAGCGACGTGGGTTGCTGGGCGTCGTTGTGGGCGGTCAACGACAAAGACGCCAACGGCAACGTGAGCAAAGGCGACGTGGTGATCCAGGACAGCCGCAACTGCATGGTGCACGGCAACGGCAAACTGGTGTCGGTAATCGGCCTGGACAATATCGTGGTGGTGGAAACCAAGGACGCGATGATGATTGCCCACAAGGACAAGGTCCAGGGCGTCAAGCAGATGGTCAACACCCTCAACGAACAGGGCCGCAGCGAAACCCAGAACCACTGCGAAGTGTATCGTCCGTGGGGCTCCTACGATTCGGTGGACATGGGCGGCCGCTTCCAGGTCAAGCACATTTCGGTCAAGCCGGGCGCGTGCCTGTCGCTGCAAATGCACCACCACCGCGCCGAACACTGGATCGTGGTCAGCGGCACCGCCGAAGTGACCTGTGACGAGAACGTGTTCCTGCTCACCGAAAACCAGTCCACCTACATCCCGATCGCTTCGGTCCATCGCCTGCGCAACCCAGGCAAGATCCCGTTGGAGATCATCGAAGTGCAATCGGGTAGCTACCTGGGCGAAGACGACATCGAACGCTTCGAAGACATCTACGGCCGCTCGACGCCGATCGAACGTGGCGTGTCGGTGAAAACTATCGCGCAGTAAAACAGTCGTACAAGAAGCCCTCGCCCAACCCATTGCGTCCCCTATCCGCAGTGGGTTGGGTGGGGGCTTTTTTTTGGATTTTCGCTGGCTGTGTGGGCCCTATCGGGGGCAAGCCCCCTCCCACCTTTGATCTGTGAATACATACCAGTGTGGGTGCGGGCTTTTTTTTGGATTTTCGCTGGCTGTGAGGGCCCTATCGGGGGCAAGCCCCCTACTGCCTTTGATCTGTGAATACATTCCAGTGTGGGTGCGGGCTTTTTTTGGATTTTCGCTGGCTGTGTGGGCCCTATCGGGGCAAGCCCCCTACTGCCTTTGATCTGTGAATACATTCCAGTGTGGGAGGGGGCTTGCCCCCGATAGGGCCCGCAAGGCCACCACAGCACTCAAGCTACCCAATCCCACCTACGCTTAAGTTAGGATGCTGGTTCCAAATTCGAGGTGGTCTCCATGTTCTTCGGCATTCTCCTGATCATCACCTGGCTGATCCTGCTGCTGCGCTACCCGGCCAAAGCGCTGCCGGTGTCCCTCGCGGCCTTGGCGGGCCTGGGTTGCGTGGCCGTTTGGGTGGTGTGGCTGGACAACCGCGAAGCCTCACAATTGGCGCGCCTGGAACTGCGCATTACCTACGCGCCGCAGGACTGCCCAGCCGATCGGCCACTGAAGCTGACCCTGAACAACGGCAACGACGTGCCCCTCACCGAACTGCGCTGGCGCGTCGCGGCCTACGCACCGGGCGACACCGTGAACCTAGCCGACAACGTCTACGCCGCCCCGCGCTATCGCGGCCCCGGCGAGTTGCAGGCCGGCGCCACTTGGGACGATTGCCTGCCCACCCCACCGCTACGCGCCGGCTACCGCCCGCAAACCCTGGAATTTCGTGCCGAGCACCTGCAAGGCAGCTTCGCGGACTGATAAAGGACTGCTCCATGCCCAACGTATTGATCACCGGTTGCTCCAGCGGTATCGGCCGCGCCCTGGCCGAAGCGTTCAAAGCCGCCGGCTATGAGGTGCTGGCCAGCGCTCGCCGCAAGGATGACGTGATTGCCCTCAACCAGGCCGGCTTTCATGCCGTGCAGTTGGACGTCAACGATGCCACCGCGCTGAAAGCCCTGGCCGCACACCTGGGCGAGCTAGACGTGCTAATCAATAATGCCGGCTACGGCGCCATGGGCCCGCTGCTCGACGGCGGCACCGAGGCCATGCAGCGCCAGTTCGAAACCAACGTATTTTCCCTCGTCGGCGTAACCCAGGCGCTGTTCCCGGCCTTGCGCAAACGCAAGGGTTTGGTGGTGAATATCGGCAGCGTCTCCGGCGTGCTGGTCACGCCGTTCGCCGGTGCTTACTGCGCATCCAAGGCCGCCGTACATGCGTTGAGCGATGCCCTGCGCATGGAACTGGCGCCCTTTGGCGTGCGCGTCATGGAGGTCCAACCCGGGGCTATCGACACCCACTTCGCCAAAAACGCCGGCGCCCAAGCCGAACTGCTGATCAACGAACAATCGCCCTGGTGGCCGTTGCGCGATGGCATTCGTGCGCGCAGCCAGGCGTCCCAGGACAAACCGACACCCGCAACCGTGTTCGCGGCCGATGTGCTCAAGGCGGTGCAACAATCGCAACCGCCGCGCCTGTTGCGCTCGGGCAATGGCAGCCGGGCGTTGCCGCTGTTGGCGACGTGGTTGCCCAAAGGATTATTGGAAACCGTGTTGAAAAAACGCTTTGGTTTAAATGGGAGTTTGTAAATGATCGACTACAGCGATTTCTTTGAAGAAGTGACCCAGACCCACATCGAGATCGAACAATGGTTTGCCGGCGTTGCGCCCGACGCAACCTTGGAAAACCTGCTTGCGCGCTTCTCTCCGGATTTCAGCATGATCGCCCCCGCCACCGGCGCACGGGTGAATGCGGCCGGCGTCAAGGCGCTGTTCACCCGCCTGGGCGGCATGCGCCCTGGCTTGAAAATCACCTTGAGCGAAATGACCGGGGTTGACCGCCACGCGCGCGGCGCCACGGTGACCTATCGCGAACATCAAGTGGACGACAGCGGCACCCAGACCGACCGCCGCGCCACCGTGGTGTTCGAGAAACAGGCCAGTGGTGCGCTGTTGTGGCGGCATTTGCATGAGACCTTCATCAAGGCATAACACAGTCAAATGTGGGAGGGGGATTGCCCCCCACATTTCAATTCTGCGTTTGGTCGACGATCACGGTGCATGTGATCCCCGCCGCCAACAGCACGCCTTGCGGCACTTCATCGATATGAATCCGCACCGGCACCCGCTGGGCCAGGCGTACCCAGTTGAAGGTCGGGTTTACATCAGCGATCAATTCACGGCTTTCGGGGTTGTCGCGGTCGTAGATGCCGCGGGAGATGCTTTCCACATGGCCCTTTAACGTCTCGCCGCTCATCAGTTGCATATCGGCTTTGTCACCAACTTTCACATGGGGCAACTTGGTTTCTTCGAAGAAGCCGTAGACCCAGAACGAGTGCATATCCACCACGGCCATCTTGGGCTCGCCGATGCGTGCGTAGTCGCCGCGATGGACGTTGAGGTTAGTGACGTAGCCGTCCACGGCCGCCACGACCTGAGTGCGTTTCAGGTTGAGTTCGGCTGCTTCCAGCTGGGCCTGCGCATGTTGGTAATCGGCCAGGGCCGAGTCGGCAATGTTGCTGGCGTCGTCGCGGTTTTCCTTGGAGATGACCAGAGCGTCCAGATCGGCGCGGCGGTGGGCGTTGACCTTGCGCATTTCCCAGGTGGCTTTGCGCGAGGCGACCAGCGCCTGGGCCTGTTTGACCGCGATGCGATAGTGCTCCGGGTCGATCTGCATCAGCAGGTCGCCCTTTTTTACCAACTGGTTGTCGCGCACCGGCACGTCGACCACTTCACCGGTGACGTCGGCGGCGACATTGATGATGTCGGCGCGCACGCGGCCATCGCGGGTCCACGGGGTTTGCATGTAGTGCACCCACAATGTGTGGCCAATCCAGATCGCCAGGGCCAGTACCAGCAAGGTGGCAAGCAGGCTGAAAAACTTTTTCATCAGTGCATTCTCAACGGTAGACGCTCAGCGCCAGGGCGCCGAACAGGCAAACGAACAGGCTCAGGCGCAGCAACGCCGGATGCCAGAAAAACCGGTACAGGTCGAAGCCGGCCAGGAAGCGATCCAGGCCCCACGCCAGCACTGCGGCAATCAGGAACATCAGGGTCATGGTCGGCATATAAATGCCGTGGAACGCGATTTCACGGGGCATGCGGGGCTCCTTTGAGGGCCGCCAAGGGTGATTGCGGGTCCAGCAATGAGGTGCGGATAAAGTGCAGGTAGCTTTTCACCCGACGCAGGGCCGAGGTATCGAAGTGCGGGGCGAAGGGTTCGTCGGTGGCCTGCACGCGGCTGATCGCATGGTCGACCGCGACCAGCCCGCGCTCCAGGTTGCTCGCGCTGGGTTGCAGAAACAGCCGCACCAGCGAGCGCCCCATCACGCGGATCGCCTGGCGCCACGGCTGGGATTCGGCGTACGCCGGGTGCACCGGCAGGATCGCCTGTTCCTTGCGCAACTCGATGATCGCGTGGCCGACCTCCAGCACCACAAACATCCAGCGCAGCAAGTTGCGCTGCACTTGCGGCTGGCCGACGGCGAGGCCATAAGCCTGGTGCAACAGGTCGCGGGTACGGCTCTCGAAACTGGAGGCCAGGCCCTTGAGCTTGCCGCTGATGGCATACACCACCTGTTCGCGCAGGTCCTGCTCCAGGCGGCGCCACAACCAGCGGCTGTTGGGCGGCAGGATAATCGCCCCCGCCGCCGCACACACCAGCATGCCGATGATCATGGCGATGTAGTCGTTGATAAAGGTGTAAGGGTTGTAGACCGTGAGGTTGTCCGGCACCGAGCCGGTGCTGAAAAAGATCAGCAGGCCCACACCGACACCCGCGTATTGCGGGCGTGAGGCGAGGAATGCGCCCAGGATGATCACCGGTGCGAGCATCACGCACAGCAACGGGAAGCCATCGATCCAGGGGAACACGAAGAACATTTCGACAAAGCCCACCAGGGCACCGATCAAGGTACCGCAGGCCATCTGGAACGCCATGCGCTTGGGATTGGGCGTGGCGGCGGACAGGCCGACGGTGGCCGCTGCGATCATCGTCATCGTTGCGCCGCTGGGCCAGGCGGTGGCCACCCAGTAGCTGCCCAGCACGATCAGGATGAACGACGCACGAATCCCCGAAGCGGCGCAGGCCAGCCAGTTGGTTTTCGGTGTGTAGGGTTCGTCCCAGTCTTCCCGCGCATGGCTGTGCTCGGCCAGGGAGGCGTGGGTTTGCGCGTAGTTGTGCAGGTCGTCGACAAAGCGGTACAGCAACTCATAGGCGGTGTGAAAATCCAGCTGTTCGGCGTCGCTGGGGTTGCCCTCCTGAAAGCGCGCCCGCAGGCTGCGCACCGTGGCCGGCAAGCTGTCCTTGTAGGCGCTGAGCTGGTTGACCAGCCGCGCAGCATCGGGGCTGGTGAGGGCGCGGCCAGAGAAACCGTCGAGCACTTCGGCGAGGTCTTGCAGGCCCGGTTTGATCGCGGCCACCACATGGTCGGCGGCATCGGTGCGCAGGCGCTCAAGCAACTGGTGCAAGGCGTTGAAGCGGGTGGTGATACTCATGAATTCGCTGTTGAGGCGACTGAGGCGACCGTTGCGCCGACGCATGTGCGGGTCTTCGAACACCGTGATACTGCGCAGCCCCTCCAGGCCCACGGCTTCGGCGATGAAGCGCACGTTGCTGGCCTCGAAGCCGTCGCGCTGGCTGCGCCCGCGCAGGCCATCGGTGACGAACAGCGCGAACACGCCAAAGCGTTGGTAGAGCGCGTTGCGCATGGCGGCGCTGGAGGTCTGCGGCAGGATCGCGGCACTGACCAGGGTCGAGCAGATGATCCCCAAAGAGATCTCCAGCACACGCCAGACTGCCGCCATAAAGGCGCCGTCCGGATGCGCCAGGGCCGGCAGGCCGACCATCGCGGCGGTATACCCGGCCAACACAAACCCATAGGCGCGAAAGTTACGGTTGCGCGTGGCGCCAGCGGTGCAAATGCCAACCCAGATCGCCAGCGCACCGAGAAACAGCTCGGTGTTCTGCGCAAACAGGGCGATCAACAAGACCATCACCGCCGACCCCGCCAGGGTGCCGAGGAAGCGGTAAAAACTCTTGGCAAACACCTGGCCGCTCTGCGGCTGCATCACGATAAATACCGTGATCATCGCGGTGCGCGGTTGCGGCAGCTCCAGACGCATGGCCAGCCATAGCGTAAGGAACGCCGCGATCAGCACTTTGAAGATGTATACCCAGGTCACGCCGTCACTGCGTGCCCAATCGAAGAAACCACGGCGCCACTCAAGGGAACGCAGCCAGCGCAGCGGTGCAGGCAAGGGAGTCATCGCAACCTACTCAGTGATCGAACGCGGCCAGCGCCGCCGGGGTCTTGCTCGGAACGGTCTTGGCGGGTGCAGGCACGTCGTCGCCGGCACCGAGGCCACCGCCCAGGGCGGTCACCAGTTCGGCATGGGCGCTCAGGCGCGCGGCCTGCACTTGCTGCTCGATCTGTTGCTGGCGAAACAGCAGGGTCTGGGCGTTGAGCACGTTGAGGTAGTCAGTGAGGCCGCGCTGATAGGCGATCATCGCGATGTCGTAGGTTTTCTGCGCCGAGGCCACCGATTGCGCGGCGAAGGTCTGCTGCTTGTCCATGGACTCGCGACGGATCAACTGGTCGCTGATGCCCTTGAGCGCATTGACCAGGGTCTGGTTGTAGCGTGCCACCGCGATGTCATAGCCGGCGCTGGCTTCGCCCAGTTGCGCGCGCAGGCGGCCGCCGTCGAAGATCGGCAGCGTGATGGCCGGGCCGACGCTGTAGTTGAATTTTTTGCCGGCCAAAAATTCCAGCATGCCGCCGCCGGTGGCCATATAACCGAGGCTGCCGACCAGATCGACGTTGGGGTAGAAACCGGCATGGGCCACATCGATGCCCCGCGCCTGCGCTGCCACTTGCCAGCGACTGGCAACCACATCCGGGCGTTGGCCAAGCAGTTGCGCGGGGACGCTCGACGGCAACTTGAGCGGCGCGGCCAGGGACAGGCTTGGCCGCCGCAACTGCTCGCCCTGCCCCGGCCCCATGCCCGCCAGCGCCGCCAATTGGTTACGGCTCAGGGCGATGGCTTCGTCCAGCTCATCCAGTTGTCGATGGGTTTCCGGCAACGGCGATTCGGCCTGGCTCACGTCCAAATGCGTGCCGATCCCGGCATTGAGGCGTTTGTTGGCCAGGTCGAGGATCTGCTGTTGCTGGGCCAATGTGGCGGCGACGATATCGCGGTTGGCGTAGTGCAACGACAGTTGGATATAGGCGCGCACCACGTTGTTTTGCAGTTCGAGTTGGGCCTGACGCGCTTCGGCGGCGCTCATATGCGCCAGGTCCACTGCGCGCTCGGTGGCGTTGCTTTCGCGACCCCACAGGTCCAGGGCATAGCTCAAGCCCAGGGACGTATTGTTGTCCCAGGTGTTGGCACCGCTCAGCTCGCCAGGGCCGTAGAACTGATCCTTGGGCCAATTGTGACGTTTGAGGGTGGTATCGCTGTTGACCTGCAGCGCTTCGGCCGACTCGGCCAACCCGGCCATGGCCCGCGCCTCACGCACTCGCGCCGCCGCCATGGCCAGGCTTGGGCTGTGCTGGGTAGCGAGGTCGACCCAGTGATCCAGTTGCGGGTCGCCGTAGGCTTGCCACCACTGCACAGTGGGCCAGTGGGCGTCTTGCGCGGCGTGCTGGATCGCCTCGTCGGTGGCCAGTTGATTGGCATCGAGGGCGTGGCCTTGTGGGGCGATTCCTCCGGTTCCGATGCAGCCGCTGATTGCTAACGATAAAGCCCAAACACTGAGAGTCTTCAGCTCTCTGCTGATGCGACGCGGCACGGCAAGCGAATTCCTGAGATGGGTGAAGCGGGAGAGGTGGCGCAATTCTAGGGCGCGCGGGGGATGTCGATAAGCGGGTATTCCTGTGAATCTTTGTTACCGTTCAGGCGATAATCCATTGGTAGGGATCACCGTACTGCGTAACTTTCTGTCACAATTTGCCATCTCCCTTGAGAAGCCCCTATGGACACTTTGCAAAACATGCGCGCCTTCAGTTGCGTGGCCGAAGCGGGCAGCTTCACCGCCGCCGCCGCACAACTGGACACCACCACTGCCAACGTCTCGCGCGCGGTCTCCAACCTTGAGGCCCATCTGCAAACCCGCTTGCTCAACCGCACCACCCGTCGCATTGCCCTCACCGAGGCGGGTAAACGCTACCTGCTGCGCTGTGAACAGATCCTCGCTTATGTCGAGGAAGCCGAAGCCGAGGCCAGCGACGCCCACGCCCGTCCCGCCGGGCAACTCAAAGTGCACACCATGACCGGCATCGGCCAGCATTTCGTGATCGATGCCATTGCCCGCTACCGCCGCACGCACCCGGACGTTACCTTCGACCTGACTCTGGCCAACCGCGTGCCGGACCTGCTCGACGAGGGCTACGACGTGTCCATCGTGCTGGCCAGCGAATTGCCGGATTCGGGTTTCGTATCCCAGCGCCTGGGCATTACCTACAGCATCGCCTGCGCTTCGCCGGACTACGTCAAGACCAAAGGTTGCGCACAGCGCCCCCAGGACTTGCTCAACCACGCGTGCCTGCGCCTGGTCAGCCCGGTGATCCAGCTGGACAAATGGACGTTCAATGGCCCCGAAGGCCAGGAAAGCGTGGCGATCAACACCTCGCCGTTCCTGGTGAACTCGGCCGACGCGATGAAAACCGCCATCACCAGCGGCATGGGCGTCGGCCTGCTGCCGGTGTACGCCGCCATCGAAGGCCTGCGTAACGGCACGCTGGTACGGGTCATGCCCAACTACCGCTCCCAAGAGCTGAACCTGTACGCCATCTACCCATCGCGCCAATACCTGGATGCGAAGATCAAGACCTGGGTGGAATACCTGCGCGGCTCGCTGCCGGAGATTCTGGCGGCTCATCAGGCCGAATTGGTGGCGTATGAATTAAGCGGCAGCTTGGGTGGGGTGCGGTTGGCTAATTGATCGCCAACAAACAACCCATTGGGGCTTGTGCTCAGATTGGTTCGGCGGTGTCCTGACAACCGCCGGCAGGAATGTTAGCGTGCTTGGCATTCTTTCGTAGTCGATGAGCCCCGCCTGCCATGAAAAAGACTGTCCTCGCCTTCAGCCGCATCACCGCGCCGATGATCGAACGCCTGCAACAGGATTTCGAAGTCATCGCGCCTAACCCCAAGCTGGGGGATATTAATGCGCAGTTCGCTGAAGCCCTGCCCCACGCCCACGGCCTGATCGGCGTGGGTCGCAAGCTGGGCCGCGCGCAGCTCGAAGGCGCGGCCAAGCTGGAGGTGGTATCGAGCGTGTCGGTGGGCTACGACAATTACGATGTGCCGTACCTCACCGAGCGTGGAATCATGCTCACCAACACCCCCGACGTACTGACCGAAAGCACCGCCGACCTGGCCTTCGCCCTGCTGATGAGCAGTGCGCGACGCGTGGCCGAGCTGGACGCCTGGACCAAGGCCGGGCAATGGAAGGCCAGCGTCGGCGCGCCGTTGTTCGGCTGCGATGTGCATGGCAAGACCCTGGGCATCGTCGGCATGGGCAATATCGGCGCGGCGGTCGCGCGGCGCGGGCGTCTGGGTTTCAACATGCCGATCCTGTACAGCGGCAACAGCCGCAAACCGGCGCTGGAACAGGAGCTGGGCGCGCAGTTTCGCAGTCTCGACCAGTTGCTGGCCGAAGCGGATTTCGTCTGCCTGGTGGTGCCGTTGAGCGACAAGACCCGGCACCTGATCAGCACCCGCGAGCTGGGGCTGATGAAGCACAGCGCCATCCTCGTGAACATTTCCCGCGGCCCGGTGGTGGACGAGCCGGCGCTGATCCATGCCTTGCAGAACCACATCATTCGCGGCGCGGGGCTGGACGTCTACGAACAGGAACCTTTGGCCGAGTCGCCGCTGTTCCAACTGAGCAATGCCGTGACCCTGCCGCACATCGGCTCGGCCACCACCGAAACTCGCGAAGCCATGGCCAACCGCGCCCTGGACAACCTGCGCAGCGCCCTGCTCGGGCAAAGGCCCCAGGACCTGGTGAACCCGCAGGTGTGGAAGGGCTAAAGCCTGGGCCGCGGAGGTCGATAACCTTCCATAGATCGTCCTCCGTGATTCACAGAAGGTTTTTATGCCTACCTCCAAAGCCCGCGCAGACTCACTCTCGCTTCTGCTCTTTACCTTGCGCAGCGGCAAGCTGATGGCCATCAACCTGCTGAAAGTCAGCGAAATCATCCCTTGCCCGCCGCTGACCAAATTGCCGGAGTCCCATCCTCACGTTAAAGGCATCGCCACCCTGCGCGGTTCCTCACTGTCGGTGATCGACCTGAGCCGCGCCCTCGGCGAGATGCCGCTGGAAGATCCGAACGGTGGCTGCCTGATCGTCACCGATGTGAGCCGTTCCAAGCAGGGCCTGCATGTGCAGGCGGTGAGCAAGATCGTGCACTGCCTGACCACCGATATCCGCCCGCCGCCCTACGGCTCAGGCGGCAACCGCGCGTTTATCACCGGGGTGACCCAGGTGGAAGGCGGCCTGGTGCAGGTGCTCGACATCGAAAAAGTGATCCACGGCATTGCCCCCGCGCCGATTGAAACCGCACCCACCGACCTGACCATGGAAGAAGCCGAAGTGCTTGGCCATGCGCGGATTCTGGTGGTGGATGACAGCCAAGTGGCGTTGCAGCAGTCGGTGCACACCCTGCGCAACCTCGGCCTGACCTGCCACACCGCGCGCAGTGCCAAGGAAGCCATCGACGTACTGCTTGAACTGCAAGGCACCGGCGAAGAGATCAACGTGGTGGTATCGGACATCGAGATGTCCGAAATGGACGGTTACGCCCTGACCCGCACTCTGCGCGAAACCCCGGATTTCCAGCACCTCTATGTGCTGCTGCACACCTCCCTGGACAGCGCCATGAACAGCGAAAAAGCACGCCTGGCCGGGGCTAACGCGGTGCTGACCAAGTTTTCCTCCCCAGAACTGACCAAGTGCCTGGTGGTCGCCGCTCAGACCGTAGCGCAACAAGGCCGCTGATCGATGGTTGAGTATTTCCAACTGCTACGCCGCCCGCTCGGCGGCAGCCTGCCCGCCCCGCAGTGGCCGGCCGGTACGCAGCTGGATCATTACCGAGAAGAACTGGCGCCGGCGATTCATGCGGTTCTGCGCATGACCCAGGACCAAGGCGGCGGCCGCGTGCCCGACCTACCCACCTGGCAGGCTCAGTTCACCACCGATGCCGAGTTCGACCCCACCCTGTGTCTGGTGGCCAGCAACCCGTCGGGCGTTCTCGGCGTGGCGCAATGCTGGACCAGCGCGTTTATCAAGAACCTCTCCGTGCATCCCTGCGCTCAAGGCCAAGGACTGGGACGGGCGTTGTTGCTGCATGCGTTCCAGGTGTTCAAGCAGCGCGGCGAACCCTACGTGGACCTCAAAGTGCTGGAAAGCAACCTGCGCGCCCGACGGCTGTATGAAAGCGCGGGCATGGGCTTCGTGCTGCGCGACGTGGTTGATCGCGAGTGACTGGCGCATAACTTGCTTCCAGAGTCGCACAACGGCGAACAGAGGTAAAAACCCGTCACCGTTGCCGCGTGCCCTCTGACCTAGCCTGGTAACAGATCCGCCATGAATACCCATTTTTCCTGCGTCGGTTGTGGCAAATGCTGCTCCGACCACCATGTCCCGCTGACCCTCGACGAAGCCCGTATGTGGGCGGCCGACGGCGGAAATGTCATCGTTCTGGTGGAAGGCTTTCTCGGCAACGGCCTGGGCCTGCCCGCCCATCAACGCGAGCATGCCGAACGGCGGTCGGTGGTGGTTCCCAGCGGCACTGCCGAAGCATTTGTGGCCATCACGTTTGCCGCCTATAACGCCGGACGCTGCCGGAATCTTGACGAAGACAACCTATGCCGCATTTATGAACGGCGCCCGCTGGTGTGTCGCATCTACCCGATGGAGATCAACCCGCATATCCCGTTGAACCCTGCCGCCAAAGAATGCCCGCCGGAGTCCTGGGAACAGGGGCCGGCATTGATCGTCGGTGGTCAATTGGTGGATCGGGAATTGGCGCAGTTGATTGAACGCTCCCGTCAGGCCGACCGCGACGACGTGCAGACCAAGGAAGCGGTGTGTGCACTGCTGGGCATTCGCACCACCGCGCTCAAGGGCGATGGGTTCACGGCTTACTTGCCGGACATGGGCGCGTTTGCCCAGGCGATCGAACAGGCGACGCAGCAACCAAAAGTGGCCAGTGACTGGGTGTTTCATGTGTCTGGGCTGGACATCGCCGAGCAGGTGCTGGATGCCGGCGCGCAGATTGCGACCGAGGTGCCGGCCAACTACGCGTTTATCCCGTTGCGGGCGGCGTAAGTCGCTGCGCCCCTCGGCTGCTCACATACTAGCCGTCATGCCCGATGGGCGGGGCATCGAGGCGGTAGGGTTGAACGATGCGCTGGTACTCGCCGTTGTGCATAAGCTGCTCAAGGGCGCGGTTGAGTGCTTGGCGCAACGCGGTATCCGGTTTGCGCACCGCAATCGCCACGCCGTCGCCCAATAGCTCGGCGGAAACGGGTGGGCCTAGAAAGTCAAAAGCCTGGCCCTCGGGCGTATCGAGTAAAGCCTCGCGAATTTCCACGGTGCCTTGCAAGGTGGCATCGATATCCCCCGCCACCAGGCTGCGGACCAGTTCGTCATTGAGCCAGAAGCTTTTGACGATCACGCCTTTGGGCGCCCATTTCGAGCGGGCGAAGGCTTCACGGTTACTGCCCAACAGCACGCCGACACGCTTGCCCTTGAGCGAGCGGGCAGAGGGCTGCAAGCCGGAGGTTTTGCGCGCCACCAGGCGGGTGGTAAAGGGATAGAGAAGATCGGTGAAGTTCGCCCAACGTCGCCGTTTGGAAGTGGGGGCGATGCCCATGATTGCGTCAAAGTGGCGTGCATCCAACGCGCTGAAGTCTTCGACCTGCACTTGGTCGACCCAGGTGCAGCGCACATTCAATTGCACGCACAAGGCATTGCCCAACTCGATGTTCAAGCCGACCAGTTGCCCTTGCGGGTTGCGACTCTGGAACGGGGGGAATTGTGCGGCAACAGCGAAACGGATTTCGTCACGCGGTTGATCAGCGGCCGCCACGGCATCCACCGACAGCAACAGGGCAAGCGCTACACACAGGTGTATCAAAGCCACGGGAAACATCCTTTTCCGGAAAGACCAACCTCACCATCCCTGCGCGGTAACCCTGGGGGCATGGCAGAAGCTGGCAAGCTTTCTGGAAACGGATGTCATCCTACAAGCAGAAATATCAGCAGTATTTGTAGGCAAACGCCATAACTAACCGACCGACTTTATTCTCAGCGTTTACCCATGGAGCGCCGAGTGCCCGGCGGGGCCATGCCCGGGGTTTTGGTGTGGCCGTTCTTGGCGCCGTTCTTATACCAAGGCTGTGCGGCGTTCTTGGCTCCGGCGAGCTCACCCGGCTTGAAGGGAAACTTGAACGCCGGGATCTCGGCCTTTTCAACGCCTTCGGCGCTGGCCGGATCGGCGAGGTCGGCCGCTTCAACAGAGGATTGTGTCGGGGAATTCATGGAAGCTCCGGAGCATGCAAAAAATGAAGCGAAGCCGGCTTGCGGGCTTCGCTGGCGCGCAGTATACCTGCCCGCCTCGGATCTTTAACCACCGCCTGTACGAATGGTCGGCGTTTGCTGACAGCGCTGTCAGTTAGCAGTCACCTTGCTGACCGGGTTGGCGGGCTATAAAGACGGCCAACCCTTTCACTCCTCTGTCCCGGCGCCTCAGCCCATGCACATTCAGCGAAAAACCGCCCTGATCGCGGTTGTCCTCGTGGTATCCGCGATTGCCCTCTGGGCCGTGACCCGCCCGGCCAAGCCCCGGCTGGCGGCGCCCAGCGCGATCCCGGTACGGGTGGTGAACGTGACGCAGCAGGACGTGCCTCGGTTTGTCAGCGGCATCGGCACGGTGTTGTCGCTGCACAGTGTGGTAGTGCGCCCGCAGGTGGACGGTATTCTCACCCGATTGCTGGTCAAGGAAGGCCAGTGGGTCAAGGCCGGTGACCTGTTGGCTACCCTGGATGACCGCTCGATTCGCGCCAGCCTCGATCAGGCCAGGGCGCAGTTGGGCGAGAGCCAGGCGCAGTTGCAGGTGGCGCTGGTCAACCTCAAGCGCTACAAGGCGTTGAGTGTCGATGACGGCGTGTCCAAGCAGACCTATGACCAGCAGCAAGCCCTGGTCAACCAGCTCAAGGCCACCGCCCAGGGCAACCAGGCGGCGATTGATTCGGCTCAAGTGCAGCTTTCCTACACGCAGATTCGTTCGCCGGTCAGTGGCCGAGTCGGTATTCGCACAGTGGATGAAGGCAACTTCTTGCGCAGCAGCGATGCCCTGGGCCTGTTTTCCGTGACGCAGATCGACCCGATCGCTGTGGAATTTTCCCTGCCGCAGCAGATGCTGCCGACCCTGCAAGGCCTGATCGCCGCGCCGGAAAAAGCCAGTGTCGACGCCTATCTGGGCGCCGACACCGACGGCCAGACTGGCGATTTACTGGGCCGTGGCCACCTGAGCCTGATCGACAACCAGATCAACTCCACCACCGGCACCCTGCGCGCCAAGGCCGAGTTCAGTAACCCCGCCCAGCGCCTGTGGCCGGGGCAACTGGTGACCATCAAAATCCAGACCGCCCTCGACAAAAATGCCCTGGTAGTGCCGCCGACCGTGGTGCAGCGCGGCCTGGATTCGCACTTTGTGTACCGGGTCAACGGTGACAAGGTCGAGGTGGTGCCGGTGCAGGTCACCTATCAGAACAGCGACCTCAGCCTGATCCAGGGTGTGCAGGCCGGGGATGTGCTGGTCAGCGATGGTCAGTCGCGGCTCAAGGCCGGCGCCCGGGTCGAGGTGCTCAAAGAGCCGCCCCAGGTGATCCAGACCGTCGACGCCACGGTGCAGCCATGAACGGCAGCCGCTCTCCGTCGGCCTGGTGTGTCGACCATCCGGTCGCCACCTTGCTGCTGACCTTCGCCCTGGTGCTGCTCGGGCTGATTGCCTTCCCGCGCCTGGCTATCGCGCCACTGCCGGAGGCGGAATTTCCGACAATTCAGGTCAGCGCCCAGTTGCCCGGCGCCAGCCCCGACACCATGGCCTCGTCCGTGGCCACGCCGTTGGAAGTGCAATTCAGCGCGATCCCCGGCGTGACCCAGATGACCTCCAGCAGCGCGCTGGGCTCCACCCTGCTGACTCTGCAATTCACCCTCGACAAAAGCATCGACACTGCCGCCCAGGAAGTGCAGGCCGCGATCAACACCGCGTCCGGCAAGCTGCCCAGCGATATGCCGAGCTTGCCGACCTGGAAGAAGGTCAACCCGGCGGACAGCCCGGTGCTGATCCTCAGCGTCAGCTCCAACAGCATGCCCAGCACCGAACTGAGCGACTACGTGGAAACCCTGCTGGCCCGACAGATCAGCCAGATCGACGGCGTCGGCCAAATCAACATCACCGGTCAGCAACGTCCTGCGATCCGCGTGCAAGCCTCCCCCGACAAACTCGCGGCCATCGGCCTGACCCTCGCCGATATCCGCCTGGCCATCCAGCAGTCGAGCCTGAACCTGGCCAAGGGCGCGATCTACGGCGATAACAGCGTATCGACCCTGTCGACCAACGATCAGTTGTTTCATCCCGAGGACTACGCACGGTTGATCGTGTCCTACAAGGACGGCGCGCCGGTGCAATTGCGCGATATCGCCAAGGTCATCAATGGTTCGGAAAACGCCTACGTGCAGGCCTGGTCCGGGGACACACCCGGGGTAAACCTGGTGATCTCACGCCAGCCCGGCGCGAATATCGTCGAGACCGTGGACCGCATCCAGGCGCAGTTGCCGCGCCTGCAAGCCATGCTGCCAGCCTCGGTGCAGGTCAGTGTGCTGAGCGACCGCACCAAGACCATCCGTGCCTCGCTGCATGAGGTGGAAGTGACCTTGCTGATCGCGGTCCTGCTGGTGGTGGCGGTGATGGCGTTGTTCCTGCGCCAACTGTCGGCCACGCTGATTGTGTCCAGCGTGCTCGGCGTGTCGTTGATCGCCAGTTTTGCCCTGATGTACCTGATGGGCTTCAGCCTGAACAACCTGACCCTGGTGGCCATCGTGATCGCCGTGGGCTTTGTGGTGGACGATGCCATCGTGGTGGTGGAGAACATCCACCGCCATTTGGAGGCCGGCCTCGATCAACGCGCGGCGGCGATCAAGGGTGCCGGCGAGATCGGCTTTACGGTGGTGTCCATCAGCTTTTCGCTGGTGGCGGCGTTTATCCCGCTGCTGTTCATGGGCGGCGTGGTCGGACGCCTGTTCAAGGAGTTCGCGCTGACCGCCACCTCGACCATCCTGATTTCGGTGGTGGTGTCCCTGACCCTGGCACCGACCCTGGCCGCGTTATTCATGCGCGCGCCCAGTCATCACGCCCATGCCAAACCCGGTTTCAGCGAGCGCCTGCTGGCCGGCTATGCGCGTAACCTGCGAAGGGCCCTGGCTCATCAGCGCAGCATGCTGGCGATCTTCGGGGTGACTCTCGCGTTGGCCGTGGTCGGTTACGTGTTTATTCCCAAAGGGTTCTTCCCGGTGCAGGACACCGGCTTCGTGCTCGGCACCAGCGAGGCGGCGGCCGATGTGTCGTTCCCGGACATGGTCGCCAAGCACAAAGCACTGGCCGAGATCATCAAGGACGACCCGGCGGTGCAGGCGTTCTCCCACGCGGTTGGGGTGACCGGCAGCAACCAGACCATCGCCAACGGCCGGTTCTGGATCGCCTTGAAAGATCGCGGGTCGCGCGATGTATCGGCCAGCCAGTTTATCGACCGCGTCCGCGCGAAACTGGCCAAGGTGCCGGGCATCGTGCTGTACCTGCGCGCCGGCCAGGACATCAACCTCAGCTCCGGCCCCAGCCGCGCCCAATATCAATATGTGCTCAAGAGCAACGACGGCCCGACGCTCAACACCTGGACCCAGCGCCTCACCGAAAAACTGCGCGCCAACCCGGCCTTTCGCGATCTGTCCAATGACCTGCAACTGGGCGGCAGCATCACCCACATCAGCATCGATCGGCAGGCCGCCGCGCGGTTCGGTCTGACCGCCACCGATGTGGATCAAGCACTGTATGACGCCTTCGGCCAGCGCCAGATCAACGAATTCCAGACGGAGATCAATCAATACCAAGTGGTGCTGGAGCTGGACCGCCAACAACGCGGCAAGGCCGAGAGCCTGAACTACTTTTACCTGCGCTCGCCGCTGACCAACGAGATGGTGCCGCTATCGGCCTTGGCCAAGGTCGACCCACCGACCGTGGGGCCGTTGTCCATCAGCCATGACGGTATGTTCCCGGCCGCCAACCTGTCCTTCAACCTGGCACCCGGTGTGGCGCTGGGGGATGCGGTGATCATGCTCGACCAGGCCAAGGCCGAGATCGGCATGCCCAGCACCCTCATCGGCACCTTCCAGGGCGCGGCCCAGGCGTTCCAAAGTTCACTGGCCAGCCAGCCATGGCTGATCCTCGCGGCGCTGGTGGCGGTGTACATCATCCTGGGGGTGCTGTACGAAAGCTTCGTGCATCCGCTGACGATCATCTCGACCCTGCCTTCGGCGGGCCTCGGCGCGCTGATCATGCTGACCTTGATGGGCCAGGACTTTTCGATCATGGCGTTGATCGGCCTGGTGCTGCTGATCGGCATCGTGAAAAAGAACGGCATCCTGATGATCGACTTCGCCCTGGAGGCTCAGCGCGTGCGCGGGCTGACGCCCCAGGAAGCGATTTATGAAGCCTGCGTCACGCGGTTCCGGCCGATCATCATGACCACCCTCGCCGCCCTGCTCGGCGCGGTGCCGCTGATGCTCGGTGCCGGGCCAGGTGCGGAGCTGCGCCAACCGCTGGGTATCGCAGTGGTCGGCGGGCTGCTGGTGAGCCAGGCGCTGACCCTGTTCACCACGCCGGTCATATACTTGTACCTCGAAAAAATTTTCCATCGGCCCACACCAGCGCCCGCGCTGGCGACCACAGAATGAGGCGGGGTCATGCGCGTCCTGATTATCGAAGATGAAGAGAAAACCGCGGACTACCTGCATCGCGGTCTGACGGAGCAAGGCTACACCGTGGATGTCGCGCGCGACGGCGTCGAGGGCTTGCACCTGGCCCTGGAGAATGACTACGCAGTGATTGTGCTCGACGTGATGCTGCCCGGCCTCGATGGCTTTGGTGTGCTGCGCGCCTTGCGTGCTCGCAAGCAGACGCCAGTGATCATGCTCACCGCCCGCGAGCGCGTGGAAGACCGCATCCGTGGCCTGCGCGAAGGCGCCGACGATTACTTGGGCAAACCGTTTTCGTTTCTCGAACTGGTGGCGCGCCTGCAAGCCTTGACGCGTCGCAGCGGCGGGCATGAGCCGGTGCAGGTGACGGTCGCCGACCTGTGGATCGACCTGATCAGCCGCAAGGCCAGTCGCAACGGCGTGCGCCTGGACCTCACCGCCAAAGAGTTCTCGCTGCTCAGTGTATTGGCGCGCCGCCAGGGCGAGATCCTGTCCAAGACCGCCATCGCGGAGATGGTCTGGGACATCAATTTCGACAGCGATGCCAACGTGGTCGAAGTGGCGATCAAGCGTCTGCGCGCCAAGCTCGACGGCCCGTTCGAACACAAACTGCTGCACACCATCCGTGGCATGGGCTATGTGCTGGAGAACCGCAGTGCCGGCTAATTCCATTGCGCTGCGCCTGAGCGGCATGTTCACCCTGGTGGCGGCACTGATCTTCCTGTTGATCGGCGGTGCCCTGTACCAACAAGTGGATCGCGGCCTGGGCCTGTTGCCGGGGGCCGAATTGGACGCGCGCTACAGCGTGCTCGAATCCTCGGTGAACCGCTTCGGCACGCCGGACCACTGGGCCAAGATCACCAACAAACTCAAGCTGCTGAGCGAAGAAGACAAGCGCATTCACTTCTGGGTAGTCAGCAACGACCCGGCCTACGAATACGGCAATCCCGATGCGCAGATCCGCGCCTTCGCCGCCGGCCCCACCGGTAAGCGCGACCTGCATCTGCCCGGCCATCGCTACCCGCTTAAAGTGCTGGTCAGCCAGTTCCCGGCCAAAGACCAGCGTCCGCCGCTGCGCTTTATGATCGCCATCGACACCGAAAACTTCCGCGCCACCCAGCATCAGTTGCTGGTGGCGTTGGTCAGCCTGGCGCTGGTGGGCGTGTTGCTGGCGGCGTTGCTGGGGTTCTGGGTCTCGCGCATTGGCCTCAAGCCGTTGGGCAAACTCTCGGAAGAAGCGCAGAAACTGGCACCGCCCAAACTCTCCGGGCGCCTGCAGTTGTCGCCGTTGCCGCCGGAACTCAATCAGTTCGTCAACTCGTTCAACGCCACCCTCGACCGCGTGGAACAGGCGTATTCGCGCCTGGAATCGTTCAATGCCGACGTGGCCCACGAACTGCGCTCGCCGCTGACCAACCTGATCGGCCAGACCCAGGTGGCCCTCACACGCGGACGCTCGGCCGAGCATTATCTGGAGGTGTTGCAATCGAACCTGGAAGAGTTGGAACGCCTGCGCTCGATCGTCAATGACATGTTGTTCCTGGCCAGCGCCGATCAGGGCACCAAGGCCACCAAACTGGTTGAAAGCTCACTGGCCGACGAGGTGGCAACCACCCTCGATTACTTGGACTTCATCCTCGAAGACGCCCAGGTGCAAGTGCGGGTCCACGGCGACGCCCAGGTACGGATCGAAAAAGCCCACCTGCGCCGTGCGCTGATCAACTTGTTGAGTAACGCCGTGCAACACACCGCGCCAGGTCAGGTGATCGACGTAGCTATCGAGGTGCAGGCGCAGCAGGTGGCAATCGCCGTGACCAACCCGGGCGAAACAATCGCCAGTGAACACCTGCCACGGTTGTTCGAGCGCTTCTATCGGGTCGACGCCTCGCGGCGTAACAGCGGGGCGAATCACGGGTTGGGGCTGGCCATCGTCAAAGCGATTGCGCTGATGCACGGCGGGGATGTGTTTGTGCGCAGCGACACCGGTGGCAATACTTTCGGTATCACCCTACCGCTCTAAGTGCGTGACTGTTGCGGTTTGGGCAATAGTTATTATCTTGTTACACTCTGTTTCGCAGTGCTCCCCTGCGTTAATTTGACGCATCGATGAGCGCGACGGCAAAGACAGCTGACCCGCTTACCCGAATTTCCCTCGACTTATTTCCAGGGCTCTACGCTGGGAATCTGTCTTAAAGCCGCTGACCTTCAGCGGCTTTTTTTTGCCGTCAAAAAGGCCGGGCATCCCCCACGACACCGGCCGTTTACGATTGACTCAAAGGAGCTTTACTGGTGAAGAACTCACTGACGTTCACCCCGTTATTTCTCGCGATTGCAGCAACGATTATCCCCCTAGCCCACGCAGCAGAAAGCCTCCCCGCCGACGGTTTCGTCGAAGGTTCACACCTTAGAATCGACACCCGTAATTACTATATGAACCGCGACCGTCGCGACATCCACACCGACGACAGCAAGGAATGGGGCCAGGGTTTTATCGGCACCTTCGAATCGGGCTACACCCAGGGCACCGTCGGTTTCGGCCTGGACGCTCACGCCATGCTGGGCCTCAAGCTCGACGGCGGTGGTGGCACCGATGGTTCCAGCATCCTTCCCTATGGCAGCGACAGCGGCAGCGGCAAGGCCCCCGGCTCGTTCTCCACGGCCGGCGGCACCCTGAAAATGCGCGCCTTCGACACCGAACTCAAAGCCGGTGACCTGTTCCTCAATAACCCGGTGATTGCCGGTGGCATGACCCGCATGCTGCCGCAGACTTTCCGTGGCGTCAGCCTGAGCAACCATAGCCTGGACGGCTGGATGTTCGAGGGCGGCCAAGCCAGCTTCACCAAGCTCTACAACCAGAGCGGCCATCGGCGCATCGGCGCCAGCTACGGCGCCTTGCCCGATAACCGCATCAGTCAACACCTGGATTGGGCCGGCGTGTCGTTCAGCGGTGTGCCGGGGGTGACCAGCAATCTCTATGCATCCGAACTCAAGGACGTCTGGCACCAGTACTACTACGACCTGGACTACACCTACGCCCTCAACGACCTGGTCAGCCTCAACCCGGGCCTGCACTACTACCACACCCAGGACACCGGCCAATCCCTGTTGGGGGATATCGACAACAACACCTGGAGCCTGCATTTGACCGTGGGCGTGGGCAACCATAGCGTGACCGCCGCCTACCAGCGGGTTAACGGCAATACGCCGTTTGACTACATCACCCAGGGCGACAGCGTGTACCTGGACAACTCCCAGCAATACTCGGACTTCAACGGCCCGAATGAACGCTCGTGGAAGCTCAAGTACGCCTATGATTTTGTCGGCCTCGGTATGCCCGGCCTGACCACGGCGGTGTCGTACATCAGCGGCAAGACCGACTTGACCCAGGTCGACCCGCAAAGCCGTGGCTACAGCGCCTGGTACAGCGCCGACGGTAAGGACGCCAAGCACTGGGAGCGGGATATCGATTTGAAATATGTGGTGCAAGGCGGCCAGGCCAAAGACCTGGCCGTGCGCCTGCAATGGGCGACCCACCGTGGCAGCAACGGCTACTCGGCAGTAGACCGCGATGTGGATGAATACCGGGTGATCGTCGACTATCCGATTGATGTGTTCTGAGGCACCGTTCTTTCTTTGGTAACCGAGTATCCAATCTTCATCGGGTAGAACTAAACTGCCAGCATCCATACCGCTGAAGTTCTGCCCGATGAGTCCACGCCGTGCTCGCCACCCTTCCGCACACCCGCAATTGTTGCTCCTTCTGGGCAGCGGCCTCACCGTCGTCCTGATCGTCATTATCGTCGCGGCGTTATTGATCCGCGAACACACCAGCACGCTACAGGCTGCCAAGCGCTCGTCCACCAATATCGCCCAGCTGATCAACGCCGATGTGCTGCGCAACGTCGAGCTGTACGACCTGGCCCTCAAGGGGCTGATAGCCGCCAGGCAGCGCGAGGACCTGGCCAAGGTCGACGCCACTATCCAACACCTGGTGCAATTCGATTTATCCACCGCCGCGCCCTTTAAAGGCGAGGTGCTGATGCTGGATGCCAATG
The DNA here is from genome assembly GCF_001029595.1 of Pseudomonas sp. ARP3. Lineage (NCBI taxonomy): Bacteria > Pseudomonadati > Pseudomonadota > Gammaproteobacteria > Pseudomonadales > Pseudomonadaceae > Pseudomonas > Pseudomonas sp. ARP3. The sequence continues at coordinate 43,875 of NZ_LEKF01000004.1, forward strand.
GCGCGGTGATCGCGGATTCCTCGACCCTGCGGCCCACCCCGCGCAATTTCGCTGATCGCGATTATTTCCAGGTGCATCTGAAGGACCCACAGGCCGGTTTGTATATCAGCCGGGCCTTCCAGATCCGTTGCGACTGCGACCAAGTGTGGCGCATAGCATTCAGTCGGCGCGTATCGGGGCCCAATGGCGAGTTCGCCGGCGTTGCGGTGGCGACTATGCGCCTGGCGTATTTCGATCAATTGTTCAGCACCCTGGCCATCGGCAACGGTAGCAGCGTCAACCTACTCAATACCCACGGCATCCTGCTGGCCCAACAGCCGCTGCTCGAAAGCGACATGATTAACAAGGATTTGAGCGAGCGACCGAATTTCAAGCGCATGTTGCGCGAAGGCAATGGCAGCTTCCAGGCAACCTCGACCATCACCGGCAAGGACCGGCTGTACACCTTCACTACCGTGGGCACACTGCCACTGATCGTAGTGGTGGCGCTGTCTCGCGAGGATGTGTTCGCCCCCTGGAAACGCGCCGCACTGCTGACCAGCGGCGCGACCGGCATTCTGTGCATCGGGTTGTTGTGGCTGGCCTGGATGCTGCGTCGCGAGCTGCGACGTCGCTATCGCGCCGAACGGGTGCTGTCAGAACTGGCAGCCACGGATGCCCTGACCGGACTGGCCAACCGTCGCATCCTCGACGAGCGCCTGCGCCAGGAATGGGATCGCGCCCAGCGCTCGACCGAGCCACTGACCCTGCTGATGATCGACGTGGATCACTTCAAGGCGTTCAACGACCGCCACGGTCATAGCGGCGGCGACGAGGCCCTGCGCACCGTGGCCCAAGTGATCGCCGGCAATATACGCCGCCCCGCCGACCTCGCCGCCCGCTATGGCGGCGAGGAATTCGCGGTGGTGCTGCCCCATACTGATGCCGCAGGCGCCATGGTCATCGCCGAGCACATCCGCAGCAGCGTCGAACACTTGCCACGGGTGGCGGGTAGCGAGCGGCCGATCACCGTGAGCATCGGCGTGAGCACCTGGGATAAACGCAACCGCCAATCCCTGGAAGCGCTGCTGCTCAGTGCGGACCAGGCGTTGTATGAGGCCAAGCACAGTGGGCGCAATTGCATCGTGGATGCCGGTGCACCGCCAACCGAGGCCCACACCCCACAGGAATAAAAAAAGGCCACCCGAAGGCAGCCTTTAAAAACTAAAGAAAGAGAGTTGTTACTTACACCGCCGCAACGGGACGCATGTAAGAGATCGGTGCGGTGCTGGCATCTTCGAAGGTCACGACTTCCCAAGCGTCTGTCTGCTCAATCAACTTGCGCAGCAGCTGGTTGTTAAGGGCGTGGCCCGACTTGAAGCCTTTGAACTCGCCTATCAGGCTATTGCCCAGCAGGTAGAGGTCACCGATTGCATCGAGGATCTTGTGCTTCACGAATTCGTCTTCATAGCGAAGGCCGTCTTCGTTCAGTACACCATCCGCGTCGACCACAATGGCGTTTTCAACGCTGCCGCCGAGTGCGAGGTTGTGCTTGCGCAGGTACTCGATGTCACTCATGAAACCAAAGGTACGGGCGCGGCTGACTTCTTTTACAAACGAAGTGCTGGAAAAATCCACGCTTGCACTTTGGGTGCGGTCACGGAATACCGGGTGATCGAAATCGATCTCAAAGCTCACTTTAAAGCCTTCGAACGGAACGAAGGTGGCGCGCTTGTCGCCGTCTTCTACTGTCACTTCCCGCAGAATGCGAATGAACTTCTTAGCTGCGTCCTGTTCTTCCAGGCCGGCAGATTGAATCAAGAATACGAAGGGTCCAGCGCTGCCATCCATGATCGGGACTTCGGACGCGGAGAGCTCGACGTAGGCGTTATCGATGCCCAAACCGGCCATGGCCGAGAGCAAGTGCTCCACCGTGTCCACTTTGACGTCACCGTTGACCAATGTGGTCGACATAGTGGTTTCGCCAACGTTTTCCGCGCGAGCAGGAATCTGCACCACAGGGTCCAGGTCGGCACGCACAAACACGATGCCGGTGTCGACAGGTGCAGGCTTGAGGGTCAGGTAGACCTTTTCCCCGGAGTGCAGACCTACACCTGTGGCACGAATAATATTCTTCAGGGTGCGTTGTTTAATCATGGCTTGGACCGCTTCAGCGCAAATTGCGAACTGGTATCAACAAAGGCTGGCGATAATAGCAGACCAGACCTTTGCTGAACACCAATCACCTTCATAGCCCTGATACATTCCATTAATCGGCCTGACGACGCAGGAATGCCGGGATGTCCAGGTAGTCCAGGTCATCTTGCGGATTCGGGCTACGGGACGCCGCAGCACCGGCCTGAGCCTGGTTGCGCATCACAGTCGGACGATCCAGATCGCGGTAGTTCACCGACGGCAGCTCCTGACGCGCAGGGGCTGGAGCGGCAGCCGCCTGGCTGGCCTGGCTGCTGTGCAGGGTGTTGTCGATGACCTTCACAGGCTTCTCGATCTTGGCACCCAGACCAGTGGCAACCACGGTGACGTGCAGCTCGTCGCGCATGTCCGGATCGATGACGGTACCGACCTTGACCATGGCGTGCTCGGAAGCAAAGGCTTCAATGATGCTACCCACGTCGGAGTACTCACCCAGGGACAGGTCAGGACCGGCGGTGATATTCACCAGGATGCCGCGTGCGCCTTGCAGGTTCACGTCTTCCAGCAGCGGGTTGCGGATGGCCGCTTCGGTGGCTTCGCGTGCACGGTTCGGACCGCTGGCGCAGCCAGTGCCCATCATCGCCATGCCCATTTCGCTCATCACGGTACGGACGTCGGCAAAGTCGACGTTGATCATGCCTGGGCGCTTGATGATGTCGGAGATACCGCGAACGGCACCGGCCAGTACATCGTCAGCCTTGGCGAAAGCGGACAGCAGGCTTGCGTCCTTGCCCAGGATGGTCAGCAGCTTCTCGTTGGGAATGGTGATCAACGAGTCGACGCTTTCAGACAGCAGACGGATGCCTTCGTCGGCGATCTGCATACGCTTGCGACCTTCGAACGGGAACGGACGGGTCACTACTGCAACCGTCAGAATCCCCATTTCCTTGGCCACTTCGGCGATGATCGGCGCAGCACCGGTACCAGTGCCGCCGCCCATGCCGGTGGTGATGAACACCATGTTGGTGCCTTGCAGCACTTCGGCAATACGCTCGCGGTCTTCCAGGGCGGCTTGACGGCCGACTTCCGGGTTGGCGCCAGCGCCGAGGCCCTTGGTCACCGCGGTGCCCAATTGCAGGATGGTGCGCGCGCCGATGCTTTTCAGCGCCTGGGCATCCGTGTTGGCGCAGATGAATTCAACGCCTTCAATGTTGCTCTTGACCATATGGTTGACAGCGTTGCCGCCGCCACCGCCGACACCGATCACTTTGATGACCGGGCTGGCGGGGATGTTGTCTACGAGTTCGAACATTTTCCCTCTCCTTTCGTTTTCTCTAGTTTTTTCGCCTACTGCTTTACAGCAGCTCCAAGTTGCAAGCCATGAGCTGCAAGCTTGAAGCTTGTAACTTGTCGCATGAAGCCAACTTCGTTAGAAGTTCCCTTTTACCCAAGCCTGTAACCGCTCGAACAACGGTGCCTTGGCTTCGTCGTCGCCACGGTAGCTGTCACGGTTGCTTGGGCCCGACAGGGAAATGCCGTCGGTCTGCTTCTGCAGCCCGTACAACAGCAAACCCACTCCGGTGGAATAAATCGGGTTGCGCACCACGTCGCCCAAGCCCTTGACGCCATGTGGCACGCCCAGGCGCACCGGCATATGGAAGATTTCCTCGGCCAGTTCGACCGCGCCTTCCATCTTCGAGGTGCCGCCGGTCAGCACGATGCCGGCCGGGATCAAATCTTCGTAGCCGCTGCGGCGCAGTTCAGCCTGGATCAGGGTGAACAGTTCGTCGTAGCGCGGCTCGACCACTTCGGCCAAGGCCTGACGCGACAGTTCGCGCGGTGGACGATCGCCCACGCTCGGCACTTTGATGGTTTCGCCGGCACCGGCCAGTTTGGCCAGGGCGCAGGCGTAACGGATCTTGATTTCTTCGGCGTACTGGGTCGGTGTGCGCAGTGCCATGGCGATGTCGTTGGTAACCTGGTCGCCGGCAATCGGGATCACGGCGGTGTGACGGATCGCACCTTCGGTGAAGATCGCGATATCGGTGGTACCGCCGCCGATGTCCACCAGGCACACGCCCAGTTCTTTTTCGTCGTCGGTCAGCACCGAGTAGGCCGAGGCCAGTTGCTCAAGGATGATGTCGTCGATTTCCAGGCCGCAACGGCGCACGCACTTCTCGATGTTTTGCGCGGCATTGACCGCACAAGTCACCACATGGACCTTGGCTTCCAGACGTACGCCCGACATGCCCAAAGGCTCGCGAACGCCTTCCTGGTTATCGATCACGTAGTCCTGCGGCAGGGTGTGCAGCACGCGCTGGTCAGCCGGGATTGCTACGGCCTGGGCGGCGTCGAGCACGCGCTCCAGGTCGGCCGAGCTGACCTCGCGGTCGCGGATCGCCACGATGCCGTGGGAGTTCAGGCTGCGGATATGGTTGCCCGCCACGCCAACGAACGCCGAGTGAATCCGGCAACCGGCCATCAACTGCGCCTCTTCGATGGCGCGCTGGATCGATTGCACGGTGGACTCGATGTTCACCACCACGCCCTTCTTCAGGCCCCGGGACGGATGCGTGCCAATACCGACGATTTCGATCGTGCCGTCTTCCCCGACCTCGCCCACCAGCGCCACCACCTTGGAGGTGCCGATATCCAGACCGACGATCATTTTGCCGCTTTGCACGTTTGCCATGGGTCCTGCCTCTTCTTAATTCTTCGCGACAGCGGGTTGCGCTGCCGTGGGCGCAGCCGGTTCACGCCAGCCGACGGCAAGGCCGTTGGCGTAACGCAGGTCGACGCTCGCAATGTTCGTAATCTGTTCTTTCAAGGTTTTGTCGTAGATGGCAATAAAGCGGCGCATCTTCTCCACCAAGCGGTCGCGTCCCAGCAACAACTCGATGCCCGGGCCGGAACTGCCTGCCCCGGTTGTCAAAAACCAGCTGCCCCGTTCACGCAATTCCAGGCGTGCAATGGAGAAGCCCAGTGGCCGCAGCATCTGGCTCAAGGCCTGGTACTGCTGCATCACTTGCTGCTGCGCCCGCTGCGGCCCGAACAACTGCGGCAGGTGCTCGTAGTTGGCCAGCTCACGCGGGGTGAACGCCTGGCCCTGGTTGTTCAACAGCGCCTCGTCGCCCCAACGGGCCACCGGCAGTTGTTCTTCCAGGCGGATCGTCACCTGATCCGGCCACACGCGACGCACCTCGGCGTGGGCGATCCACGGCATCTGCTCCAGCTCCCGGCGCATGCCGGCCAGGTCGATGGTGAAGAAGCTCGCCGCCAGGAACGGGCCGATGCGCTGCTGTACCGCCTGCTGGCTGATGTAGCTCAGATCGCCCTGCACACTGATCTTGGTGATCGGGCGGTCGGCGTACGGCAGTAGACGCTGCGCGCCTTCATAAGTGCCGAAGCCCAATACCACCAGCAACACCGGCCAGAACAGCGCCTTGAGGAAAGCAAAATTGGCCTTCGGCAGGCGCGCCGACATCGGCTCTTTAGCCACCATGCGACTGGCACCCCGGGGCACCGGCTTGCGGCTCGGTGCACGTGGGGGCTGATGACGAAGCGATGCGCCTTTCATGTCGTTAGCCTCTTGCCTCGATGCTGGCGGCCAGGATCGCCAGCACCAACTGCTGGAAGTCCAGACCGGCGGCACGGGCAGCCATTGGTACCAGGCTGTGATCGGTCATGCCTGGTGCGGTGTTGACCTCAAGGAACCAGAAGTTGCCTTGGTCGTCCTGCATCACGTCTGCCCGTGCCCAACCGGCGATACCCAACGCCTCACAGGCTTTCGCCGTAAGGTCCATCAATTCCTGTTCTTTGTTTGCGTCGAGGCCGCATGGGATCCGGTACTGGGTATCGGAAGCCAGGTACTTGGCGTCGTAATCGTAAAAGGTGTGGGGCGTGCCCAATGCGATGGGCGGCAATACCTGGCCACGCAGGGTGGCGATGGTGTACTCGGGACCGGAAATCCACTGTTCCACCAACACTTGCGAATCGTAGGTACTTGCCGCTTTCCATGCGTCGATCAATTCGGCGGCCGAGTTCACTTTGGCCATGCCGATACTGGAGCCTTCATGGGCAGGTTTGACGATCAAAGGAGTGCCCAGTTCCTCGACTGCAGAAATACAATCGGCTTCGCTGCACAGAACACTGTGACGCGGGGTTGGAATACCCAGGCTGTGCCACACCTGCTTGGTGCGCAGCTTGTCCATGGCCAATGCCGAGGCCAGGATGCCGCTACCGGTGTAGGGAATACCGGCGCACTCCAACAGGCCCTGCATGCTGCCGTCTTCACCGCCGCGACCGTGCAGGATGATAAAGGCGCGGTCGATTTTTTCGGCCAACAGGCGCGCGAGAAAATCATCGCCCACATCAATCCCGAACGCATTCACGCCGGCGCTTTGCAGGGCTTCGAGCACGGCGTTGCCGGACTTGAGTGACACTTCACGCTCGGCGCTCTTACCGCCAAACAACACCGCCACGCGGCCGAAGTCGGCAGGCGTGATGGTGGAAAACAGGGCTTCGTAGTTCGTGATCATTTCGACTTCCCCTGGGCAGCGGCGAAGAGCGGGCTCGCCAGCAATTTAGGGGCAAGGCCACCGATGTCACCGGCGCCCTGGCACAGCAGAATGTCACCGGCACGCAGCAGCGGTTTGACGATTGGCGCCAGGTCCACACCGCGCTCAATGTAGATCGGGTCCAACTGGCCACGCTGGCGGATGCTGTTGCATAGCTTGCGGCTGTCGGCGCCCGGGATCGGTTCTTCACCGGCCGGGTAGACCTCCATCAGCAGCAGCACGTTGGCGTCGGCCAATACATTGACGAAGTCATCGTATAGATCGCGGGTACGGCTGTAGCGGTGCGGCTGGTACACCATCACCAGGCGACGCTCCGGCCAGCCACCGCGCACGGCCTTGATCACGGCGGCGACTTCGGTCGGGTGGTGACCATAATCATCCACCAGCATCACGTCGCCGCCCTCCACCGGCAATTGGCCGTAGACCTGGAAGCGTCGGCCCACACCGGCAAAGCGCGACAGACCTTCGACGATCGCTTCATCGCTGACGCCTTCATCGGAAGCAATGCAGATGGTCGCCAGGGAGTTCAATACGTTGTGGTTACCCGGCATGTTCACCGACACATCCAACGGCTCACGGTCCGGACGCAGCACGGTGAAGAAGGTTTGCATGCCTTCCTGACGCACATTGATCGCACGCACGTCGGCATCTTCGCTGAAGCCGTAAGTGACGGTCGGGCGTTTGACCAGCGGCAGAATCTCGCGCACTACAGGGTCGTCCAGGCACACCACCGCCAAGCCGTAGAACGGCAGGTTGTGGAGGAACTCGACGAAGGTTTTCTTCAACTTGTTGAAGTCACCGTCGTAGGTCGCCATGTGGTCGGCGTCGATGTTGGTGACCACAGCCACCAACGGTTGCAGATGCAGGAAGCTGGCATCGCTTTCGTCGGCTTCGGCGATCAGGTAGCGGCTGGTGCCAAGCTGGGCGTTGGTACCGGCTGCATTCAGACGGCCACCGATCACGAACGTCGGGTCCAGGCCACCGGCGGCGAACACCGAGGCGATCAGGCTGGTGGTGGTGGTTTTGCCGTGGGTACCGGCGACCGCGATGCCGTGGCGATAGCGCATCAGCTCGGCGAGCATCTCGGCGCGCGGCACCACGGGAATACGACGTTCAAGGGCGGTGGCCACTTCCGGGTTAGCTGTGTTCACCGCGCTGGACACCACCAGCACATCGGCCTCGGCGGCGTTCTCGGCACGGTGGCCGATAAAGATCTGCGCACCAAAGGATTTGAGGCGGTCGGTGACCTGGGATTCTTTCAAGTCCGAACCGGACACCTGATAGCCCAGGTTGAGCAGCACTTCAGCAATGCCGCACATACCCACGCCGCCGATTCCGACGAAGTGAATGCGACGGATACGGCGCATTTCCGGCTGCGGCATGGCTTTCTGATTCTCAACCATGGGCCACCTCCAGGCAGATATCGACCACGGTGCGGGTTGCTTCAGGTTTGGCCAGGCGGCTTGCGGTGCTCGCCATGCTGTTAAGTCGTTCCGGTTGCATCAAAACCTCGGTCAGGCGTGCGGCCAAATCGGCGGCGCCAGTCGTTCTTTGCGGCAGCAGGAAGGCAGCGCCCTCCCCGGCCAAATATTCGGCGTTGCGGGTCTGGTGATCGTCAATCGCATGGGGCAGAGGCACCAGCAAGGACGGCAGACCGGCGGCGGCCAGTTCACTGACGGTCAGCGCACCAGCGCGACAAACCACCAGGTCGGCCCAGCCATAGGCATGGGCCATGTCTTTGATGAAAGGCTGTACGTTGGCCTCCACACCGGCTTCGCGATAACGCGCGGCGGTGACTTCATCGTGGTTTTTGCCGGCCTGGTGAAAGATCTCCGGGCGTAGCTCCAACGGCAGTTGTGCCACGGCTTCGGGCAGCAATTTGTTCAGTGGTTCAGCGCCCAGGCTTCCGCCCAGGATCAACAGGTGCGCCTTGCGCCCGGCCAAGGCATCGCGAGCGATGCCCATGAACAGCTCGGTACGCACCGGGTTGCCGGTGGTGCGGCGTTTGCTCGACAAGCCAAAGGTGTTCGGGAATGCCTCACACACCCGCGCCGCCAGCGGCACCAGCAGGCGGTTGGCGGTGCCGGCCACGGCATTCTGTTCGTGGACGATCACCGGTACACCGGCCAGCCGGGCCGCAACGCCGCCGGGGCCGGTCACGTAACCGCCGAAGCCAAGCACGCAGACAGGCTTCAGCTCACGGATAACCTTGCGCGCTTGCCACACCGCCTTGAGCAACACAAACGGCGCTTTGAGCAAGGACAACTTGCTCTTGCCACGTAGGCCGCTGACGTTGATCAGGTGCAGCGGCAACCCAGCGTTAGGCACCAATTCGTTCTCGATGCCGCGCGGCGTCCCCAGCCAGTGCACCGTGTAGCCACGGCTCTGGAATTCCCGCGCACACGCCAGGGCCGGGAACACATGGCCCCCGGTACCGCCCGCCATGATCAGCACATTAGCGCCCATGGATAGGCTCCTCGGCGAAGTCGCTTTCGCTGAATTCCATCTCTTCGCTGCCCAGGTGGGTGCGACTCTCCCACTCGATGCGCAGCAGCAAACCCAGGCACGCGCAGCAAATCACCAAGGAACTGCCGCCGTAGCTGAGGAACGGCAAGGTCAGCCCTTTGGTCGGCAGCAGGCCTACGTTCACACCGATATTGATCAGGAACTGGCCGATCCACAGGAACGACAAGCCGTACGCCACATACGCGGCGAAATATTGTTTGGCCTTCTCGGCCCACAAGCCGATATACATGCCGCGTACACACACGAACACGAACAGCGCAACAGTGCACAGCGAGCCCACTACGCCGAGCTCTTCGGCGAGTACCGAGAACACGAAGTCCGTGTGGGCCTCCGGCAGGTAGAACTGCTTCTGTACGCTGTTGCCCAGGCCAACGCCCAGCCATTCGCCCCGGCCAAAAGCGATCAACGCCTGGGTCAGCTGGTAGCCGGAACCGAACTGGTCGGACCATGGGTCGGTAAAGGTGATCAGACGCGCCATCCGGTAGGGTTGCGCCTGCACCAGAATCGTCACGGCCGCCACCGCCAGCACCACCATCAAGGTGAACCGGAACAGACCTACACCGCCAAGGAACAGCATCGCCGCCGCCGCACCCATCATCACCACGGTGGCGCCGAAGTCGGGTTCCATCAGCAACAGGCCGGCCATGGGCAGCAGCACGATGAATGGCTTGAAGAACCCCATCCAACTCTCGCGCACTTCCTTCTGACGTCGCACCAGATAGCCAGCCAGGTAGATCACCACGAACACCTTGGCGATTTCCGAGGGTTGCACGTTGAACGCGCCGAAACCGATCCAGCGCATCGAGCCGTTTACCTCGCGACCGATGCCCGGCAGGATCACCATCACCAGCAAGCCGAACGCGCCGATCAGCATCAACCAGCCCAGGCGCTGCCAAGTGGCGATGGGGATCATCATGGTCACGATGCAGGCACCGATACCGATCACCAGATACACCAGATGGCGGATCATCATGTAGAGGGTGTTGCCGGACTGCACGGCGGCGACTTCGGAAGAAGCCGAAGTGATCATCACCAAGCCCAGGCCCAGCAGCGCCAGGCAACCGGCAAGCATTGGGAAATCCAGGTCGATACCGCGCCCGGTAATAATCGGCGACGGGTACGGCTTGATGATGTTTCTCAGGTTCAGGTTCATGCCAAGGCCTCCACGGCGCGAGCGAACAGCTGGCCGCGCTCTTCGTAGTTCTTGAACATGTCCAGGCTGGCACAGGCCGGCGACAGCAGAACGGCGTCACCGGGTTGGGCCACGGCTTTGCATTGCAGGACGGCTTCGTCCAGGGAGGCCACGCGAATCTGCGGCACCGCGTCACCGAGGGCGGCGGCGATCAGCTCGGCATCACGGCCCAGCAACACCACGGCGCGGCAGTGGGCGCCCACCGGTGCCTTGAGATCCTTGAAGTCGGCGCCTTTGCCGTCGCCACCGGCGATCAGCACCAGCTTGCCGTCGATATCGGCACCCAGGCCCTCAATGGCGGCCAGCGCGGCACCGACATTGGTGGCCTTGGAGTCGTTGTAATAGCTCACACCGTCCAAGTCACGCACCCATTGGCAGCGGTGCTCAAGCCCGGCGAAAGTGCGCAGGGTCGAGAGCATGGCATCGAACGGCAAACCCACGGCATGCCCGAGCGCCAGTGCCGCCAGGGCGTTCGACTGGTTGTGGGCACCACGGATTTTCAACTCGCGCACCGGCATCAGGCTCTGGAATTCGAATGCCAGGTATTTCTCGCCATTCTCTTCACGAATGCCGAAAGCCTTGAAGTCGGGTTTGCCCAAACCGAATGTCCAGCATGGCAACCCTTCGCCCATCAGCGGACGGCTCAGGGCATCATTACGGTTGACCACCACTTGCTTAGCGCCGCGGAAGATCCGGTGCTTGGCCAGGTGATACGCCGGTAGGCCGCTGTAGCGGTCCATGTGGTCTTCACTCACGTTCAACACGGTGGCCACTTCGGCACCGAGGTCGTGGGTGGTCTCCAGTTGGAAGCTCGACAGCTCCATCACGTACAGCTCGATGTCATCGCTGAGCAGGTCCAGCGCGGGTGTGCCGAGGTTGCCGCCCACGGCCACGCGTTTGCCGGCCGCTGCCGCCATGTCGCCGACCAGGGTGGTGACGGTGCTTTTCGCGTTGGAACCGCTGATGGCTACAATCGGCGCCTTGGCATTGCGCGCAAACAGGTCGATATCGCCGGACAGCTTCACGCCACGGGCCGCAGCCGCTTGCAGGGCCGGAGTCGCCAGGGCCAGGCCGGGGCTCACGTAGAGCTCGTCGGCGCGGCACAGAAACTCGACATCCAGCTCGCCACAACGCACTTCCACGTGCGGGTAGTCACGACGCAGCGTGACCAGCTCCGGTGGATTTTCCCGCGTATCGGCCACGGCAAACGACGTGCCCCGGTTCGCCAGGAAGCGAACCAGGGACATGCCGCTCTTGCCGAGGCCGACAACGATGCGGAAGTGGTCTGAAGCGATCAGGGACACTCGTTTCTACCTCAGTTTCAGGGTGGCAAGGCCGATCAGCACCAGAATCACGGTGATGATCCAGAAGCGGACAATCACGCGCGGCTCGGGCCAGCCCTTGAGTTCAAAGTGGTGGTGAATCGGCGCCATGCGGAACACGCGGCGCCCGGTCAATTTGAAGGACGCCACCTGGATGACCACCGACAGGGTTTCCATCACGAACACACCGCCCATGATGAACAGCACGATTTCCTGGCGAACGATCACCGCGATGGTGCCCAGGGCCGCGCCCAGCGCCAGTGCGCCGACGTCGCCCATGAAGACTTGGGCCGGGTAGGTGTTGAACCACAGGAACCCAAGCCCCGCACCGATCAGCGCGCCACAGAACACGATCAGCTCGCCCGCCCCCGGTACATAAGGGATCAGCAGGTATTCAGCGAATTTCACGTTACCCGACAGGTAGCAGAAGATGCCGAGCGCGCCGCCCACCATCACCGTCGGCATGATCGCCAGGCCGTCGAGGCCATCGGTGAGGTTGACGGCGTTGCTGGAGCCGACGATCACGAAGTAGGTCAGCACCACGAAACCGATACCCAGGGGAATACTGGCATCCTTGAGCATGGGCAGAATCAGCGTGGTTTCCACCGCGCTTGGGGCCGTCATGTACAAGAAGATCGCCGCACCCAGGCCAAATACCGATTGCCAGAAATACTTCCAGCGGCTTGGCAGCCCCTTGGAGTTCTTCTCGATCACCTTGCGGTAGTCGTCCACCCAGCCGATGGCGCCGAACAGCAGGGTCACCAGCAACACCACCCATACATAACGGTTGTGCAGGTCAGCCCAAAGCAAAGTGCTGACACCGATAGACGACAGGATCAGCGCGCCGCCCATGGTCGGCGTACCGGACTTGGACAGGTGCGACTGCGGGCCATCATTGCGAACCGATTGACCAATTTGCAGGTTCTGCAGGGTGCGGATCATCCACGGCCCGAGGAACAGCGACAAACACAACGCGGTCAGCACACCCAGAATCCCGCGCAAGGTCAGGTACTGGAAGACCGCGAAGCCTTTGTGGAACTGTTGCAGATACTCAGCCAGCAGCAGCAGCATTAATGTTTCTCCGTACTTGAGCCACACAAGGCCACGACGACGTTTTCCATCACCGCGCTGCGCGATCCCTTGATCAAAATGGTTGTGTTTTTATCGTGTTCGGCCGCGCCGATGGCCTGGATCAACTCGGCTTGACTGGCGAAATGCGTGGCACCGGGGCCGAAGGCGGCGACGGCGTGGGCCATGTTCGGACCGACTGCGTACAGCGCATCGACTTTGCCCGCCGCGTAGGCACCGACTTCCCGATGCCCCTGCTCGGCCCAGTCGCCCAGTTCGCCGATATCGCCCAGCACCAGCACCTTGCGCCCGGCGAACCCTTTGAGCAGGTCGACCGCAGCGTTGATGGAAGAGGGGTTGGCGTTATAGGTGTCGTCGATCACGCGCATACCATTGGTAGCCAACTGCGCCACGGTGCGGCCCTTGACGGGTTGCACAGCGCCCAGCCCCGTGGCGATACCGAACAGCGACACGCCCAGGGCATGGGCGGCGGCGGCGGCGGCCAGGGCATTGGCGACGTTATGGTTGCCCAACAAATTCAGTTGCACGTGCTCGTTGCCTTGCGGGGTGTGCAAGGTAAAGGAAGGGCAGCCGCGTGCATCGACGGTGATGTTGGATGCATGGAAATCAGCCGCGGCGTTAAGCACGGCAAACGTCAGGACCTTGCGACCGGCGGCGCGCACACGCCAGGTTTCGAAGGCTTTGTCGTCGAGGTTCAATACGGCAGTGCCCGAAGCGTCGAGGCCTTCAAGGATTTCACCCTTGGCTTCGACGATCTTTTCCGGGCCACCGAACTCACCGACGTGAGCGGTACCGGCGTTATTGATAACGGCGACGTGAGGCTTGGTCAGTGCGACGGTGTAGGCGATTTCGCCGATGCGCGATGCACCCAGTTCGATCACCGCCGCCGTGTGTTCCGGGGCCAGTTCGAGAAGGGTCAACGGCGCGCCGAAATCATTATTCAGGTTGCCACGGGTAGCGAGTACCGGACCACGGGTGCGCAAGACACCGGCGAGCAGTTCCTTGACCGTGGTCTTGCCGCTGGAACCGGTGATGGCAGCCACAGGCTTATCGAACGCGGCACGGTTGAGTGCGCCCAGTTGGCCCAGGGCCAAGCGGGTGTCGGCAACCAACAACTGCGGCAGGCTCGACTCCGGCACTTCGCGCTGCACCAAGGCACCCACGGCGCCTTTGGCGGCGACGTCATTCAGGTAGTCGTGGCCATCAAAGCGCGGGCCGGCCAGCGCAACAAACAGTTGCCCTGGCTGGATGGCACGGCTGTCGATGCTGACACCGTCGAAGCGGCAGTCGCTGGACAACATGCGGCCCGACAGGGCCTGGGTCAGTTCACTGAAGCGCATCGGCTTAAGCATGGGCAACCTCCCAGGCGCTCAAGGCGTGATCAGCCTCGACCAGATCGGAAAAGGCATGCCGCTCGCCGTTGATTTCCTGATAGTCCTCGTGGCCTTTACCGGCCAGTACCACCACATCGTCGGCGCTTGCGCTGGCGATCAGTTGGGCGATGGCGGCACCGCGGCCGGCAACGAAGGTGGCCTTGGATACGTCTTTGAAGCCGACACGGATATCGTCGAAGATCTGGCTCGGGTTCTCGCTGCGCGGGTTGTCATCGGTGACCAACACGCCGTCTGCCAGACGTTCAACAATCTCGGCCATCAGCGGGCGCTTGCCGCGATCACGATCACCGCCGCAGCCGAACAGGCACAGTAATTTGCCCTTGGCGTGGGGGCGCAGCGCTTCGAGGACTTTCTCCAGGGCGTCCGGCGTGTGGGCGTAATCGACCACCACCAGCGGCTGTTTGCCGCCACCCAGACGCTGCATACGGCCGGCCGGGCCTTCCAGCTTCGGCAGTACTTTTAAAATTTCGTCCAGGGCGTAGTCCAGGCCCAGCAACGCGCCGATGGCAGCCAGTACATTGCTCAGGTTGAACCGGCCGAGCAAGGTACTGCGCAGGTGATGTTCGCCCTGAGGTGTCACCAGGGTGGCACGCACGCCTTCGTCGTTGAACTGGGCTTCGCGGCAATACAGGTAGGCACTTGAATCGTGCAGGCTGTAGCTGATCAGGCGCGCTTCGCTGTGTTCGGCGGCCAATTGGCGACCGAAGTCATCGTCCAGGTTCACCACCCGACACTTAAGATCGTTCCAGGCGAACAGCTTGGCCTTGGCGGCGGCGTAAGCCTCCATGGTGCCGTGGTAGTCCAAATGGTCGCGGGACAGGTTGGTCATCACCGCCACATCAAACGCCAGAGCGCTGACGCGGCCTTGATCCAGCCCGTGGGACGAGACTTCCATGGCCACGGCCTTGGCACCGGCCTTTTTCAGGTCGGCCAGGGTCGCTTGCACGGCAATCGGGTTCGGGGTGGTGTGCAGGCCGCTTTGCAGCGCGCCATAGAAACCGGTCCCCAGGGTGCCGACAATCCCGCAATGCTGGCCCAGCAGATCAAGAGCCTGGGCAACCAATTGGGTGACGCTGGTCTTGCCGTTGGTGCCGGTCACGCCCACCAGGTTGAGGTGGCGGCTCGGCTCGCCATAGAAACGCCCGGCGATATCGGATAACTGTTTGGCCAGCCCCTTGACCGGAATCAGCGGCACGTCGGTGATCGGTAGCACGGTGGCGCCTTCGGCTTCATAAGCCACGGCGGCTGCACCGCGCTGCAACGCATCGGCAATGTGTGCACGGCCGTCGAACTTGCCACCCGGCACCGCCAGGAACAGGTCACCGGCACGCACATTGCGGCTGTCCAGGGTCAGCTCACGAATCAATAGGTCGCGACCGGCGTGGGCGAAGATCTTGTTCAAACTCAGAGACATCAGCCGCGCCCTCCATTGGCTTTTACGGCAGCGGCCGGTGGCCCGGCGTTCGCTTGTTGGGTGGGCGGCAGGTTGTCCGGGGTGATGTTCATCAAGCGCAGGGTGCCGGACATCACTTTGCTGAACACCGGCGCGGAGACCAGGCCACCGAAGTAACCGGCCTTACTCGGTTCATCGATCACCACGACGATGGCGTAGCGCGGATCGCTCATTGGGCCGAAGCCAGCGAACAACGAACGATACGAGTTCTCGGCGTACCCCTTGGTACCCACCGACGTCTTACGTGCGGTACCGGACTTGCCGCCCACGTGATACGCCGGCACCTGGGCACGGAATACACCGCGCGGCGCCTCGATCACTTGTTGCAGCATGCCTTGCATAGTCTTGGCGACGTTCTCCGGGATCACCTGGGTCGCTTTCGGCGCTTCATCGACGTGGATCAGGCTCAACGGCACCATGCGGCCATTGTTGGCCAGCACGGAGAAGGCATGAGCCAGTTGGATTGCAGTCACCGACAGGCCGTAGCCGTAGGACAAGGTGGCGGTCTCGGCTTTTTTCCAGTCGCGGTAGTTCGGCAGGTTACCGACACGCTCGCCCGGAAAGTCCAAGCCCGTGGGTTGGCCCAGGCCGATCTTCTGCGCCAGGTGGTAGATGGTTTCGCCGCCGATATCGAAGGCGACCTTACTCATACCCACGTTACTGGAGTTGATCAGGATGCCGGTCAGATCCAGCACCGGTCCCTCGGTACGGGAAACGTCACGAATGGTGTATTTGCCCAACTGCAGCGTGCCCGGATAGACCTCGACTTTGTCGCTGGGCTTCCAGCGCCCGGTTTCGAGGGCGGCACTCATGGAGATGGCTTTCATGGTCGAACCCGGCTCGAACACGTCGATCATGGCGCGGTTGCGCATCATCGCCGGTTGCAGGTTGCGACGGTTGTTCGGGTTGTAGGTAGGCTGGTTCACCATGGCGAGGATTTCGCCGGTCTTCACGTCCATGATCACGAGGCTGCCGGCCTTGGCGCCGTTTTCGATGATCGCGTTACGCAGCTCACGGTTGGCCAGGTATTGCAAACGCAGGTCAATCGACAACGCCAAGGGCTTACCGGCCTTGGCGTTTTTGGTGACCTGGACATCCTTGATCAACCTGCCGCGCCGATCCTTGATGACTTGTCGCTTGCCGGGAACCCCGGCGAGCCATTCATCGTAGGCCAGCTCTACGCCTTCGCGGCCATGGTCGTCGATGTCGGTGAAACCCACCATGTGGGCGGTGGTTTCACCGGCCGGGTAGAAACGACGGAATTCCTCGATGCCGTAGACACCGGGGACTTTAAGGTCGAGCACCTGCTGGCCCTGCTCAGGCGTCAGACCGCGCACCAGATAGATGAACTCTTTATTGGCCTGAGCTTCCAGACGCTCGGCCAAGGCCTTAGGGTCTTGACCGAGGGCGGCGGCGAGGGCCGGCCAGCGGTCCTTGGCGACTTGCAGTTCCTTGGCGTTTGCCCACAGCGTGGTCACCGGCGTACTGACAGCCAAGGGCTCGCCGTTGCGGTCGGTGATCAGGCCACGGTGCGCAGGAATAGGAATATGACGCAGACTGCGGGCATCGCCCTGACCGATCAGAAAGTCGCGATCGACCACTTGCAGATCAACGATGCGCCAGGCGATCGCCCCCACCATCAGCGCCAGCAAACCGAGCACCAGGCGGAAGCGCCATGGGTACAGTGCGCCTTCGAGTTTCATCATGGCGCCACCATCCGCACGTCAGCCGCGCTCGGGATGTGCATTTTCAACTGCTCGGTGGCCAGCACTTCGATACGACTGTGGGCCGTCCAGGTACTTTGTTCCAAGATCAACCGGCCCCACTCGGCCTGGGCTTTGTCACGCACACTCAACTCCCCATATAGGGTGTTGAGCAGTTGACGGTTCCAGTGGGCGCTGTAGGACACCGCAATCGCGGACACCAGTACGCCGATGAACAGCAGCAACATAAAGAAGCTGCCACCCGGGAGGGGTTTGGCGAAAAGCTTACTCACCGCAGCTTCTCCGCAACACGCATAACAGCACTGCGGGCACGCGGGTTGGCCTTGAGTTCAGCTTCGGAAGCGAACTGCGCTTTGCCATGGATTTTGATTTTCGGCACAAAAGCTTCGAACCGTACCGGCAGGTTGCGCGGCAGGTTGTCGGACTCGCCCTTGACAAGGCGGCGCATAAACAGTTTAACGATACGGTCTTCCAGAGAGTGGAAGCTGATCACCACCAGACGACCGCCTACTTCCAGTGCGTCGAGGGCAGCCTCCAGGCCGGCCTCAAGATCGCCCAATTCGTTATTGACGTGGATACGCAGGCCTTGGAACGCACGGGTTGCCGGGTTTTTGCCCTTTTCCCAGGCAGGGTTGGCGACTTTCAGCACTTCGGCCAGGTCGGCGGTGCGCTCGAACGGCTGGATTTCGCGGCGCTCAACCACGGCACGAGCCATGCGACCGGCGAAGCGCTCTTCACCGTACTCTTTGAATACACGGGCGATTTCTTCCACCGGTGCGGTGGCGATGAACTGCGCGGCACTGACGCCCCGGGTGGGGTCCATGCGCATATCGAGCGGGCCGTCGTTCATGAAGCTGAAGCCGCGCTCCGGGTCATCGAGCTGTGGAGAAGAAACGCCCAAGTCGAGTAGCACCCCGGCCACCTTGCCTGCCATGCCGCGCTCCGCCACTTCGGCACCCAGCTCGGCAAAGCTGCGCTGCACAACGACAAAGCGGCCGTCTTCGGCCGCTAGCGCTTGCCCGGTGGCAATCGCTTGGGGGTCTTTGTCGAACCCGAGGAGTTTTCCATCCGGCCCGAGCTGACTGAGGATCAACCGGCTGTGCCCGCCCCTGCCGAACGTGCCATCCAAATAGCAGCCATCCGCGCGTACGGCGAGAGCCTCGACGGCTTCGTCAAGCAGTACGGTGATGTGGTTAAAGCCGCTATCAATAGTCACAGGATCAGATCACGCAGTTCGTCAGGCATGGCGCCCGGTTGTTGAATAGCAGCCAGGTCAGCTGCAGAAACAGCATCCCAGGCATCTTCGTCCCACAATTGGAACTTGTTCAGTTGGCCGACCAACATCGCGCGCTTATCGAGCTTGGCGTACTCGCGCAGACGCGGCGGCACCAGGAAACGACCGCTGCCATCAAGCTCAAGGTCGACGGCATTGCCGATCAGCAAACGCTGCAGGCGGCGGTTTTCTTCGCGTAATGAAGGCAAGGCGCGCAACTTGGTTTCAATCAACTCCCACTCGTCGAGGGGGTAAACACATAAACAAGGGTCAACGGCATCAATAGTGATGATCAACTGGCCGGAACTTCTCGAAATCAGCTCGTCGCGATACCGGCTCGGCATAGCGAGACGGCCCTTTGCGTCGAGACTGATAGCGTTAGCTCCGCGAAACACAGATGCGTTTCTCCAAATTTTAGCGTTTTACGTTCAAAAAACCCACTTTGTGCCACTTTCCGCCACTTGCGCACACTATAGGAATGCGCCCACCACACCGTCAAGGCACGGATTCAAGGAAAAGCCTTACAGAACGGAGATTTAGGAGCGTAAAAGGAGGAGAAACCAGAGTTCAGCGATATTTTTGACCCAACAAGCACAACAAGCTCAAAGAGCTATTGCTTGAAGTTAAAGTAATTTATTAAGAGTAAGATTTTTTTGGTATTACGAAGATGCATCTGCCAATGATTTGGCAGGGAGGGATTCTTGCGTTACTACCGGTTTTCTGCCCGAGATTCGGATAGAGGGAAATAAGGTGGAGAGTCGATCTATAAGCCGGGTTCTGTCTTGAACAGTCATTCGTCTACGATGGCCATCACTGGACATCTTTAGCAACCTACCCGGTCCCAGCGCGGGCCACGCCTTGGGACCCTATTTGGTCTTGCTCCAAGTGGGGTTTACCTAGCCACGAACTGTTGCCAGTCGTGCGGTGCGCTCTTACCGCACCTTTTCACCCTTACCGGCACCGAAGTGCTTAGGCGGTTATTTTCTGTGGCACTTTCCGTAGGCTCACGCCTCCCAGGCATTACCTGGCACTTCGCCCTATGGAGCCCGGACTTTCCTCCCCCCCCTAATTTTCATAGAGGGCAGCGACTGTCCAATCGACTCTCCGCCGCGCAGGTTAACGGCACGACGGCCTCAGGACAAGTATTAAAAGTACCCGACTGCCATCACCATCGGACGAAATGCCGCATTCAACCCGGAACTATTCGGCTTTCTGTTTATCCAGCGCCACTTGATACAGGACGTTCTTCCGCACGCCGGTAATTTCCGCCGCCAGAGCCGCGGCCCGCTTGAGGGGCATCTCCTTGAGAAGCAAGTCCAGCACGCGCATGGCCTCGCTGCCGACGGCATCCTCGCTTTCCGGCGCCGTCCAGCCCGCCACCAGCACCACGCACTCACCACGCTGTTGATTGCTGTCGCCTTCTACAAAGGCACGCAGCGCTTCCAGGGGCAGGCCCTTGAGGGTCTCGAAGGTTTTGGTCAGCTCACGCGCCAGCAACGCAAGACGCTCCCCGCCGAATACCAGCTCCATATCCTGCAGACATTCTAGGATTCGGTGCGGAGCTTCGTAAAAAATCAGGGTGCGCGGTTCTTCTTTCAACGCCTCAAGGCGCGCCCGACGCCCAACGGCCTTGGCCGGCAGGAAACCCTCGAAGATAAAACGATCGGACGGCAGACCAGCCGCCGATAAAGCCGCGATCAACGCGCACGCTCCCGGAACAGGCACTACATTGATACCTGCGGCCCGCGCTTGGCGGACTAGGTGATAGCCAGGGTCGGAGATCAGCGGCGTGCCGGCATCTGAGATCAACGCCACATCGTCGCCAGCCAGCAGGCGCACGATAAAACGGCTGCCCTCTTCGCGCTCGTTGTGTTCGTGACAGGCGGCCAGAGGAGTACTGATGCCAAAATGCTGCATCAGCCGCTGGGAGTGCCGAGTATCTTCCGCCGCGATCAATTTAACGTCGCGCAACACTTTCAATGCGCGAGCACTGATGTCGTCCAGGTTGCCAATGGGCGTCGCCACGACAAAAAGCGAGCCTGCAGTGGAATTCAGAGAACCTGGAGCAGTCAAAACGCACACCTCGATGGTTGGCAAAAAAATCCATTGTAGCGCGTAGAGGCTTTGAAAATATGCCATCGAAACCGATGCCGTTTCAGCCATCCATGACCAGCAGTCCACAAATAGCAACATTTGCACGACCTAAATCGACGGTTTCACGCCAGTAACATCGCGCCTGGGCCAGTGCTTGGGTACAATTCCACGCTAATTTGATCGGTATCAGGAACACTTACATGATCGCTTGCCTGCGGCTGCTCTCCGCCCTCTGCCTCGCTGCCTTACTGGCCGCCTGCGCCAGCTCGCCCTCGTCCAGCCTTGGCGACCTTCCTCGGACTCCGGACGCCAGTATCGAGCAATTGCTCGAACAGGCCGCCACCGCCAAGACGCCAGAAAAGGCGGCATTACTGCGCTTGAGCGCGGCGGACATGGCCTATCACCAGAACAATCCCGGCCGCTCGTCGCAGATTCTTGCCCAAGTGCCCCTGGACGCTCTCAAACCGGCTGCACAAGTATTCGCCAGCACCCTGGCCGCCGAACTGGCCATGACCCGCAACCAGCCTAAGGCCGCGTTGACCGCTCTGAGCCACCCGAGCCTGCAGAACCTCAAGGACTTGCCGGCCGAACAGCAAATTCGCACTGGCACCGTGCATGCCCGTGCTTATGAGGCAGACGGCCAGACTCTGGCCGCCGCCCGCGAACGGGTCGCCATGGCGCCATTGCTGACTGGCGACGCAGCCCACAGCAACCATGAAGCGATCTGGGTCCTGATTGCCGCCGTGCCGGCCGACCAACTGCAAGCCAGCGGCAACCCGGTGCTCGACGGCTGGATCACCCTGGCGCAGTCGGTCAAGGCCGCCGGCACCCTGGAACAACAGCAGGCCGCTATCGATACCTGGCGCGCGCAGAACCCGAACCATCCGGCAGCGCTGCAATTGCCGACCCCACTGATCAAGCTCAAGGAGCTGGCCAGCCAACCCCTGAACAAGATCGCCGTGCTGTTGCCACAGGACGGCCCGCTGGCTTCTGTCGGCAAGGCGTTGCGCGAAGGCTTCATGGCGGCTCACTACCAGGCCGAACAGGCCGGGCAGAAACCGCCAGTGATCGAGTTCTACGACAGTTCCCGCATCACCTCCATCGACGACTTCTACGCCAAGGCCCAGGCCGCCGGCGTGCAACTGGTGGTCGGTCCGCTGGAGAAGCCACTGGTCAAACAGCTCAGCGCGCGCCCTCAATTGCCGATCACCACCTTGGCGCTGAACTACAGCGAAACCGATCAAGCGCCACCGCAGTTGTTCCAGTTTGGCCTGGCCGCCGAAGACGAAGCCCGCGAAGTCTCGCGTCGTGCCCGTGCTGATGGCCTGCACCGCGCTGCAGCCATGGTGCCGCGTGGCGAATGGGGTGAGCGGGTCTACAAAGCCTTCCGTCAGGATTGGGAAGCTCATGGCGGTACGGTGATGGGTGTGGAATACGTCGACCAGCCGGTCGCCCTGGCCCAGCAAATTGCCGACCTGTTCCAACTGCGTAAAAGCGAAGGCCGCGCCAAGAGCCTGCAAAACGCCGTTGGTACCGACGTGGCGGCACAACCTTCGCGTCGCCAGGACATCGAGTTCATCTTCCTGGCCGTAACCCCGCAACTGGCCCAACAGATTAAACCGACCCTGAACTTCCAGTACGCCGGCGACGTGCCCGTGTATGCAACGTCCCACGTATTCAGCGCCAGCGGCGACAAGAACCAATACCTCGACATGACCAACGTAATGTTCTGTGAAACCCCTTGGCTGCTCAACACCACCGACCCGCTGCGCAATCAAGTTGCAGCACAATGGCCACAAGCCAATGGCAGCCTCGGCCGTCTCTACGCGATGGGTGTGGATGCCTATCGTCTGGCGCCACGCCTGGGCCAGCTCAAGGCGCTCCCGGACACTCGGATTGACGGTCTCTCGGGCAACCTGGGAATCAGCGGCAACCAACGCGTAGATCGCCAGATGCCCTGGGCGAAGTTCGTCGGTGGTCAGATCCAGCGTCTGCCGGACACCCCGCGCTGATGCCCGAGCGGTCCCGTGCGCAAAGCGGCAAGGATGCCGAACTTCAAGCTCTGAACTACCTGCAACAACAGGGTCTGCGCCTTTTGGCGCAGAACTGGTTATGTAAACGCGGCGAGCTTGATCTGGTCATGCTTGACGGCGATACAGTAGTATTCGTCGAAGTCCGCTACAGAAAACACGCACAATGGGGTGGCGCGCTCGCCAGTATCGACGGGCGCAAGCGTCAGAAGCTAATACTCGCCGCGCAGTTTTTCCTGCAAGAAGAGCATCGCTGGGCCGACGCCCCCTGCCGTTTCGATGTGGTTGCCATAGAAAGCACACCGTCGGGTACCGCTGATCTGAACTGGCTCCCGAACGCCTTCGACAGCTGATTCGCCGGACATCTTCACCACACACTTTTGCTCTTTGCTTTGCGGGCTGCACATTCCTGTGCCAAACAGCCGCGCTACTTAAGGTCACACAGATGGACATGCAATCCCGAATTCGCCAGCTTTTCCAGGCCAGCATCGACACCAAGCAACAGGCGATGGACGTACTTGCACCGCACATCGAGCAAGCCAGTCAGGTCATGGTCAATGCCTTGCTCAACGAAGGCAAAATGCTTTCGTGCGGCAATGGCGGTTCGGCCGGCGACGCCCAGCACTTTTCCTCCGAGCTGCTCAACCGCTTCGAGCGCGAGCGGCCAAGCCTGCCGGCCATCGCCCTGACCACCGACTCGTCGACGATTACCTCGATCGCCAACGATTACAGCTACAACGAAATCTTCTCCAAGCAGATCCGCGCCCTGGGCCAACCGGGCGATGTGCTGCTGGCGATTTCCACCAGTGGCAACTCGGCGAATATTATTCAAGCGATCCAGGCCGCACATGATCGCGAAATGATTGTCGTAGCATTGACCGGACGCGATGGCGGCGGCATGGCCTCGTTGCTGCTGCCTGAAGATGTGGAGATCCGCGTTCCGGCCAATGTCACCGCACGTATCCAGGAAGTCCACCTGCTGGCGATCCACTGCCTGTGCGATCTGATCGACAGCCAACTGTTCGGGAGTGAAGAATGACCGTTAACCGCCTCAGCCTTTTGGCCATGACGCTGTGCCTCGCCATCAGCGGCTGCAGCACGGCAATCACCGCGACACGTGACACCCCCATCCAGGACGACAAGGGCACGCGCACCTTCGGCAGCAAGATCGACGATTCACTGATCGAAACCAAGGTCGAGGTCAACGTCGCCAAGGCCGCGCCGGACCTCGGCAATGGCGCCTCGCGCATCGTCGTCACCAGCTTTAATGGCGTGGTGCTGCTGGCTGGCCAGACACCTCGCGCCGACCTCAAGGCTCAGGCCGAACAAGCCGCCGCGGCCGTGCAGCGCGTGAAGAAGGTTCACAACGAATTGCAGGTGATGGACCCGATCACCCTGCTGGCGATTAGCAACGACGCGCTGCTGACGACCAAAATCAAGGCCCAGATGCTGACGGACAACGCCATCCCAGGCTCGCGCATCAAGGTCGTCACCGATAACGGCATCGTCTACCTGATGGGCTTGCTGACCCAGGCGGAAGCCACTCGCGCTGCCAACTTGGTGCAAGGCGTGTCCGGCGTACAGAAGATTGTGAAAGTGTTCGAGTACATCGACTGAAGTAAATGCCGCCCACTAAAAAGGGCGCCGTGCATGGATTGCACGGCGCCCTTTTTAATGCCTGCTGTTTATTGGTACTGCTGGTATGGATTGCCCTGGAACTGATTATTCTGCTGAGGAGCCTGCTGGCCCGGCTGACCGTATTGCTGGCCAGGGATCGGACCGAGGTTGACCTCCACGCGACGGTTCTGGGCGCGGCCATTGACGTCGGCGTTACTGGCAATCGGGTTATCCGGGCCGGCACCGCGTGCGCTCAGGTTGGCCGGGCTCACGCCTTGGGAGGTCAGATAATTGGCCACGCTCTGAGCACGGCGTTGGGACAGGTCCATGTTCAGTTGGCGGCTGCCGGTGCTGTCGGTATAGCCCACAATCTGGATGGTGTTTTGATTGAACTGTTTGAGCGAGTTGGCCAGGTTGTTCAGCGGCTGGTAAAAACTGCTGGAGATCGCGTCGGAGTTAGTCGCGAAGGTGATGTTACCCGGCATGATCAATTTGATCTGATCACCCTGTCGCTGCACCTCAACCCCAGTATTGGCCATGCTTTCGCGCAGTTTCTTTTCCTGCTGGTCGGCGTAATAGCCATACCCGGCGGCGCCTGCACCTGCCACTACCGCGCCGATCAGCGCACCCTTGCCACGGTTGTTGTGGTCGATGGCAGCGCCCGCCAATGCCCCGGCCAGGGCACCCAGACCGCCGTATTTGGCGGTCTTGCTCATACCGCCGGATTCATTATTCGCCTGTCCCTGGCTGCTGCCGTCATAAGGATTAGGGGAAGCGCAGCCGGACAACAAGGCTACGGCGGTAGCGACAACAAGCAGACGACGCGGAGTGAACATGAAAGAAGCTCCTACTTTTGCATTCTGTGGTGCAAAGGACATTGGCAATGGACCTGTGCCGAGTTTGGAACGCGACAAACGGCAAAAATTCCATGACCGTTGCCGCGGCTGTAACAAAACATTGGTCACATTTGCCGCTATCAAAACCCTAGCAGACGCCTCCTGAATAGAACCTGCGTTTTCGCTGTAACGGTGCGCTCACTTACATCAGGCGCGAACAAACGGATTCTCGCGCATCTCATCCCCCAGCCGCGTGTCCGGCCCATGGCCGGTCACCACGGTGGCGCCCTCATCCAGGGTGTACAGGCGCTGCTTGATCGACCGCACGATGGTCGCCTGGTCGCCGCCCCAGAGGTCCGTGCGCCCCACGCCGCGCCGGAACAAAGTGTCCCCGGCAATCAGCAATTTGGCATCGGCGAACCAGAAACTCATCGAGCCCGGCGTATGCCCTGGGGTGTGCAAGGCCACACCGCAGGCGCAGGCCAGTTCTTCGTCATCGGCCAGCCAGCGGTCGGGCGACGGCACCGGGGTGTAGGGCACACCAAACATCTGACATTGCATCTCCAGGTTGTCCCACAAGAATTGGTCCTCCTTGTGCAGATGCAGGGTGGCACCGGTCTTCTCTTTCAATTGACCCGAAGCGAGGAAGTGATCGAGATGGGCGTGGGTATGAATGATGCTCACCACTTTCAGCCCCAGCGCATCGAGGCGCGCCAGGATCAGCTCATGATTGCCGCCGGGGTCGACCACGATGGCTTTTTTAGTGACGGGATCGCCGATGATCGTGCAGTTGCACTGCAACGGGCCGACGGGGAAAGTTTCGCGGATGAGCGTGGGCGATTTGGTGTCCATGGGCAGTCTTCCAGTGCAAATCAATCAGTGTCTCAGACGGGTAGCGCCGCAACAATCGCCCTATTAAAACAGACTGGAACGCTTCGCAAACCACTCCAAGCACGCTCGCTTGATACCTAACCAATCAAGCGCAATTCCTGCGCCCGCGCCACCGCCTGGGTACGCCGCTCGACGCCCAATTTGCTATTGATATGGCTCGCATGGGTTTTGACCGTGTGCAGTGAAATGAACAGCCGGTTGCTGATGTCTTGGTTGGAGCAGCCTTCGGCGATCAGTTGCAGGACCGCCAACTCACGCGCACTGAGAGCTTCATGGGCTGGCGCAGGCTGCACCGTCACTGACTTGGGCAGCAAGGCCAGCAAGCTTTGACTCAGTAAGCCATGAGGGTCCTGGGCCAGTTGTTCGCGCATCCAATCCGGGTGGGCGTCCAGCAGACGCTGAAAAGGTTGCAGCGCGCCGCCCGCTCCCGCCTCCAGTGCCCGAGCCAGAATCAGACGCGCCTTGGTTTCCTGGGCACCCTCAAGCAGCAACTGTGTCTGTTGAGTCAAGGCCATCAGGGCGATCATCTGGCGACCGCTGTCGTGGGCTTGCTGAGCCAGTTCTTCCAAGCGCTGCAAAGCCGCGCCGCGCTGATGGCGTGTGGCGTCGAGGGCCGCTTGTTGCAGGCCGATATGCTGCGGCAGGTGCGGGTGGAATTCCGGCGCGGCGGCGGCGTGCTCGCCGTTGTAGGTTTGCTCCAACCGTGCCAGCCAGGCTTCGGCCAGATCGGTGCGGCCCTGGGCCAGCCACAATTCGCACTTGATCAGAGTGATCATGGCCAGGTAGTAGATCGGCGGCACGTCCCAGATATGCATCAAGCGTTCGGCTTCGGCGAGTTCGGCGAACGCCAAAGGGAACTCACCGCGCCGCCCTTCGAAACTGGCGATCACGCAATGCCCGATCAACACACTGATATCGCGACAGGCACGGGCTTCAGCCAGTCCAGCGCGCAGGCGAACCATGCCGGCTTCGGGCTGAAACCGCACCAGCAGCAAGTAACCTTCATACAGCGAGAGGCGAGCCCGTACCGTATACAGCCGCTGAGGCGCCAGACCGTGCAGGCGTTGCAGGCCCTGGCGCACTTCGTCGAGGGAACGCAGAATTTCGCCCCGCGCTTGCAGGACCCGCGCGCGATCATAGTGGGCCAAGGCCTCGAACAGCGGGTTGCCGACGCGCTGCGCCAGCTCCAGCGACTCGCGATTCAAACCGCGGGCACGCCATAAATCGGCGTCAGCAATCGCCAGATTGGACAGGGTCGACAGGCACATCAGTCGCTGGCCGTAACGGCGCTGCGGCAAGCTGTCCAAGGCCTCGCTGCAATAGCGCTGGGTACGCTCGCGATCGCCGCGACCACGAGCAATGATGCCGCTGAGCGCCAGCCACTGCGCCAGCATGGATTTTTGCGCGGTGGCCGAGGGTGCCGGCAGAAACCGACTGAGATAGCTGGACAATTCTTCTGCCGCATCCAACTGACAGGCCAGCCCCAATGCCCAGCTGTAGAGCACGATCAAGCGGGGAGTGCTGATCAGCAAGCTATCGGGCAAGTCCATTTTCCAACGCAGCAACATACCGACATTCTGCTCGGCCAGCAGTTGTTCTTCGGACAGGTTTTGCACCAGGTTCGCCGCCACATCCAGATGACCGGCGCGCAACGCTTGTTCCACCGCTTCGTCGATCAAACCTTGGGCGTTGAACCAACGACAGGCGCGCAGGTGCAGGCTGGCGGCCGGCAGCACAGGGCTGCTTTCGCGCCGGCTGCGCAGCAGGTCGGAGAACAAATGGTGATAACGGAACCAAACGCCCTGCTCGTCCAGCGGCACCAGAAACACTTGGTGAGATTGCAGGTAACGCAGGATCTCCGCGCTGTCATGGGCTTCGCGCACGGCGTCGCACAGGTCACTGCAAAAGCGCTCCTGGGGCGCGGTGTCGAACAGAAACGCCTGCACCTCGGCAGGCAGGCAGTCGATCACCTCTTCCAGCAGGTAATCGCGGATCAACCCTTCGCCGCCGTGCAGGCTCTGGGGCAAGGCACTCTCGTTGCCGGCTTCGGAGGCCGCCAGCAACCAGAAACGCAAACCGGCCACCCAGCCTTCGCTACGACGGATCAAGTTATCGAGGGCTTCGCCGCGCAATGAGTTGCTATGGCGATCCAGCACCGCCAGGGATTCGGCATGGGTCAGGCGCAGGTCGTGCTCGTTCAGTTCCAGCAAATGCCGCGACAGCCGCAGGCGCGCCAGATGCCAGTCAGGGCGCTGGCGACTGGTCACCAGCACTACCAGGCCATCGGGCAAATGATTGAGGAAAAACTGTAGGCAACGGTCCAGCACCGGCCCCTGGGCCAAGTGATAGTCGTCCAGCACCAGTAACAGCGGCGCGCGGGTGGACAGATGGTGGGCCAACTCATCGAGCAGGCCATCAAGCCATTCTTCAAACGCAAAGGGTTGGTGACGCTGACGCATTTTCAGCAGGCCCAGGGACTGGGCACCCAGCGGCGAGAAGTACTGTTGCAGACCTTCGAGCAGGCGCTCGAGGAAACGACCAGGGTCGCTGTCCCGTGGGCCCAAGCCCAGCCACAGGCTTTGCCAATGCGCCGGCAGGCTTTGACAGAACTCAATCGCAAGGGAGCTCTTACCGAACCCTGCCGGCGCACTGACCAGCAACAACCGCCCCTGCAATCCGGCACTCAGCCGTTCACACAGGCGCGGTCGCAGCACATAGCCGTCAGGCAGTGGCGGCCGGTAAAAGCGAGCTTCCAGGGACGGGATCACCGCACTGGCAGGCCCTTGGATTCGGGACAGATCAGTCATCGCCGGGCTCTTATTGAAGGCTATTGTCGGCATTGCAGATGTCCGCAGACTAGCGGTAAAAGCCGCCGCTTTGTAGATCTTTGCAACAATTGCCTGAAAAAGAACTGCGACAAAAAATATCGCGATAGGCAAAAAGCGGGAGGGAGCTTGCTCCCGATAACGCGGTAACAGTCAACGTAAATGCCGACTGTTATCCCGCTATCGGGGGCAAGCCCCCTCCCACCCTTTGATCGAGCTTTGCCAAATTATCATTCAATCTGGAATGCATCCCATGTGGGAGGGGGCATGCCCCTCACACATTGGGTCGTGCAACCTAGCGCACACCATCCTGACGCAGGGCCGCCGGGGTGAATTCGCTAGTGGAGGCGGTGAAGCCGAAATCGTAGGCCTGTTTCTCTTCGTTCTTCATGCCCAGCGCCAGGTAGCGGCCGGATTGCAGGTCGTAGAGGGTTTCCAGGGCGTACCACGGCACTTGCTTGTCGTAGTAGTTCTCGGCATGAGCCTCGGCGACACGCCACAGTTGGCCACGGCCGTCGTAGTGGTCGATCACCGCCGCTTGCCAGGTGTCTTCGTCGATGTAGAAGTCACGCTTGGCGTAAATGTGGCGCTGGCCTTCCTTCAAGGTGGCGACCACATGCCAGACGCGGCGCAGCTCGTAACGCGCCAGGTCCTGGTTAATGTGACCGGCCTTGATGATGTCGGCGTACTTGAGCTTAGGGTCGTCGATCTTGTAGCTGTTGGAGGCAATGTAGATTTCTTTCTTGCCCTCTAGCTTCCAGTCGTAGCGATCCGGCGCGCCGTTGTACATGTCGAGGTTGTCGGAGGTACGCAGACCGTCGGCAGCGGTGCCCGGGCCGTCATAGGACACTTGCGGCGCCCGGCGCACACGGCGCTGGCCGGCGTTGTAGACCCATGCCGAACGCGGCTCCTTCACCTGGTCCAGGGTTTCGTGCACCAGCAGCACACCACCGGCCAGACGTGCCGGCGCGGTCACTTGCTGCTTGAAGTAGAACAGCACGTTGCCCGGGTTCTTCGGATCGAAGTCCTTCATTTTGTCGCGGAACACGAACTGGTCGCGGAAGTACACCAGGCTGTAGGAACCGTTGGTTTGCGGGGTAGCCTGGGTAACCAGACGCGTCACGCTGCCGCCGCGATAGCGGGTGATGTGGTTCCAGATCACCTCAACGCCGCTTTTCGGAATCGGGAATGGCACCGCGGTTTCGAAGTTCTCCAGGCCGTTGCCACCGGACACCAGGTTGGTGGTGGTGGCGTTCTTCTTGATCGAGGCAAACACCTCGGCCGGCACGGTAGCGCCGCGATGGGTCGGGTAGACCGGCATCTTGAAGGTTTCCGGGTAGCGCTTGAACATCGCGTACTGCCCCGGCGCCAGTTTGTCTTTGTACTGCTCGACATTGGCTGCGGTGATGGTGAACTGCGGTTGCTCACTGGCGTACGGGTTGGCAAGGAAACCACGGGCATCCACAGCGCCGGCGTTGGTCGGCATCGGCGACCATTTCGGGATAGTGCCGGCAGCGTTACCGGCCATCTCGGCACCCATCGGCGTCAGGGTGGTACCCAGCTTGGCAGCTTCATCGGCCGAGACCGCCGCCATGACGTTGCTCGCCAGGATCGACAGCCCCAGCACACCTACGTGCAACAGACTTTTAGTTATTTTCATATTCCGGTCTTCCTGAAATTCAGTGTGCTTAGAAGTTCGCGCCGACGCTCAGGGCGACAAAATCACGGTCATCCACGGTGCTGAACTTGCCGCCGAAGAAGTTGGTGTAGGCCAGGCTTGCGGTGTAGGTGTTCTGGTATTCGGCATCCAGCCCCAGGCTGACCGCTTTGCGACCTTCCTCGAAGTTACCGCCAGGGCCTGGCGAGTAGCCCTTCACGTCGTGGGACCACGCCACGTTAGGCTTGAGGTTCACACCGGCGAACACATCCGGGTATTCCCAGATGGCGCGAGCGCGATAGCCCCAGGAGGTGGCGGTGGTGAAGCCATCGTTGTTGCAATTGGTGTTCAAGCCTGAGGCATTGGGCAAGCCAGCGCCATTGGCGGTGGACAGGTTAAGCCTGTCGCAGAAGCCACCTGGCAAGGTGCCAGGGCCGAATACCGGGTCACGGCCATAACGGGCTTGGGACTTGCTTTCCAGGCCGCCCACATGGGTCACACCGATTTCACCGACGGTGGTCAAGCGACTCGCGCCCATCACTTGGTCGAAGAAGTGCGTGAAGGTGGTCTGGAACTGGGTCACTTCCTTGCGGTTGTAACCGTGCAGGTCCTGACCGGGGGTGCCTTTGAGTACGGAGGCGTTGCCAAAGCCTGGGATCGGCGTCACGCCGGCGAAGAGGATATCGGTGGTGCTCAACTGCACCGGTGCGTTGGGACGGTAGCTCAGTTCACCACTCCATGCGGTGCCTGTCGGCAACGTGGTGGAGAAGCTCAAACCGTAGAGGCGGATATCTTCCGGGTACTCGACAAAGTAATTGGAGTTACCGGCAACGACCAGTGGACGCAAGGCGCCAAGCGGCCCCAGCGGACGGGTGTAGGCCGACGACGGCGCACCCTGTGCACTGAAAATCGGCGCACGGCTGTGGTAGTTCATGAAGTACGCGCCGAACTCGGTATCCAGCGGTTCGAAGTTGTAGTGCATCGCCACGCCGAACTGTCCGCTGTCGCGAGCATCACGGTCGGGGCCACGACGGACCAGTACGCCTTCGTTGTTAACGTCCACACCCAAGGCAGTCAAGGTCGGCAAGGCTGCGCCCGGGATGGTCGAACGCTTGTTCAGCACCCGCAGGTTATTGCTGCAACCATCGGAAATCACATCCGGCTGCGAGAAGAACGTGCCGCAGTTATCAGTAACGGTCTGGTCCCATTCCAGCTGGTAAAACGCTTCGGCCGAGAGGTTATCGGTCAGGGTTTGCGATACGTAGAACATGTTGACCGGAATCAAGCCTTCCTTGATCTCGGCACCCGGACGACGGAACGCAGACACATCGATCGGGTTGATAGAGTTGATGCCGCCGCCGATAAAGGTGCTTTCGCCCCAGCTCACTACCTGCTTACCGAAGCGCACGCTGCCCGGCTGATCGGCAATCGCATAGTTGTGATAAACGAAGGCGTCGAGAATCTGCCCGCCGGAAGACTTGGCCCCTTCCTTGCGATTGTTGTCGCTGATGTCCTTGAACTCACGGCTTTCATCCTTGAGTTCGAAGTCGTACCAGTATTTGCCCCGCACGAATACGCCGGTGTCGCCGTACTTCAGCTCCAGGTCGTGGATACCCTTGAAGATCTTGGAGAAGGTCTCGCCGCGCTTGAAGTTCAGGTGGCCGTCATCGGACGTCTGGGACAAGCCCCGACCGCCGTTGTTGGCGCCGATCAAGTCCTTGTTGGGCTTGGCTGTCGACCAACTCGCCCCCACGGAAAGCGACGAGTCAAAATTCCCTTCGATTTCACCGATATTGAAGCTGACGCCGAATGCGGGCCCGGCGAGCGTAGAGGCGAGGCTGACGGCCAGAGGCAATTTTGCCCGGCGCCAGAACTGGTTTACTGAGGTCATCGACGCTACTCCATGTGCATTATTGTTATGGCAGTGAGTTCTAGATGATGCGTGTAACAGCCGGAATACAACGATTCCAATGCTGCCTGGCAACTGAACCTCCATGGCCCGAAGCGGTGCATCCTTGAAAAACTCTGAGTGGGACTATAGCCAGCAGGGGGTACTGCTTGATCCCTCTAAAGTGTGATTTGCATCACCGGGCCGTCTGCCACAGTCCTTTCGCCATGTCGGCGGAGGCCGACGCGGGAAGGATGGCTGAAAATCGGCAAATCACAAGTGAAGGCGCGAGATAGAGCATCGCCGTGCCACAAGGGCACGGCAAATCAGCTCAGAGGGTGGACAGGAACGTGCTGTTGTTGGCCTGCCATTCAATGATGTCAATGCGGATACGTTTCTTGTCGAGCTTACCGACACTGGTCTTGGGAATTTCCGTAACAACGGCGATCTGACTCGGAATCGCCCACTTGCTCAAATGGCCCAATTCCACGAACGGTTTGAGGTGTTCCTTCAGCTCGCGGGCGCCAATTGCATGGCCTTCGCGCACCACCACCAAGGCAAACGGGCGCTCGCCCCACTGCGGGTCGGCGACGCCTACCACCGCTACTTCGCGTACCGCCGGGTGACGGCTGACCAGGTCTTCGAGGGCCAGGGACGAGACCCACTCACCGCCGGTCTTGATCACATCCTTGATGCGGTCGCGGATATCGATCACACCAAAGGCGTCCAGCGTGGCCACATCCCCGGTGTGCATCCAGCCGCCCGCCCACAACTCGGCGCCCTTCTGCGGCTCTTTGAAATATCCCTCGGTCAGCCAGGGCGCGCGCAGCACAAGTTCGCCCTGGGATTCGCCATCGGCCGGCAGGAAACGACCCTCGGCGTCGATGATCGCCGCCTCCACCAACGGCCCCGGCACGCCAGCCTTGATGCGGTAGGTAATGCGCTCGTCTTCGCTGCCGGCCAGCAGTTCTTCGTTGAGATGCGCACAGGACACCAGCGGTCCGGTCTCGGACATGCCGTACGCAGCGGTGAGTTGAATCCCACGGGCCTTGGAAGCTTCATACAGCGAACGATTCAGCGCACTGCCACCGATGACGATTTTCCAACCGGCAAAATCCACCCCCTGAGCGGCCTTGGCGTTGAGCACCATCTGCAGGATGGTCGGCACGCAATGGGAGAACGTGACCTTTTCCTTGCGCCACAGCTCCACCAGCAATTCCGGGTCGTAGCGGCCAGGGTAGACCTGCTTGAGACCGAGCATGGTAGCCACATACGGCAAGCCCCAGGCATGCACGTGAAACATCGGCGTGATCGGCATGTACACGTCGTTGGTGCCCAGCAATCGTACGCTGTCGACGCTGCCCATGATGGTCGCCACGCCAATGGTGTGCAGCACCAGTTGGCGATGGGTGAAGTACACGCCCTTGGGGTTACCGGTGGTGCCAGTGGTGTAGAACGTGGTGGCGACCGAGTGCTCGTCGAAATCCTGGAAGTCGTACTGAGGGCTGGCGGCGGCCAGCAGGGTTTCATACTCGCCCACCAGGTCAGGCAGATCGGCGGTTTTGGCTTCGCCGTCGGTGAGCAGCAGGGTCTTGTCCACGGTGGTGAGCTGCCCGGCGATGGCTTGATAGAGCCCGACAAACTCACTGTTGACCAGCACGAAGCGGTCTTCGGCGTGGTTCATGGTGTACAAGATCTGTTCCGGCGACAGGCGCACGTTGATGGTGTGGATCACCGCGCCGATCATCGGGATGGCGAACATGCATTCCAGATAGCGATGGCTGTCCCAATCCATCACCGCCACCGTGTCACCGGCCTTCACACCGGCCTCGGTCAACACATTGGCCAGGCGCGCGACGCGTTCGATCAAGGTGGGGTAGGTGTAACGCAATTTGTCACGGTAGACGATTTCCCGGGTCTTCTCGTAACGGGTGCCGGACATCAGCAGGCGCTTGATCAACAGTGGGTATTGGTACGCACCTTCGGCGGGCGGGATAACACGGGTCTGCAACATACGAATCCCTTTTATGACTGCACGGTCTTGGCTTGAAGACCTGCACTGTAGAGACGTTATGTGTGCGCTAAATCAGCCAAAGGAATGATTTGCAGACCTCAGCAAATGCTAGCTTTGCGCCAGCATTTGCACCGATTACTGGTCATGCGCACCGGGTGGGCCAATGTTATTTCATGCTGGTAAACGCCAGCTTCACACCTATGGCAATCAATACCGCGCCCATGGTCCGGTCGAACCAATGCCCCATCCGCGCAAACCCGGCGCGCACGCGTTGCTGGCTGAACAGCATCGCCACCAGGCAGAACCACAGCGCCGTCGCCACCGCCAGGTACACGCCGTAACCGGCCTGGACCGCCAGCGGCGTGTGTGGATTGATCACCACGGTGAACAACGAGAGGAAGAACAACGTGGCCTTGGGGTTCAAGCCATTGGTTACGAAACCGGCGGTGAAGGCGCCGCGCGGGGTGCGTTCACCGGCTTCGCGGTGCAGCTCGCCCTCGGCCGCGGGTTTGGCCGGCTGGGCGCGCAGGGCTTTGAAGCCGATGTACAGCAAGTAAGCAGCCGCGGCCCACTTGAGGGCGTTGAACAGCACGATGGACTGGGACACGATCAGCCCGATACCCAGCAACGAATAGCCCACATGCAGGAAAATCGCCGAACCCACGCCCAGCGCGGTCCAGGTGCCGGCGCGGCGGCCGTGGGTCACGCTCTCACGCACCACCACGGCGAAGTCCGGTCCGGGACTGGCCACCGCCAACAAGTGAATCAAGGCTACGGTCAAAAACTCGGCGAGGTACATGCTCACTCCATTAAGTAACTGATTATTTCATCTGATAGGCTCGGCAGATTACGCCTTCGAACTCTGTCGCAAAAGGTACAGTTGATGACTGACAATCGCCGCGCCGTCTTCCTTGATCACCCTTCCCTGGACTTGGGGGACCTCGACCTCAGCGAATTGCGAGACAGCTTCACAGAGTTGCAGCTGTTTTCGGACACGACGCCGCAAAATGTATTGGAACGCCTGCAAGGTGCCCAAGTGGCCATCAGCAACAAGATCGTGCTCAACGCACAAACCCTGGCGGCTTGCCCCGATCTCAGACTGATCCTGGTGTCGGCCACCGGTACCAACAACATTGATATGGCCGCCGCCCGCGCCCAGGGCATCACAGTGAGCAACTGCCAGGGCTACGGCACGCCATCGGTGGCGCAGCACACGATTATGCTGCTGCTCAACCTGGCGACGCGGCTGAAGGACTATCAGCAGGATGTAGCCGCCGGCAAATGGCAACAGGCCAAGCAATTCTGCCTGCTGGATCATCCGATCATTGAATTGGAGGGCAAAACCCTCGGCCTGTTGGGCCACGGTGAATTGGGCAGCGCCGTGGCGCGTCTGGCCGAAGCCTTTGGCATGCGCGTGGTGCTGGGCGCGATTCCGGGGCGCCCTGCCCGGGCCGACCGCGTGCCGTTGGATGAACTGCTGCCCCAGGTCGACGCGCTGACCTTGCACTGCCCGCTCAACGAGCACACCCGCCATTTGATCGGCGCCCGCGAACTGGCGCTGCTCAAGCCCGGCGCGCTGGTGGTCAACACCGCGCGCGGCGGCTTGATCGACGAGCAAGCCCTGGCCCATGGGTTGCGCAGCGGCCATCTGGGCGGCGCGGCTACCGACGTGTTGAGCGTGGAGCCGCCGGTCGACGGTAATCCGCTGCTGGCCGATGATATTCCGCGCTTGATCGTCACCCCACACAATGCCTGGGGCAGCCGCGAAGCGCGCCAGCGTATCGTCGGTCAACTGGTGGAAAACGCCCGTGGCTTTTTCAGCGGCACCCCGCTGCGGGTTGTGAGTTGATAAACTGCGCCCCTTTTCAAGGAGCAGACCATGGATCCGCGCAGTGAAGTACTGCTTCGCCAGGCCGAACTTTTTCAAGGCAACCTGCTATTGGTGGGGTTGCCCGCCGACGACTTGCTGGGGCGCCTGCCCAATGCCCACGGCTGGTGCTGGCATGCCGGCGACCAGGCGGCGCTCGACGCCCGTTTCCCCGAGCGCAGCCAGTTCGGCGTCAGCGTGCCGGAGCGTGCGTTCGACGCGGCGGTAATCTTTCTGCCCAAGTCCAAGGACCTGACCGACTACCTGCTCAAGGCCGTGGCCGCACGCCTTCCCGGTGCCGAGCTGTTCCTGGTGGGCGAGAAAAAAGCCGGTATCGAAAGCGCCGCCAAGCAAATGACCCCCTTGGGAAAACCACGCAAGCTCGACAACGCGCGGCATTGCCAGCTGTGGCAAGTCACCGTAGCCAATGCCCCGCAGGCGGTGGCGTTGGAGAGCCTGGCACAGACGTTCGACGTACCGCTGGCCGAAGGGCCGTTGAAGGTGGTGAGCCTGCCGGGCGTGTTCAGCCACGGCCGCCTGGATCGCGGCACCGAGTTGTTGCTGGCGCATCTGGATAAACTGCCGAGCGGTCATCTGCTGGACTTTGGCTGTGGGGCTGGCGTATTGGGAGCCGCAATCAAACGTCGCTACCCGCATAACACTGTCACGCTGCTCGACGTGGACGCCTTCGCAGCCGCCAGCAGCCGCCTGACCCTGGCCGCCAACGGCCTGGAAGCCGAGGTGCTGACCGGTGATGGCATCGACGCCGCGCCGATGGGGTTGAATGCGATTCTGAGCAATCCACCTTTCCATGTTGGCGTGCACACAGACTATTTCGCCACCGAGAACTTGCTGCGAAAAGCGGCCAAACATCTGGCAAAAGGCGGCGAACTGCGCTTGGTGGCCAACAGTTTCCTGAAGTACCAGCCGCTGATCGAAGAGCATCTGGGCGTGTGTGCGATCAAGGCTGAAGGCAACGGTTTTCGTATCTACCGCGCCAAGCGCGGCTGATCGAGGTTTAGAAAAGAACGCTTGCCGAATGGAATTTGCCTAGGCAGAATCCGCTCCGTCCTAGGGGAGTAGTCTCCCACGAGCACCACGCTCGTCCGGCATACGTCAACATACTTGGTCAGCAGACCATGGCGTATGCGACCCAGGAGTCCGCACAGACGGACCGGGGTTTGACAAGACCTATGACACGCACACCTTACCCGGGGCGGGAAGGCTGTACGTGTCATAGCCGTGTCGACCCGCCCCTGGAAACCTACCTGATGCTGGATTCATTGCTCGTTCCCACCGCAATCGTTGCCTTGGCCGAAATCGGCGACAAGACGCAACTGCTCGCCCTCATCCTGGCCGCCCGCTTTCGCAAACCCTGGCCGATCATCGCCGGTATCGTCGCCGCCACCCTGGCCAACCACGCCGCCGCCGGTGCCGTGGGCGCCTGGTTCGGCAGTTTCTTCTCGGATGCGGTGCTGCACTGGATCCTCGCGGCCAGCTTCTGCGCCACCGCGCTGTGGACCTTGGTGCCGGACAAACTCGACGATGACGAAGCCAGCACCACGCGCAAGTTCGGGCCTTTCCTAACCACGCTGATTGCGTTTTTCCTCGCGGAAATCGGTGACAAGACGCAAATCGCCACGGTGATGCTCGCCGCGCAATATCCGGAACTGTGGCTGGTGATCATCGGTACCACCCTGGGCATGCTGATTGCCAACGTGCCGGTGGTATTGGCGGGGAATTTCGCCGCAGAGAAACTGCCGCTGACGTTGATTCGCCGCCTGGCCGCCTCAGCGTTTTTCATCCTGGCGATCGTGGCGGTGTACAAAGCCATGCAGAGCAGTGGCTGGATCTAAGAGTCTCAGCCTGCAAACCCAATTCAATGTGGGAGGGGGCAAACCCTCTCCCACCATTGGATCGTCACAGGGTCAAGATTTTTTGGCCTGCTGATAGAGCGGCATGACCTTTGGAATGGCCGCCTGCAGCGAGGCGATGCGGCTGTCAGACGCCGGGTGCGTGCTCATGAACTCCGGCGGCGCGCCCTCGGACGCCTTGGCCATCTTGTTCCACAGCGTGATCGCGGCGTTCGGGTTGTAGCCGGCCCGGGCAGACAGTTCCAGGCCGATCAGGTCCGCTTCGTTTTCATTGCTGCGACTGTTGGGCAAGGTCATGCCGTAGTTGGCTACGGTGTCGGCCAGCGCCAGGCTGTCCTGACCCAGGCCAAACAACGCGCCGGCGCCCTGCTTGGCCATTTCGATGCCGTAAGCCTTGGACATGGCTTCGCGACCATGCTCACGCAGGGCATGGGCGATCTCATGGCCCATTACCGCGGCCAATTCGTCATCGGTGAGCTTGAGGTTGTCGATCAGCGCGCTGTACACGAAGATCTTGCCGCCAGGCCCGCAGTTGGCGTTCATCTCATCGCTTTTGATCAGGTTCACTTCCCAGTTCCACTGCGCCGCATCCGCACGGAAGGTCGGTGCCTGGGCGATCAGACGCTTGGCGATGGCCTGCACCCGCTTGGCGTTGGCACTGGTTTTATCCACCAAGCCTTTGCCGCTGGCCTCACCCAGGGTCTGCTGGTAGGACTGGGCATACATCTGGTCGACTTCCTGGCTCGACAGCATGCTGAACATGTACTGCTTGCGCTCTACCCCAACGGCGCCGCCGCTGGTGGTGTTGACCGATTGACACCCGGCCAGCAGGACCGCTGCCGCCAATACACTTACCGCCAGTGATTTCTTCATCAATACACTCTCCCTGAAAAGACGCCCTGAAAACATGGCGCGTATCGTAGGCGTTCGACTGTATCGACGCCAGATACACCAGACGTGTAACCGCTGAATTTCGGATACATCTCACACCTCCCGCTGCGGCGACGGCTGTCCCATTTGCGACAAGCGGCCGGCTTTTGACCGCCCACCGCTCATGACCTGCCCGTCTCCAGCCGATACATCAGGCAGCCCATCTCTCCTGCGCGTGGAGCGTTCATGAAATTCAAGTCGATTCAGTTTTCCGTCGCCGCATTGGCCGGGGCCATTGTGCTGACCGTGGTCGCGGTGCTGGTGCTCTACGCGGTGTTCGCCAGCGCGCGCACCCAAGAGATGGTCCAGCAACGCACTCAGGCGCAGTTCGAGCAGATCATCGAGCAGCGCCTGACGTCCCTGGCGCAAACCCAGGCCACCCAGATCCAGCGTGAGCTGGAGGCGCCGCTGGTGACCGCCAAAGGTTTGGCCACCGCCAACGCCCTGATTGCCATGAAGGACGCCAAGGGCGAGCCCGCGCTGCAGATCGGCCGTGAGCAATTGATCAATCTGCTGCGTGAAAGTGTGGTGCGCAACCCGAAAATCCTCGGTGCCTACATCGGCTGGGAACCCAACGCAATCGATCATAACGACGCCGCCTACGTGAACAGCCCCATCATCGGCATGGGCGCCGACGGCCGCTTTATCCCGTAGTGGTATCGCAACGCGGACGGCAGCCTGGGCCTGGATAAGCTCGCCGACGTGGCCGACCAGAAAATGCTCTCCACCGGCGTACGCGCCAGCGAGTACTACCTGTGCTCCAAGGAAAACCAGAAGCCCTGCGCCATCGACCCCGCCCCGTATAAAGTCGGCGACGTCATGGTGATGCTGGCCTCGTTCATCGAGCCGATCATGGTCGATGGCAAGTTCCAGGGCATTGTGGGGGCCGATCTGTCGGTGAACTTCATTCAGGACATGCTCACCAGTGCCGACCAGAAGCTCTATAACGGCGCCGGCGAACTGGCGCTGATCTCCAGCAACGGCCGCCTGGTGGCCTACACCAAGGACGCCAGCAAACTCGGCGAAAAGGCCAGCGACCTGCTCGACGCCAGCGAACTGGCCAACCTCAACCAGCTCAAGCCCGGCGAAGTGCGCTACGACATCGACCGCGAGCACGGCCATATCGAGTTGTTCCTGCCCTTCGGCATCGGCCAGACCGACGCACGCTGGACCTTGATGATGCAATTGCCATTGGCGGCGGTGATGGCCGACTCGCAGAAACTGCAAAGCGACCTGCAAGCCCAGCGCAAAACCGATACCGTCGGCATGGCGATCGCCGGCCTGGTGGTGGCCGGGCTCGGCCTGCTGGTGATCTGGCTGGTTGGCCATGGGATCGCCCGCCCGCTCAAACAGATGGTGGCCATGCTCAATGACATCGCCCAAGGCGAAGGCGACCTGACACGCCGCCTGACCAGCGACCGAGCCGACGAGTTGGGCGCAATCGCCAGCGGTTTCAACACCTTCCTGATCAAATTGCAGGGCATGATTACCCAGGTGGTGAGCTCGGTGCAGAAGGTTAGCGATTCGTCGGAGCACACCGCCGATATTGCGATCCGCACCAACCAGGGCGTGCATAAGCAGATGGTGGAAATCGACCAGGTCGCCACTGCCGTGCATGAGATGACCGCCACCGCCCAGGACGTGGCGCGCAATGCCACCCAGGCCGCGCAAGCCGCCAGCCACGCCGATCAGGCCGCGAGTCAGGGCATGCGCATTGTGCGCGACACCTCGGCCTCCATCGGTGTGCTGGCCGAGGAAATCGGCAAAGCGGTGGCGGTGGTGCAAACGCTGGCCAAGGACAGTGAAAACATCAACGCGATCCTGACTGCCATTCGCGGGATTGCCGAACAGACCAACCTGCTGGCGCTGAACGCCGCCATCGAAGCCGCGCGCGCCGGCGAACAAGGTCGCGGGTTTGCCGTGGTCGCCGACGAAGTGCGCAACCTGGCGCAAAAAACCCAGCAGGCCACCGAAGAAATCCAGGCCATGATCCAGCAGTTGCAACAAGGCACACGGGACGTGGTACGGGTGATGGAAGACAGTCAGCACCGCACCGACGAAAGCGTACAACACGCGGCCAAGGCGGCTGAAGCGCTGGAGACTATTACTCAGGCAGTGTCGGTGATCAACGACATGAACACTCAGATTGCCAGTGCGGCCGAAGAGCAGAGCGCAGTGGCCGAGGACATCAATCGCAACGTGATTAATATCGGCCAGGTGGCCAATGAAGTGGCGGGAGGCGCGGACGAATCCAGCGCGGCCAGTGCGGACTTGACCAAGCTGGCGGAGCAGCAGCGGCGGCTGATCAATCAGTTCAAGGTGTAGGGCGCGCCGACAGGCTTACGCCGGGGTCAGGCACTCCGGCCCATTGAGCTTGGGATCGTTGACCAGGTTGGCCAGGACCCGCTCGCGCAACGCGCTCGGTTCACTGGCCAGCAATGCCTGCAACGCCGGCAGCGGCGTGTCGGGGTTGAGCCAGGCCGCTTGCCCTGCCGCATCCAGGATCAACGGCCGTCGCTGACTTTGCGCGGCCTGCGTCACCACGGCCGTGCTCAGCCACACCTGTTCCTGCACGGGGTAGGCTTCCCAGATCGCGGCAAAAAACAACGAGGAGCCCTCCCCCGGCGTCAGCCAGTACGGGCGTTTGCGCTGGGTTCCGCGCCATTCGTAGAAACCGTTGGCTGGCAAAAGGCAGCGGCGTTGGCGAAACGCCTCGCGAAACATCGGTTGCTCGGCCAGGGTTTCGGCGCGGGCATGGGCCGGGGTGCGGGACAGGTCGGTGAGCCAGGGCGGCGTCAGCCCCCAGCGAGCGCGGGCCAGGGTGAGCTGCTCGCCTTCCAGGCGCTGGATCAGCACCGAATCATTCGGCGAAATGTTCCACTGCGCCTGCTGATCGGCCGGAAAGCCCGGCAAGGCAGCAAAGGTGGGGTTCCAGCGAAACAGGGCATAACGTCCACACATGGGGCAACACGACTCTTGGATAAACCGGCCGACAGCCTAACAGACCAACACGTCGGGGAAGCTGTCGGGTTCATCGCCGGGCAGCGGTTGCGCGCCGATATAGGCGGTGATGAGTTCACGGGCGTCGAGTGCGCGGTCGTTGTCCACTTCCAGGCCAAGCAGGCCGAAGATCGGCAATTCGCCGGTGCCGCCGAGCAAATGGCGGCCCACCAGGTGCGCCTCGATACCCTCGCTGGCGAGCATCTGCTGCAGCAGCTCGCCTTCCATCAGGTTTTCCGGTTCGTAGATTCGCTGCATAGGCGTACCTGTTATTCGTTCTCGCTGCGAGTGTCGAGCATCCACTCGTCGCCATGCACCTGCAGATTGAAAATGATCGGTCTGCAACACACCTGGCAGTCTTCAATGTAAATCTGGTCACCGCCAGACAAATCCACCGATGTTTCAACCGACTCGCCACAATAAGGACAATCGTACAGCGCAGGTTCCAGCATCGCAGTCTCCCAGGTGACTTGTGCGTATAATCGCCGGTCTATTTACAGGGTTATACCCCGGCTGAGCCAATGACTCGGGCCGAACCCTGGTATTTCTTCTACTTACCCTAGCCGTTTCTAACAAGAGAGCATGATGGGCGAATTCGATACCATCCGACCTTACAACGACAGCGAAGTCCCGGCGGTGCTGGCGCGGCTGTTCAGTGACAAGGCCTTTCTGGACATCCTGACCCACTTCCGCTTCCCCCGCTTCGCCGGCACCCTTGGCTGGCTGCTCAAGCCCATGATCGCCCGCAAATTGCGCCGCGAATTCGCCGGCGTCACCACCGTGGCGACGCTGCAGGACAAAGTCGAGTATTACGTCGACCACACCATCGACCGGGCGACCGACGGTGTCACCTACACCGGGGTCGAGCAGCTCAAATCGGGCACCGCCTACCTCTTTCTGGCCAACCACCGCGATATCGTGATGGACCCGGCCTTCGTCAACTACGCCGTGTACCACGCCGGCCTGCCGACGCCGCGCATCGCCATTGGCGACAACCTGCTGCAAAAGCCGTTCGTCAGCGATCTGATGCGCCTGAACAAGAGCTTCATCGTGCACCGCTCGATCACCGGGCGGAAGGAAAAAATGGCGGCGTTCAACCTGCTGTCTGCCTACATCAACCATTCGATCCTCAATGACGGCCAATCGATCTGGATCGCCCAGGCCGAAGGCCGCGCCAAGGACGGCGACGATCGCACCGAATCGGCGATCCTCAAGATGTTCCACGTCAGCCGCAAGGACGAACCGTTCGCAGAAGTGATCCAGTCGCTGAACCTGACGCCCGTGTCCATCAGCTACGAATACGACCCCTGCGATGCGGCCAAGGCGCGCGAACTGTATATCCGCGCCACCACCGGCACCTACACCAAGGCATCGGGCGAGGACGACGTGAGCATTGCCCTGGGCATCACCGGCTACAAGGGCCGGGTGCATATCAACTTCGCCCCGCCGATTACCGAGCGCTTCGAAGACACCAAGGTGCTGGCGGTGGAAATGGACCGGCAGATTCTCGGCGGCTACCGCTTGTTTCCGGTGCACTACCTGGCTTATGCCCAATGGAGTGAAGCCGAGCCGCAATTGCAGGTGCCCAAGGCCGAGGAGCTGTTCCCCGCCGACG
Source organism: Pseudomonas sp. ARP3 (assembly GCF_001029595.1). Taxonomy (NCBI): domain Bacteria; kingdom Pseudomonadati; phylum Pseudomonadota; class Gammaproteobacteria; order Pseudomonadales; family Pseudomonadaceae; genus Pseudomonas; species Pseudomonas sp. ARP3. The sequence goes on from NZ_LEKF01000004.1 coordinate 87,696, forward strand.
AGTTGGCCAAGGCGAAGGCCGAGTGGGAGCGGCGCTTGAGCGAATGCCCGGCGGAACACCGGCCATTCCTGGTGGTGCAATATGCAACGCCGGTGCGCAATCAGTATCGGGTCAAGGCTGGGATCCCGCTCTAAACACCGGGCGAAAAATGTGGGGGCTTGCAGCTCCCACGTTCGCTTTGCAGTGTTCTTAAAGGTGAGTGCTGACCCACGAGGTCAGTAGCGCCATTCCAAGGCAGGCGAACCCGATGCGGTAAGCCACCCGGTGCGCCCGTACAAGGCGCATATCCAGAAACAGCATCGGCTGATCGATTGCGCGTTCTTCGCTTTGAGCGGCGAGCTTGGTCATGGCGCGCTGCTCGCGCAGGCGGGTGACATACAGCAGCGCGGCGCCTGGGCAGGCGATTGCCAGCGCGACAACGTTAATCATTAGTGCGGGCAGTGCCATCGCAAACCTCGGTAAAACGGTGCCTGGGTAACAGTTTGGACACAACCGCACGCGCACTACCTCTGCTGCGCGTGAACGTTTCCTCCCCATGGACGGCTAATCTATCCAGTAATTTACCGCGTCACCTGAACGTCACCTTAACAGTCCACTCTGTGGCCCTTCGGACGTTCGGGAGCTTGTCATGCTGCATGCACAAAACCAGGATCGGCTGTATCTGATCGCTCAAAGCGATGAACAGGAGGCGCTGATAGACAGCCTGGCGTTCAACGTTCAAGACCGGCATTGGCTGGTGTATTGCGCCCTGGGCGGGCATTCCCATGCGGACTTGCCGGAAACCGATCTGCTGACCGGGATCAGCCTGCTGGACTTCTGTATCGACACGGCGGCATGAAACTGAAGACGTAAAAAAACCGGGCCTTGCGAGCCCGGTTTTTTGTGGAGCGGTTATTGCGAGCTAAGCAACTGGCCGATGCTCGGGTCTTTGAACAGACGGGTCAAGGCATCGCTCAGGACGTCGCTGACCAGCTTGGTGTTGGTCTCCTGGTTCGGCGACATGCCAAAGCGCTGATTCAGGGATGCAGCGTAGCGGCCACTGTAGCGGCGGGTGCCGGCGTTGACGTCGGACTTGAAGGTCGCGCCGATTGACGCCTCGGTCACATACAGACCTTCCTTCGGCGACTGGTATTTCAGCTCAGCCAGGGTGACCGTCAACTGCGGCACGCCCGGCGAGTTGGAGGGAGTAAAGCCCAGCAGACGCACGGCCGCCTCGGCTTGGACCTGCAGCTTGGGCAGCACATCCTGGGCGTTGACCGAAATCAGCGCGGTCTCCGGATACAGGCCCCCACGGGAACCCAAGGTCGGCGAAGGACGGCCATCCACCACACGCACCGACACCGGCTGACCATGGCCTACCGGGGCCAACTGCGTGGTGAGCTTCGGTTGCGGGCTGAGTTGTTGCGGGCTGTTGGCGCAGCCAACCAGGGACAACGTGGTCACAGTGATCAAACCGAACAACAGGCGTTGCAACATGCGCTTCTCTCCAGAAATCAGGTACCGACAGGCCGGCAGTATAACGGGGCGCCATCGCCGGGAACCAGCATCAGTTACAACCTATGACTCACGACACTTTGCGCGGTTCGCTGTCACCGATGTGTCACAGCCGATACATCGCCGCGTCATCCCGCATCGGCATGCTTGGCCTCATTCACAGGAGGTTGATCGCCATGCAATATCTCTGGTCGTTATTTACTCGCAAGTCCGCGCTTCGTCAGTTTGCCTTGCTCGATTCCCAGGGCCGCTGCCAAGCCTTCAAAGAATGCAGCCAGCCGCCGGTGGGCCAAGGCTGGGTGGAAATCGAAGAAATCCGCCTGAGCTGGATGCATCGACCGCTGCCGGCCCGGGCCCGTGTCAGCCCACGCGCGACACGGTCATCGCGCCACCCGGTGTTGGCCGCCTGACCAAACGCCTAATAAAAGTCATAAAACACGCCCATTTCCCTGACGTTCTTCGCTACAATCTCCCCCCGATTATAAGGACGTCTCCTGATCGGGCCTCGCAGCATCGTTAATGCCTCGGTATTAACCCCCAAGAATCGCCCACAGAGAGCCGCCCACACAGATCGAGTGAAGCCGGCGCGCTTGCTGTTCCTTTGCAAACCACCCGCCTTTACCGAATCTGCCAGAGCTGCCATTGCGCTCGGCCACTTGAGTTGTTTGCCCGTTTTGCTGCCTATCGGCAGAGGTTTACGGGCCAGGTGCCAGGCTGGGGCAGCCCTTTTTTGAGGTTCACGTCTTCAAAAGAGCGTGAAAAAACGGGTTTTCACAACTTCACAAGAGTGTGGCGAGCAAATGAATAGTTTGGCGTTTGTACAAGCACCATCAGCGTCTGGAACAGCCCAACCGCACAGGACCGAGTACTCATCAACCACTGGAGCTTGAGCCTGTCCGCTACGGATTGATTGCACGCATCGCACGCTTTGACCATAAGTCGAATTGCCACAGCCGCCCATGAATGCGTTCATAGGCAGATCAGGCCAGGCAGCAAGCGTGTGCTGAGTTGCAAAGAATTGCGAAACGGACATGGCGATCCTGGCCATGGGTAACCTGGGGCAATACGTGAACGCCCCGTCACTCCTGGCAGCCATGCCGTCAATTTGGTGCTGCAGATTTTGGAGACGCGTTAAATGGCGCATAACGAAGCAGTCGATGTAGTACTGGTAGGGGCCGGCATCATGAGTGCCACCCTGGCCGTACTACTCAAAGAGCTCGACCCCGGCCTCAAGCTGGAAGTCGTTGAGCTGATGGACTCGGGTGCCGCGGAAAGTTCCAACCCGTGGAACAACGCCGGTACCGGTCACGCCGGCCTGTGTGAGCTGAATTACACACCTCAGGCCGCCGATGGCTCCATCGACATCAAGAAAGCCGTGCACATCAACACCCAGTTCGAGGTGTCGAAGCAGTTCTGGGCGTACTTGACCAAAAAGGGCACCTTTGGCTCGTCCAGATCCTTTATCAGCCCGGTACCGCACCTGAGCTTCGTGCAAGGCGACAAAGGCGTGGAGTTCCTCAAGAAGCGCTTTGAGACCCTGAGCCAGCACCACGCGTTTTCGGACATGCACTACACCGAAGACCGCAGCGAGATGGCCGAATGGATGCCGCTGATGATGCCGGGCCGCCCGCTCGACGAAAAAATCGCCGCCACCCGCGTCATGAACGGCACCGACGTCAACTTTGGCGCCCTGACCAATCAACTGCTCAACCACCTGACCAGCTCGGCCGACGCCCAGGTCAAGTATTGCAAGCGCGTCACCGGCCTCAAGCGCAACGGCGCCGGCTGGACCGTGAGCATCAAGGACGTCAACAGCGGCAACAGCCGTGAAGTGGATGCCAAGTTCGTGTTCCTCGGTGCTGGCGGCGCGGCCCTGCCGCTGTTGCAAGCCTCGGGCATCGAAGAAAGCAAAGGCTTCGGCGGTTTCCCGGTCAGCGGCCAGTGGCTGCGCTGCGATAACCCTGAAGTGGTCAAGCATCACCAGGCCAAGGTCTACAGCCAGGCCGCCGTGGGTTCGCCGCCAATGTCGGTGCCGCACCTGGATACCCGCGTGGTGGATGGCAAGAAATCTCTGCTGTTCGGGCCTTATGCCGGGTTCACCACCAAGTTCCTCAAGCACGGTTCGTTCCTCGACCTGCCGCTGTCGGTGCGCGCCGGCAACATCGGCCCGATGCTGGCCGTGGCTCGCGACAACATGGACCTGACCAAGTACCTGGTGAGCGAAGTGATGCAGTCCATGGAACAGCGCCTGGAATCCCTGCGCCGCTTCTACCCGGAGGCGAAAGCCGAGGACTGGCGCCTGGAAGTGGCCGGTCAGCGGGTGCAGATCATCAAGAAAGACCCGAAGAAAGGCGGCGTGCTGCAATTCGGTACCGAGCTGGTCGCAGCCAAGGACGGGTCGCTGGCGGCCCTGCTGGGCGCCTCGCCAGGCGCTTCGGTGACCGTCTCGATCATGCTGGAACTGATCGAGCGCTGCTTCCCGGACAAGGCCAGTGGGGAGTGGGCGGCCAAGCTGCATGAAATCTTCCCGGCGCGGGAAAAAGTGCTGGAGACCGATGCCGAGCTGTATCGCAAGATCAACGCCCAGAACAACATCAGTCTGCAATTGGTTGAGCAGAGCAACGAGGCCGAGAGCTTCGCCTAAGGCCTTGCTGCAATAAAAAACGCCCCGCTCTCACGAGGAGAACGGGGCGTTTTTTTGCCTGGAGTAATCAGCCGCGGGCGTTGTCGATCAGCTCGATGTATTCGGCGGCGTTACGCTGGTCTTTGATCAGATCAACGAAGGTCTGGCCGTGCTCATCCTTGCCATCCAGATCCAAACCGGCGGCCTTGAAAAAGCCCAGGAAGCGTTCGAAGTCGTCGATACGCAGGCCACGGTAAGCCTTGATCAGTTTGTGCAGGGACGGTGAAGTTGCGTCGACTGGCTCGAAGTCCAGGAACAACTTGATCTGATCGTCGCCGATCTCGTCGCCAATCACCTGTTTCTTATCTTTACGCATTACCGACTCCAGCCTGCAGACATTTACACGGGGCTTGAAGTCTACCTGCGGGGCACGGCCTTGTGTAGGCGCCGGCCTATCTGGACTTGACCGTGCCGGTATGCAAATCCGCCCAGATATGACCGTTGGCATAACTGAGGAACTGCACATACACCGTGTCATTGCGCAGCAGATCGACGATTACACGGTATTGAGCCACCGGGTACGACAAGGTAAGCGTACGGGTTTTCTCATCGAATACCGGCTTTTTCAGGCTTTTGCTTTCGGCATCGAAGTTGAGCATCACTTGGGCGATGGTCGCGCCTTTGTTCAGGGGCTTGCCCTTGAGGCGGATCATCAGCGGTGACGTAACCGGGATCGGCTGTTGATTGGACTGACGCTGATTGCCCACCACCACCGCGTACTCGGTGACCTGCAGCAATTGCTGCTGATCAGGAGCTTCGGCACGCAGGGCAAGGTCATCCGGCGGTAGGAATTGGCCGTGCATCGGCGCGGGCGCTGCGGCCAAGGGCAAACTGAAGGACAACGCCAGCATGGCGCAACTGCGTATCAACCGGCTCATGAGCCACTCCACGGCAAGGGGCCCAGCACTGTAGCTCAATCGAACTGCGCAAGCATCCAGCGTTGATACGCCGCCACGCCGGCGTCGCCTTCACGCGGTGCCCACTCGGCCAGTTCGCCCTCGCCAACCGGCCGATAAGGCCCTGCCTTGCATTCGAACATCACCGTATCGGGCTGCAGCACCACCAGGCCATGGAACACGCCCGGCGGCAGATAGACGCCGGCGCACTCGCCGCCAGCCTGCATCACGCGCTTGGCGATTACCTCGCCGCGGTCATTGAACACCAGCAGGCCCAGACGGCCCTTGAGCACGAGCAAGGTTTCCGCCTTGTCCGCACTGAGGTGGCGATGTGGGGGCACGTAGGTGCTCGGTTGCAGGCCCACTGCCATGCGATGACACGGCTCGTCCATCTCATGGAAATTGTGATGATGCCGCCCACGGGTGCTGGCGTTCGCTTTCTCGGCCAGCTCGGTAAACAGTGTCTGATCCAGAAAGCGCGCCACGTATCACATCCCTTTGACGGCGTAGATGCCATTGGCGTTGCGCCAGTAGCCCTTGTAGTCCATGCCGTAACCGAAGATGTAACGGTCGATGCACGGCAGACCGACGAAATCGGCTTTCAGCTCAGGGCGAGCCTTGCGGTCGTGGTCTTTGTCGATCAGCACGGCAGTGTGCACTTTGCGTGCGCCAGCGTGTTTGCAGAAGTCGATGATTGCGCCCAGGGTGTGACCTTCATCGAGGATGTCGTCGATGATCAGCACGTCACGGTCAATAAACGAGACTTCCGGCTTGGCCTTCCAGAACAGGTCGCCGCCGCTGGTTTCATTGCGATAGCGGGTGGCGTGCAGGTAAGACGCTTCCAGCGGGAATTGCAGGTGAGTCAACAATTTGCCGGCGAAGATCAGACCACCGTTCATCACACAGAACACCACCGGGTTGGTATCGGCCATTTCGCGGGTGATGTGGGCGCCGACCTTGGCGATCGCTTCTTCGACTTGCGCTTCGGTGTACAGGCAGTCAGCCTCGCGCATGATTTGACGGATATGCTCGAGATCAGCGGACATGGCGCTCTCCAAGGGGTGCTGTGGCAAGAAAAGCGGGCGAAGGTACGCTTCTCATGCGCTCCGGGCAAGCCTTTATGGACTAACGTGCTACATGTCTATAGGACAACACCCTCGGATAGATTAATCTAGGCCGGTTTTTTTGCCCGCCGCCGGAGCCTTTCCCATGCCCACTCGCGAGATCCGCCACCCGCTGATCCGACACAAACTCGGCCTTATGCGCCGCGCCGACATCAGCACGAAGAACTTCCGTGAGCTTGCTCAGGAAGTCGGAGCGCTGCTCACTTACGAAGCCACCAAGGATTTACCCCTGGAGAATTATGAGATTCCCGGTTGGGCCGGTCCTGTCCAGGTCGAGAAAATCGCCGGTAAGAAAATCACCGTGGTGCCGATCCTTCGCGCCGGCATCGGCATGCTCGAAGGCGTACTCAGCCTGATCCCGGGCGCCAAGGTCAGCGCCGTGGGCGTGGCCCGTAATGAAGAGACACTGCAAGCCCACACTTACCTGGAAAAACTCGTTCCGGAAATCGACGAGCGCCTGGCAATGATCATCGACCCGATGCTCGCCACCGGCAGCTCCATGGTCGCCACCATCGACCTGCTGAAGAAGGCCGGTTGCAAGGACATCCGCGCCATGGTGCTGGTAGCCGCGCCGGAGGGCATCGCCGCCGTCGAGAGCGCACACCCGGACGTGCAGATCTACACCGCCTCCATCGATGAACGCTTGAACGAACACGGCTACATCATCCCAGGCCTGGGCGATGCCGGTGACAAGATCTTCGGCACCAAGCAGAAGGACGCGTGAGCATGCAGGATGAATTCAACGACCCGCTTTGGCGCCAGATCCTGTCTGGCGCACAAATGCTCTTCGTGGCATTTGGCGCGCTGGTGTTGATGCCGCTGATCACAGGTCTTGATCCAAACGTTGCGCTGTTCACCGCAGGTCTAGGCACCTTGCTGTTCCAGGTGGTGACCGGGCGTCAGGTGCCGGTATTCCTGGCTTCGAGCTTCGCCTTCATCACCCCGATCATCCTCGCCAAGGGCCAGTTCGGCCTCGCGGCGACCATGGGCGGCGTGATGGCGGCCGGTTTCGTTTATACGTTCCTGGGCCTGGCGGTGAAGATCAAGGGCACCGGTTTTATCGACCGCTTGCTGCCGCCGGTGGTGATAGGCCCGGTGATCATTTCCATCGGCCTGGCCATGGCACCGATTGCCGCGAACATGGCCATGGGCAAGTCCGGCGACGGTGCCGAGCTGATTCATTACCAGACGGCGATGATGATCTCGATGCCGGCGCTGCTGACCACGCTGATCGTGGCGGTATTCGGCAAAGGCATTTTCCGCCTGGTGCCGATTATCTCCGGCGTGCTGGTGGGCTTTGCCATGTCGTTCTACTTTGGAGTGGTCGACACGGCCAAGATCGCGGCCGCCCCGTGGTTCGCCCTGCCCCACTTCACCGCGCCGGAATTCAACTGGCAGGCGATCCTGTTTATCGTCCCGGTGGCCCTGGCCCCGGCGATCGAACACATCGGCGGTGTGATTGCGGTGGGCAGCGTGACCGGGCGCGACTACCTGAAAAAACCTGGCCTGCATCGCACCTTGCTGGGTGACGGCATTGCCACCACGGCCGCCGGCCTGTTTGGCGGCCCGCCGAACACCACTTACGCCGAAGTGACCGGCGCGGTGATGCTGACCAAGAACTACAACCCGAAAATCATGACCTGGGCGGCTATCTTTGCCATTAGCCTGGCGTTTATCGGCAAATTCGGCGCGCTGCTGCAAAGCATTCCAGTGCCGGTGATGGGCGGAATTCTATGCCTGTTGTTCGGTTCGATTGCTGCTGTGGGGATGAACACGTTGATTCGCCACAAGATCGACCTGGGCGAAGCGCGCAATCTGGTGATTGTGTCGGTGACCTTGGTGTTCGGCATTGGCGGCGTGCTGGTGGGAACCGGCACCGGCCCAGATGATTTCGGTCTCAAGGGCATCGCCCTGTGCGCCGTGGTAGCGATCGGGTTGAACCTGCTGCTGCCGGGCAATGATGGCTGGAAGAACAAGAAGCCAGATGAGCCATTGATCTGACGGCCAAAGCACCAACTAATGTGGGAGGGGGTTGCCCCCTCCCACATTTGATTTCACTGAGTGTTAGAGGTCACCCAAGCCATCGATCAACGCCTGATTCTGCTCCGGCGTACCAATGCTGATCCGCAGGAACTGGGCAATCCGCTCCTGCTTGAAGTGCCGCACGATCACGCCCTGCTCGCGCAACTTCGCCGCCAGGCCAGCCGCGTCGTGCCGTGGGTGGCGGGCGAAGATAAAGTTGGCCGCCGACGGCAACACCTCAAAGCCCTTATCCTCCAACTGCGCGACCAACTGGTTGCGGCTGTCTATCACCTGTCGGCAGGTCTTCTCGAAGTATTCACGGTCCTCGAACGCGGCCGCCGCGCCGACAATCGCCAGGCGATCCAGGGGGTAAGAGTTGAAGCTGTTCTTTACCCGCTCCAGCGCCTCGATCAAGTCCGGGTGGCCCACCGCCAGGCCCACGCGCAAACCGGCCAGTGAGCGCGATTTGGACAGGGTCTGGGTCACCAGCAGGTTCGGGTAGCGGTCCACCAGGCTGATGGCCGTTTCGCCGCCGAAGTCGATATAGGCTTCATCGACCACCACCACTGAATCCGGGCTGGCCTTGAGGATCTGTTCCACGGCGTCCAGCGCCAGGACGCAGCCGGTTGGCGCGTTAGGGTTGGGAAAAATGATCCCGCCGTTAGGCTTGGCGTAGTCTTCCACGCGGATCTGGAACTGCTCGTCCAATGGCACCGGCGCCGACTGGATGCCGTAGAGGCCGCAGTAGACCGGGTAGAAGCTGTAGCTGATATCCGGAAACAGCAGCGGCAGCTCGTGCTGGAACAGGCCGTGGAAAATGTGCGCCAGCACCTCATCGGAACCGTTGCCGAGGAATACTTTGCCGGCGTCGATCCCGTAATACGTGGCCACCGCCTGCTTGAGCAGGTCGCTGTTCGGGTCCGGATACAGGCGCAAGTTGTCGTTCAACTCGGCCTGCATCGCAGCCAACGCCTTGGGCGATGGACCGTAGGGATTCTCGTTGGTGTTGAGCTTGACCAGTTTGGTCATTTTCGGTTGCTCGCCGGGCACGTAAGGCACGAGGTTCTTGACGAAAGGGCTCCAGAATTTGCTCATGTCTTACTCTCCCTTGGCGATGCGATATTCGGCGCTGCGCGCGTGGGCGCTCAGCGATTCACCACGGGCCAGCACCGAAGCGGTCTTGCCCAGCTCGGACGCGCCCTGTGGCGAGCAGAAGATGATCGAAGAACGCTTCTGGAAGTCATACACCCCCAGCGGCGACGAGAAGCGCGCGGTGCCGGAGGTGGGCAGTACGTGGTTGGGGCCGGCGCAGTAGTCGCCCAGGGCTTCGCTGGTGTGGCGCCCCATGAAGATCGCACCGGCGTGGCGAATCGACGGCAGCCAAGCCTGTGGGTCAGCCACGGACAGCTCCAAGTGCTCGGGCGCGATGCGGTTGGCCACTTCGATGGCTTGCTCCATATCACGCACCAGGATCAACGCACCGCGGCCATTGATCGACTTCTCGATGATCTCGGCACGCTCCATGGTCGGCAGCAGCTTATTGATGCTGGCCGCGACCTTATCGAGGAACTCGGCATCCGGGCTGACCAGGATCGCCTGAGCGTCTTCGTCATGCTCGGCTTGGGAGAACAAATCCATGGCGATCCAGTCCGGATCGGTCTGGCCGTCGCACACCACCAGGATCTCCGACGGGCCGGCGATCATGTCGATACCGACCTGGCCAAAGACGTGGCGCTTGGCGGTAGCCACGTAAATATTGCCGGGGCCGACCACCTTGTCGACCTTTGGCACGCTCTCGGTGCCATAGGCCAGGGCCGCCACGGCCTGGGCGCCACCGATGGTGAAAACGCGGTCGACACCGGCGATGCACGCGGCGGCTAGCACCAATTCGTTGATTTCACCGCGCGGGGTCGGCACCACCATGACCACTTCAGCCACACCGGCAACTTTGGCCGGGATAGCATTCATCAGAACCGACGACGGGTACGACGCTTTGCCGCCCGGCACGTACAGGCCTGCACGGTCGAGCGGCGTGACCTTCTGGCCCAGCACCGTGCCATCTGCTTCGGTGTAGCTCCAGGAATCCTGCTTCTGTTTTTCGTGGTAACTGCGAACCCTTGCCGCCGCCACTTCCAGGGCTTCGCGCTGGGGGGCGGTGATGCGGGTCAGGGCCAGCTCCAGGCGCTCGCGAGGCAGGATCAGATCGGACATGGACTGGACGTCCAAACCGTCGAACTGACGGGTGAAGTCCACCAGTGCGGCGTCGCCACGCTCGCGCACCGCCTTGATGATGTCGAGCACCCGCTGGTTGACCGAATCGTCGGACACGCTTTCCCAGCTCAGCAGATGATCCAGATGATGGGCGAAATCCGGATCGGCAGCGTTGAGTCGGGCAATTGCAGTGGACGTGGTCATAGCGAGGGCCTCATAGGATTGGCAAAAAACTCAGGCGCCCTAAACTACCGTTCGCTCCGCTTGGGCACCTGAGAATTCTGGCTATGAGGCGGATAGACGGGCGCAGCCTAAGGCCGCGCGTGTGGGTCAACCGCGGTGTCGAGACTCCACTGCCTTGCGCAGGGTGTCGATCAACGCCTGGATACGGGCGTGCTGCATCTTCATCGATGCCTTGTTGACGATCAGACGGGAGCTGATGTCAGCGATAAATTCCTGTGGTTCGAGACCGTTGGCACGCAGGGTATTGCCGGTATCGACCACGTCGATGATCTTGTCGGCCAGGCCGATCAGCGGCGCCAGCTCCATCGAGCCGTAGAGCTTGATGATATCGACCTGACGACCTTGTTCGGCGTAGTAGCGCTTGGCGACGTTGACGAACTTGGTGGCCACGCGCAGGCGGCCCTTGGGTTCAACGTCACCGACGCGACCGGCGGTCATCAGCTTGCACAGCGCAATGCGCAGGTCCAGCGGCTCATACAGGCCCTGACCGCCATATTCCATCAGCACGTCCTTGCCGGCGACGCCGAGGTCGGCCGCGCCATGCTCAACATAGGTCGGCACGTCAGTAGCCCTTACGATCAACAGACGAACGTCGTCCTGGGTCGTGGGGATGATCAGCTTGCGGCTCTTGTCCGGATTCTCGGTCGGCACGATGCCCGCTTCAGCCAGAAGCGGCAAAGTGTCGTCAAGGATACGGCCCTTGGACAGTGCGATGGTCAACATGGGAAACGTCAATCCTTCATCAGGCTATTGCTGTCCGGTCGCAAACGGCGCCAGACACAGATCGAGGCCATGACAGCCTCGATTTGGAACACATTCAGCATACCGCGAACTGACACCGTGTGTGGTGAGCGGGTATGCCCGGCGCTGGGTTGCGTAGCGACCCAAAAGCGGGGACTGCTGCGCAGTCCAGCGCGGGGCAAGCCCGCTCACCACAGCAAGCCCACTCACCACAGCAAGCCCGCTCACCACAGTGGCGGTGTTTTCAGTTCCAGGACTAGCCCGGTACGCGGCGAATTTTTGCGCCCAGCATCTGCAGTTTTTCTTCAATGCACTCGTAACCGCGGTCTATGTGGTAGATGCGGTCGATCAAAGTGTCACCGTCTGCACACAACGCGGAGATCACCAGGCTGGCCGAGGCACGCAGGTCGGTAGCCATTACTGGCGCGCCCTTGAGCTTGTCGATCCCGGTCACGATGGCCGTGTTGCCCTCAACCTGGATCTTCGCGCCCATGCGGTGCAGCTCGTATACGTGCATGAAGCGGTTTTCGAAGATGGTCTCGATCACGGCACCGGTGCCTTCTGCAATCGCGTTCAAGGAAATGAACTGCGCCTGCATGTCGGTCGGGAACGCCGGGTACGGCGCGGTACGCACGTTGACGGCTTTTGGCCGCTTGCCGTGCATGTCCAGTTCGATCCAGTCTTCGCCGCAGGTGATTTCGGCACCGGCTTCACGGAGTTTTTCCAGGACCGCTTCCAAGATGGTCGGATCGGTATCCTTGACCTTGACGCGACCACCGGTGACGGCGGCGGCGACCAAGTAGGTGCCGGTCTCGATCCGGTCGGGCATAACCTTGTAGGTTGCGGTGTGCAGACGCTCTACGCCATCAATGGTGATGGTGTCGGTGCCAGCGCCGGAAACCTTCGCCCCCATGGCGTTCAGGAAGTTAGCCAGGTCGACTACTTCCGGCTCGCGGGCGGCGTTTTGCAGTACGCTGCGGCCGTTGGCCAGAGCAGCGGCCATCATGATGTTCTCGGTACCGGTCACGCTGACGGTATCGAAGAAGAAGTTCGCGCCCCGCAGGCCGCCTTCCGGTGCCTTGGCCTTGATGTAGCCGCCTTCGACGTCGATGATCGCGCCCATCGCTTCCAGACCACGGATGTGCAGGTCCACCGGACGCGAGCCAATGGCGCAACCGCCAGGCAGTGCCACTTCAGCTTCGCCGAAACGGGCAACCATCGGGCCCAGCACCAGGATCGATGCACGCATGGTTTTCACCAATTCGTACGGAGCGATCAGGGTTTTGATGGTACGCGGGTCGATTTCGACAGCCAGTTTCTCGTCAATCACCGGCTCGATGCCCATGCGACCGAACAGCTCGATCATGGTGGTGATGTCGTGCAGATGCGGCAGATTGGCCACGGTCACCGGGCCATCGCACAGCAGGGTCGCAGCCAGAATCGGCAAGGCGGAGTTTTTCGCACCGGAGATGCGGATCTCGCCATCAAGGCGGGCACCGCCGGTAATAATCAATTTATCCATAAGAATCTCGACGCCTTGGGGGCTCAGGTGCGCTCGGCCCAGGCCGCGCGGCTGAAAAATTTCATAGTGACCGCATGGATGCTGCCATCGGTGATCCACGGGTTCAAATGGGCATAGATCTGCTGCTGACGCTTGACCGGGCTCAATGCCGCCAGTTCATCGCTAATCACGTTCAGCTGGAAATTGCAGCCTTCGCCTTCAACTACAACCTCAGTATTCGGCAGCTTTCCTTCAAGGAAGCTCTTAACTTCTAGGGCCTGCATGCTCAACCTCTATCGGCGCCCAGTGCGCGCGGGTCGCACATCATACAAAAAAGCCCCGCGCCTGCGAACCCCGCATAGCAGGACTCTGACGGGGGGCTTGCTTGAATATGTGTATTAAGGATGCGCCAACAGCTCGGTCAGACCGGAAACCTCGGCAATTTCGCGCATGTCGTCGGGTAACGCACGGATGCTGACCGACTTCTTGGCCGCCTCGGCATCGCGCATGAAGCACAGCAACAACGATAATCCGACGCTGCTGGACTTGGTCACCGCCGAGCAATCCAGCACCAGCGCGGGCGCGGTACTGGTCTTGATCAGTGCCTGGCCCTGCTTGCGCAGGTCAGGCCCGGTACGGTAATCCAGCACGCCGCTGAGAAACAGCTCGCCGGCATCGCCAAGACGAACAGCCGACTCGATCATTGCGCAGACTTCCCGGCTTCTTTGTCGGATGTTTCCTTGGCCTTGGCGACTTCCCCGGCCCAGCCGTTGATGGTCTTGTCCAGGTCGTTGCCATTGCGCTGCATCGCATCGGCGAACTGATCACGGAACAGCTTGCCGATATTGATGCCGTTGATGATCACGTTACGCAGCTTCCACTCGCCTTGGATCTTCTCCAGGGTGTATTGCACCGGGTAGATCGCGCCGTTGTTGCCTTTGACGCTCATGTTGACGCTGGTGCGATTACCCGATTCGTCGCCGGCTGGCGCAACGGTAATGCCCTGGTTGTTGTACTCAAGCAATGCGTTGCCATAGAACTGAAACAGGCCGCGCTTGAAATTTTCCTGGAAGCGCTGCATCTGCTCAGGCGTCGCCTTACGCGAATACTTGACCGTCATGATGCTGCGGGAAATGCCTTCGGCATCGACCACCGGCCCGACAATGGTATTGAGCGCGTCGTAAAACTTACTCGGGTCTTGCTTGTACTGTTCTTTGTTAGCCGTCAGGTCAGCCAACATTTTGTTGGTCGTGTCCTGCACCAGATCGTGCGCAGAACCCGCCGCGTTAGCCAACAACGGCAGCGCTGCAAGCAGTACCAGAAGGCCACGTCGTAAGGTAGAGATCATGTACAGATTCCTCATTTAGCGTCTTTATTGACCGTATTGAGCAGGAATTTACCGATCAGGTCTTCAAGCACCAGCGACGACTGCGTGTCGTGGATGGTCGAACCATCCTTGAGCAAGGCTGTTTCCCCGCCCACGCTGATACCAATGTACTTCTCGCCCAGCAGACCCGCGGTGAGGATAGACGCAGTGGAGTCGGTCGGCAGGTTGTCGACCTTCTTGTTCAGCTGCATCGTCACTCGACCCGTGAAGCTATCGCGATCCAGATCGATTGCCGTGACCTTGCCGATCGTCACGCCGGCCATGGTCACTTTGGCTCTGACAGTCAAACCGGCGATATTGTCGAAGTACGCGTAAAGTTTATAAGTGTCGGCGGTGGGGCTGGCCGACAGGCCACTGACCCGAAGGGCCAGCAACAGTAAAGCCAGGATGCCAGCCAGCAAGAAAAGGCCGACACCGATTTCCACAGTGCGGTTTTGCATCAGAAATCTCCAAACATCAAGGCGGTCAAAATGAAGTCAAGGCCCAGTACCGCCAGCGAGGCGTACACAACGGTCTTGGTGGTGGCGCGACTGATCCCTTCTGAAGTGGGCTCACAGTCATAGCCTTGGAATACGGCGATCCAGGTCACTACAAAGGCAAAGACGATGCTCTTTATAACGCCGTTGAGCACGTCACCGTTGAAGGTCACGCTGTTCTGCATGTTGGCCCAGTAGGAGCCGTCGTAGACGCCCAGCCAGTCTACCGCGACCCAAGAACCACCCCAGATACCCACCACACTGAAGATCATCGCCAGCAATGGAAGAGAAATGAAGCCAGCCCACAGGCGCGGGGCAACAATGTATTTGAGCGGGTCCACGCCAATCATTTCCAGGCTGGACAACTGCTCGGTGGACTTCATATTGCCGATTTCGGCGGTCAGCGCGGAACCCGCGCGCCCAGCGAACAACAATGCAGTCACCACCGGCCCCAGCTCGCGTAACAGCGTCAGGGCCACCATCTGCCCCACCGCCTGCTCCGAACCGTAACTGGACAGGATATTGAAGCCTTGCAACGCCAGTACCATGCCAATGAAGACGCCGGAGACCACGATAATCACCAGGGACATCACACCCACTGCGTGCAACTGCTTGATCAACAGACCAAAGCCGCCACCAATGCCGCCGCGGCCTAGTAACGCGTGAAATAGAAAAATCGTCGAGCGACCCAGCACTTCGACGATGTCGATGCCCGAGCGACCGAAAAGGCGAACCTTTTCGATAAGAGATGTCTTGCGCATCAGCGCTTCCCCAGAAGATCTGCGCGGTAGTCCGCCGCCGGAAAGTGAAAAGGCACGGGGCCGTCGGGATCGCCGGTCATGAATTGGCGAATGCGCGGGTTGTCGGCATTCATCAATTCCTCAGGCGTGCCCTGCCCCAACACCTGACCATCGCCGACGACGTACAGGTAGTCGGCGATGCTCGCGGTTTCCGCCAGGTCGTGGGAGACCACGATACTGGTGATCCCCAATGCATCGTTGAGCAGACGGATCAGGCGCACCAGCACCCCCATGGCGATCGGGTCCTGACCAACAAAGGGCTCGTCGTACATAAGGATCTGCGGATCAAGGGCAATGGCGCGCGCCAGGGCGACGCGACGCTTCATACCGCCGGACAGCTCGTCAGGCATCAGGTCGATGGCGCCGCGCAGGCCCACGGCCTGGAGCTTCAACAAAACAATGTCACGAATCATTTCATCGGACAGTTGCGTATGCACCCGCAGCGGAAACGCCACGTTCTCGAACACATCGAGGTCGGTGAACAGTGCCCCACTCTGGAACAACACGCCCATGTGCTTGCGCGCATCGAACAGATCGCTGCGCGACAGCGTCGGCAGGTTCTGGCCGTTGACCCACACCTCACCGGCGTTCGGGCGCAATTGCATGCCCATCAAACGCAACAGGGTGGTCTTGCCGCAACCGGAAGGCCCCATGATGCCGGTGACCTTGCCGCGGGGAATGCGAATATCGACGTTATTGAAGATGCTGCGCGTCCCGCGCTTGAAGGTCAGTCCCTTCAGCTCGACCGCGTAGGCGTTATCGGCACTCATCTAAACTCCTTGGGATGCAGCTTCTCACTCAGACACCATCTATGCGACAAACGTTTGCAACGGCTGCGCAATATAGATAGCCACAGGGACTGAGCGGACCGAACTGGCCGCGAACTATATCACTGCTGGTACAACGCCCCCAAGGCCGGAACAACGCCAGTTCAGTTTCGGGGCCAGGAAAAAACGTTGCTGAGCATGAATCTCAGGCGACTACCGAATAAACCCTGACGAACTTGCGTGAGGGAATTGAACATTACCGCTATAATCGCCGACTTTTCGTCAGGCTATACGATTTCAAACATGAGCCAATCCAGCGACCTTATTCAATCCGCACAACGCACTATCCGCCTCGAGCTTGAAGCCGTAGAAGGTTTGCTGGCCCATATCGACGCGGATTTCGTACGCGCCTGCGAGATGATCCTGGCCAGCAAGGGTCGCGTTGTCGTGGTCGGCATGGGTAAATCCGGCCATATAGGCAACAAGATCGCCGCCACCCTGGCCAGCACCGGCACCACAGCGTTTTTCGTGCATCCGGCCGAAGCCAGCCACGGTGACATGGGCATGATCACCAAGGATGACATCATCCTGGCCCTATCCAATTCCGGCACCACCAACGAAATCGTGACGCTGCTGCCGTTGATCAAACGCCTAGGCATCCAGATGATCAGCATCACCGGTAACCCGGAATCGACCCTGGCCAAGGCTGCTGAAGTCAATCTGAACGTGCATGTGGCCCACGAAGCCTGCCCACTGAATCTGGCCCCGACCTCCTCCACTACCGCCGCGCTGGTCATGGGAGATGCCCTGGCCGTGGCGCTGCTGGAAGCTCGCGGGTTCACAGCGGAAGACTTCGCGTTTTCCCACCCGGGCGGTGCGCTGGGCCGTCGTTTGCTGTTGAAGGTGGAGAACGTCATGCATTCGGGCGATGAGCTGCCTCACGTCCAACGCGGCACTCTGCTCAAGGACGCATTGATGGAAATGACCCGCAAGGGCCTGGGCATGACGGTGATCCTCGAAGCTGATGGCCGCCTGGCCGGCGTATTCACCGACGGTGACTTGCGTCGGACTCTGGACCGCACCATCGATATCCATACCGCCACCATCGATGCGGTGATGACGCCCCATGGCAAGACCGCGCGTCCTGACATGCTGGCAGCCGAAGCGCTGAAGATCATGGAAGACCATAAAATCGGTGCGCTGGTAGTGGTCAATAGCGATGACCGCCCGATTGGCGCCTTGAACATGCACGATTTGCTGCGTGCGGGAGTGATGTAATTGAGCAACGACCTGTTACAACGCGGCAAGCGCATCAAATTGGCCGTCTTCGACGTTGACGGCGTGCTGACCGACGGCCGCTTGTATTTCCTCGAAGATGGCAGCGAATTTAAAACATTCAACACACTGGACGGCCAAGGCATCAAGATGCTGATGGCCGCAGGGGTACAGACCGCCATTATCAGCGGTCGCAAGACGCCAGTGGTGGAACGTCGCGCGCAAAACCTGGGGATTCCTCACCTGTATCAGGGCCGCGAGGATAAACTGGTAGTTCTGGACGAACTATTGGGCCAACTCAACCTAAGCTATGAACAGGTCGCCTACCTCGGTGACGACCTGCCCGACTTGCCGGTGATCCGCCGGGTCGGGCTGGGCATGGCGGTGGCTAACGCGGCGGCGTTCGTTCGCGAGCACGCCCATGGCATCACCACTGCCCGTGGCGGCGAAGGTGCCGCCCGCGAATTCTGCGAGCTGATACTGCGCGCCCAAGACCGTCTTGAAGCGGCCCACGCCGCCTACCTATAGAGCGTTTTATGCTGAGCAAAAAGATTCGCAACTTCCTGTTATTCGGAGTCATCGCCGCGCTGTTCCTGGCGGTGGGCTACTGGAATATCAGCCCGGAGCGGTTTCTCGACCGACCTGTGGCGCAGGTCGACGATGGGGCTATCGACTATTACGCCACCAACGCCTACAGCGTGCAGTTCCTGCCCGATGGCAAGGTGCAATACGAAATGACCTCGGACAAAGTCGAGCATTTGAAGGCCAGCGAGGTGACCCTGCTGACCAATCCGGACTTGAACCTGTATCGCGGCACGGAGTTTCCGTGGCACGTGACTAGCAAGCGTGGCGAGGTGAACCCAGATGGCACCGAAGTCGAACTGATCGACTCAGTGCGCGTCGCGCGTACCGATGCGCAGAACCGCGACACCATTATTACCAGCAGTCGCATGACCGTATTCCCACAGAAGCAATATGCGCAGACCGAGCAAGACGTTAGAATCGACGGCGCTGGCGGTGTATCGACTGGCAAGGGAATGAAAGCGTATTTGAAAGAAAGCAGGATACACCTGCTATCGAACGTAAGAGGACAGTATGAGGCTCGTTAAAACTCTCCCGATTTTGCTCGGTCTTGGCGCAGCACTGGGAAGCGTGAGCGCCTGGGCTCTGCCGAACGATAGCGAGCAGCCTATCCGCATCCAGGCTGACGATGCTCAGCTGGATGACAAGCAAGGCGTTGCCACTTACAAGGGCGACGTGATCATTATCCAGGGTTCGATGAAGATCACCGGCAACACGGTAACTCTGACGCGCACCCCGGCAGGCGACATCGACGTGGTGACGTCGGTGGGCAACCTTGCCTACTTCGAACAGAAGCAAAAGGCAGAAGATCCAGGCCCGATGAAGGGCTATGGCAAGACCATCCAGTATCATGCGCAGCAGAACCGCATTGTGCTGATCGATCAGGCCAAGGTGCTGAGCGCCGACGGTAACTCCACCGAAGGCGAGAAGATCGTGTACAACACCAAGACTCAGGTCGCCCAGGCGGGCCGCGCCAACGGTACCAAGGTCAGCGCACCGCGCCCACGCATCGACATGGTTATCCAGCCGAAGAAGAAGGCCGAGTAATGGCAACCCTGAAAGCCCAGCATCTGGCCAAGGCCTATAAAAGCCGTCAGGTCGTGCGCGATGTCAGCCTGTCGATTGACAGCGGCCAGATCGTCGGCTTGCTCGGCCCCAACGGTGCCGGCAAGACCACCTGTTTCTACATGATCGTCGGCCTGGTTCAAGCGGACCAAGGCCGCGTGCTGATTGACGATCTAGACGTCAGCCACCAACCGATGCACGGTCGCGCCCGCGCCGGTATCGGCTATCTTCCGCAAGAAGCGTCGATCTTCCGCAAACTCTCGGTCGCCGACAACATCATGGCGATCCTGGAGACTCGCAAGGAGCTTGACCGGGATGGCCGTCGCGCGGAGTTGGAAAACCTGCTGCAGGAGTTCCACATCAACCACATTCGCGACAACCTTGGCATGAGCCTGTCCGGTGGCGAGCGTCGTCGTGTGGAAATTGCTCGCGCACTGGCCACCGCGCCCAAGTTCATCTTGCTGGACGAACCGTTTGCCGGCGTCGACCCGATTTCGGTTGGCGATATCAAACAGATCATCCATCACCTCAAGGCCAAGGGCATCGGGGTATTGATTACCGACCATAACGTACGTGAGACCCTCGATATCTGCGAAACCGCCTATATCGTCAACGATGGTCAACTGATCGCCGAAGGCGATGCCGCCACCATCCTGGCCAACGAACTGGTCAAGGAAGTATACCTGGGCCACGAGTTCCGCCTGTAAACAGCCTTTAGCAAGGCGTTGGCAGGACGTTAGCCTGGTGCGCGGATGCAATGAAAGCCTCTGGATTTTTATTGTTACCGCGCTCTAGGCAAAGCCCCCGATATCAGGCATATAATTTGCTTATGTTTGGCGCTCACGCGCCCTGTCGTGGATGGCGCATTGCGCCGGCGAATAAGGTGTTAAGCCCCTGCCATGAAACCATCGCTAGTCCTGAGAATGGGCCAGCAGCTGACGATGACACCGCAGCTGCAACAGGCCATCCGCCTGCTCCAATTGTCGACCTTGGACCTGCAACAGGAGATCCAGGAGGCTCTGGAGTCCAATCCGATGCTCGAACGCCAGGAAGAAGGCGACGACTTCGATAATGCAGATCCGTTGGCTGACAACATCGAGCAAAAACCCAACTCCGATGTGCAGGAACCCTCCTATCAGGAAACCGCCCCGACGGTGGATAACCTGGAGGAAGGTGAATGGAACGAGCGTATTCCCAACGAGCTTCCCGTGGACACTGCCTGGGAAGACGTCTACCAGACCAGCGCCAGCAGCCTGCCCAGCAGCGACGATGACGAGTGGGATTTCACCACCCGGACGTCCGCCGGCGAAAGCCTGCAAAGCCACCTGTTGTGGCAGTTGAACCTGGCGCCGATGTCGGACACCGATCGGCTGATCGCCGTGACCCTGATCGACTGCATCAACAACCAGGGCTATCTGGACGAAACCCTTGAGGAGATCCTTGAGGCCTTCGACCCGGAACTGGATATCGAGCTGGACGAAATCGAAGCCGTCCTGCACCGCATCCAGCAGTTCGAGCCTGCCGGCATTGGTGCCCGCAGCCTCAGCGAGTGCCTGCTACTGCAATTGCGTCAGTTGCCCGCCAAGACCCCTTGGCTCAGCGAAGCCCAGCGTTTGGTCACCGATTACATCGATCTGCTGGGCAGCCGCGACTACAGCCAACTGATGCGACGCATGAAGCTCAAGGAAGACGAGCTGCGCCAGGTCATCGAGTTGGTGCAAAGCCTCAACCCTCGCCCAGGCTCGCAGATCGAGTCCAGCGAAGCCGAATACGTTGTCCCGGACGTTATCGTACGCAAGGACAACGAACGCTGGCTGGTGGAGCTGAATCAGGAGTCGGTGCCGCGCCTGCGCGTCAATCCGCAATATGCCGGGTTCGTGCGCCGCGCCGATACCAGCGCCGATAACACCTTCATGCGCAATCAGCTGCAAGAAGCGCGCTGGTTCATCAAGAGCCTGCAAAGCCGCAATGAAACCCTGATGAAAGTCGCCACCCAGATCGTCGAGCATCAGCGCGGCTTCCTGGAATACGGCGACGAAGCGATGAAACCGCTGGTGCTGCATGACATCGCCGAGGCAGTCGGCATGCACGAGTCGACAATTTCACGGGTGACCACGCAGAAATTCATGCATACCCCACGGGGTATTTATGAGCTGAAATACTTTTTCTCCAGCCATGTCAGCACTTCCGAAGGCGGCGAATGCTCGTCCACGGCGATCCGCGCGATCATCAAAAAACTGGTTGCCGCGGAAAATCAGAAAAAGCCGTTGAGTGACAGCAAGATCGCTGGTTTACTGGAGGCACAAGGCATTCAGGTCGCCCGTCGAACCGTCGCCAAATATCGCGAGTCCCTTGGGATCGCGCCTTCCAGCGAGCGTAAGCGTTTGATGTGACGGGCGGGCCATAGCGTTCCAGTGGCAGGCATCCCGGCCTGCCGCTTTATGCACTGGCAACGAAGGAGAAGCTGTATGCAAGTCAACATCAGTGGACACCAGCTGGAAGTCACCAAGCCCCTGCGTGAGTACACCGAGAGCAAGCTGAACAAGCTTGCGGGGCACTTCGACAAAATTACCAATGTGCAGGTCATCATGGAGGTCGATAAGCTCAAGCAGAAAATCGAGGCCACCCTGCACATACCGAATGCCAAAGTCGTCGCCAATGCCGAACATGACGACATGTATGCCGCGATTGACTCGCTGTACGAAAAGCTTGACCGCCAACTCATAAAGCATAAGGAAAAGAATCTGCACCTGATGCAAGGTACAGGTCGCTAACTCTCCCCCCCATGATCCGACTTGAAACTATCCTGACCCCCGGCCGTTCCCTCGTGAACGTGCCGGGCGGCAGCAAGAAAAAAGCCCTCGAACAAATTGCCAACCTGATCGCTCGCGAAGTGCCGGATCTGGAGATGCAAGATGTCTTCGAGGCGCTCGTCGCCCGTGAAAAACTGGGTTCCACCGGTTTTGGTAACGGCATCGCGATTCCACACTGCCGCCTCAAAGGGTGCGCAGATCCGATAAGCGCTCTGATACACCTGGAAGCCCCCATCGATTTCGACGCCATCGACGGCGCACCGGTCGACCTGCTGTTTGTCCTGCTGGTCCCGGAAGCTGCCACCGATGCGCATCTGGAACTGCTTCGGCAGATCGCCAGCATGCTTGATCGCAAGGAAGTACGTAACAGACTACGCAGCGCCAGCAGCAATGAAGCGCTCTATCAGGTTGTTCTGGATGAACAAAACGAGAAGTAATCATGCGTTTGATCATCGTCAGTGGCCGCTCCGGCTCTGGTAAAAGTACTGCCCTGAATGTTCTGGAGGACAGTGGCTTTTATTGCATCGACAACCTGCCCGCCGGGTTGCTGCCGGAACTGGCCGAACGCGCGCTGATCCACACTGAGCTAGCGCAGCCGCTGGTTGCCGTGTCGATCGATGCCCGCAACTTGCCCAGCCACCTTTCCCGGTTCCCTGAGCTGTTGGAGGAAGTGCGCGCCAAGCATATTCACTGCGATGTGCTGTACCTGGATGCCGACGAGGAGACCCTGCTCAAGCGCTTCTCCGAAACCCGGCGGCGCCACCCGCTCAGCAGCCCCCATCGCTCCCTTGCCGAAGCGATTGAGGACGAGACCAAGCTGCTGGGGCCGATCATCGATCTGGCCGACCTGAAGATCAATACCACCAGCCTCAACCTGTATCAACTGCGCGATGCTATCAAGCTGCGGCTGCTGAACCAGCCGGAGCCTGGCACGGCCTTTCTCGTGGAGTCCTTTGGGTTCAAGCGCGGCATGCCGGTAGACGCCGATCTGGTGTTCGATGTGCGCTGCCTGCCTAACCCTTACTGGAAGCCGGAATTGCGTGACCAGTCCGGGCTGGATCAGCCGGTCGCCGATTACCTGGCGGCGCAACCGGATGTGGAGGAGATGTTCCAGGACATCTCCACTTACCTGCTCAAGTGGCTGCCACGTTTTGCCGCAAGCAACCGAGCCTATGTGACCATTGCCATCGGCTGCACCGGCGGCCATCACCGCTCGGTTTACCTGACGGAGCGCCTGGGTCAGGTGCTGCAACAAACCCTCAAGAACGTCCAGGTTCGCCACCGCGACCTCAGCTGAAAGGAACACTCACGCGATGCCCGCTCGTGAAATTGAAATCATCAACAAGCTGGGCCTCCACGCCCGGGCCTCGGCAAAATTTGTCGGCGTTGCTGGAAAATACCCCTGCAAAATCCGCGCAGGACGCACGCCGGAGTCGATGGTTGATGGCAAAAGCATCATGGCGATGATGATGTTGGCGGCCGGCAAGGGCACTACGATTCACCTGGAGACCGAAGGCGATCAAGAAAAAGAGGCAATGGACGCCTTGGTAGAGTTGATCAACAACTTCTTCGACGAAGGGGAATAACCTCCCGGCGCTTTATCCCAACGCGGTATCCATCGCCATCATCACGCAAAACCCGATACATAGGCCCAGGCTGGCTAGCTTTTCGTGGCCATTGCGCCGCGACTCCGGGATCACTTCGTGAGTGACCACCAGCAGCATCGCCCCAGCGGCCAGCGCCAGCCCAAGGGGCAGCAGCATTTCCGCCAGGCTTACCAGCCAGGCGCAGAGCACGGCAAATACGGGTTCGACCAACCCCGACGCGGCGCCGATCATGAAGGCCTTGACCCGCGACATGCCCGCACCCGCCAGCACCAACGCAATCACCAAGCCTTCGGGTACATCCTGCAAAGCAATGCCCATGGCCAGGCTATCGGCATCCGGCATACTGCCCCCCGCCGATACGCCCACCGCCATGCCTTCCGGAATGTTGTGGGCAATGATCGCAAACACAAACAGCCAGATGCGTGGCGCAATCACCGGGTGCTCCGGCGTACCCACCAGCATTTCCGGGCTGGCGCCTGAGACCTTGCGGTCAACCAAATAAAGCCCGAACGCCCCCAGCATGATGCCGAAGCTGACCAGGCCACTGGCCCCCCAGGGCGAAAGCCCAAGGCTTTCAGCTGCCGCGATGCCCGGCACCACCAGCGAAAACGCGGTGGCAGCCAGCATCACACCCGCCCCGAAGCCTAGCAACGTATCGTTCAAGGCAGCCGGCATGCGTTTTATCACCAATACCGGCACCGCGCCCAGTGCAGTGCCCAGGGCGCAAATCGAACCACCCTGCAGCGCCCGCAGGATGCGCGGTTCCAAGTCGAGCCAAGCCAGACCATGGGCCACCAGCAATGCAGTACCTGCCAACAGCAGCAGCGAGCCAAATGCATAACGAAACAATCGCACGCTGCCGATCGCCAGAGTTTCAGTGCCCATAGTCGGCCTTAGTGCTTGTCATGGAGAGACGCATCAAGCCATGGCAGCCTGATAGCGGGCGGCGACTTCTGGCCAGTTGATAACACTGTAGAAGGCATTGATGTATTCCGGGCGGCGGTTCTGATAGCGCAGGTAATACGCGTGCTCCCAGACATCCAGGCCAAGGATCGGCGTATTGCCATTCATCAACGGGCTGTCCTGATTGCCGCTGCTTTCCACCACCAGTGTCTTCTGCGGGGTGACGCTCAACCAGGCCCAGCCACTGCCGAAGCGGGTCAACGCCGCTTTGGTAAACGCCTCTTTGAAGCTCTCGAAACCGCCCAGCTGCTGGTCAATTGCCTGACCCAGCACGCCCTCCGGTTTGCCGCCGCCCTGGGGCGACATCACTTCCCAGAACAAAGAATGGTTGGCGTGCCCGCCTCCTTGGTTGATCACAGCCGCACGCAGTTTTTCCGGCAGTTGTTGTACGCTGGCGACCAGTTTTTCTACCGGCCATTCAGCGAACTCAGTGCTTTGCACCGCTGCGTTGAGGTTATTGATGTATGTCTGATGGTGCTTGGTGTAGTGAATTTCCATGGTTTGCGCATCAATGTGCGGCTCCAGGGCATCGTAGGCATAAGGCAAAGCAGGCAAGGTGTAAGCCATATCAGTGTGCTCCGTAGTGAGGCGTGGTCGGTTGGGCTGCGGCACCTCCGAGCAAGCGATGGGTACGCGGGTACTCGCCGTGCTCGCTGATGAAATTCAACAGTTCAACGTAGGTTTTGCTGCTCTGGCGCGCTGCGGCCTCACGCAGTTGCGGGGTGAGGCGTGGGTCCTGCATGGTCTGCAGCAAGCGTTGGTGAATGGCGCACAAGTACTCCGCGCTTTCTTCCGGCTGGTTGAGGCGCAGGTGCAGGTCCGCAAGGTTGTGATGGGAAACCACGCAGGCCGCCACGGCCTCGTCGGCATCCGCCCAGCGTTCGAACAGCACCTGGGCCAGGGCAAGGGCCTGCAGATACGCCTCGCGCGCGTCCACCCATTCGCCCTGCATGAAGCATCGATTAGCCCGTTCGATCGTGCGTTTCCAGTGCTCCATGGTGAGCCTCCAAAGCAGGGCGGGTGATTACACGCCGCCGGCGGTGAGTTTTTCCGGGTCTAACAGCGTTTCCAATTGGCTGCGCGGCAAATCGGTGTGTTCAAGCGCCACATCGAGCACCGGACGCCCCTGCTGATAGGCCTTCTTGGCGATTTCAGCGGCTTTCTGGTAACCGATGATCGGGTTGAGCGCTGTCACCAGAATCGGATTGCGCGATAACGCCTCGTTGAGCTTGGCTTCGTTGACCTTGAAGCTGGCGATGGCTTTATCGGCCAGCAGGCGGCTGGAGTTGGCTAGCAGCTCCAGGCTGCTGAGCAAGTTCTGGGCGATGACCGGCAGCATCACGTTTAGCTCAAAATTGCCGGACTGACCGGCGACGGTGATTACCGTGTCATTGCCGATCACCTGCGCTGCGACCATGGCGGTTGCTTCCGGAATCACCGGATTGACCTTGCCCGGCATGATCGACGAGCCCGGTTGCAGCCCCTCCAACTCGATCTCACCCAGACCTGCCAGCGGACCGGAGTTCATCCAGCGTAGGTCATTGGCGATTTTCATCAGCGACACCGCAGTGGCTTTCAACTGGCCTGAAACGGCGACGGCGGTGTCCTGGGAGCCAATCAATGCAAATAGGTCCTTGCCCGGCGTGAACTTAACGCCGGTCAGGCTGCTGAGTTGCTGGCTGAAGCGCGCCGCGAATTGCGGATGTGCGTTGATGCCAGTGCCCACCGCAGTCCCGCCTTGGGCCAAGGCTTGCAGGCTGGGCAGCAAATCCTGCAAGTGGCCGATATTGGCCTTGAGTTGCTGCGCCCAACCGTTGAGTACCTGGCTCATGCGCACGGGCATGGCGTCCATCAGGTGCGTACGGCCGGTCTTGATAAAGGGGTGAACCTCTTCAGCCTTGTGTTCGATCACCTGCACCAGATGCAGCAGAGCCGGCAGCGCTTGCTCATGCAGGACCAGTGCGGCACTCACATGGATAGTGGTGGGAATGATGTCGTTGCTGCTCTGGCCGCAGTTCACATGGTCATTGGGGTTGACCGCCTCACCCAGCAAACGGCTGGCCAAGGTTGCAATCACTTCATTGGCATTCATATTGGAGCTGGTGCCGGAGCCGGTCTGGAAGATATCCACCGGGAAATGGCGCATGTAATCGCCTTCCAGCAAGCCCTGGGCGGCATCGACGATGGCCTTGCCCTGCCCTTCGCTGATTTGCTTGAGCTCCACGTTCACCTTGGCAGCCGCCGCTTTGGCCAGGATCAGCGCGCGAATGAACTGCGCGGGCATTGGCTGATGGCTGATCGGGAAATTGTTCACCGCGCGTTGGGTCTGGGCGCCATACAGGGCATCGGCGGGAACATGCAGTTCGCCCATGCTGTCGCGTTCGATACGGGTGTTACTCATCGGAAGATCCTTGC
Organism: Pseudomonas sp. ARP3; assembly: GCF_001029595.1. Taxonomy (NCBI): domain Bacteria; kingdom Pseudomonadati; phylum Pseudomonadota; class Gammaproteobacteria; order Pseudomonadales; family Pseudomonadaceae; genus Pseudomonas; species Pseudomonas sp. ARP3. The sequence continues at coordinate 114,761 of NZ_LEKF01000004.1, forward strand.
ACCAGGTCAGAAACAGAAAGGGACGGCAGCAACTGGCACGTTGCCAACTGCCAGGCAAAGGCCTGCCAGCGCTTGAGGCGACAGGCGCAATGAGAGAGTTTTTCCAGGTCGCGCAACGGGCGCCAGGCTTGATCCAGACACAGTGATCGCCAGTGCCAGGGCAAGGCGATATCACTGGCGGTGTCGATCAACAGGCGAAACGAGGTTTCAGCGATGGTCCACGGGTGCGTTGCGGTGCAGCACGCCAGGTATCGACCCTCGCTGAGGTAATGTTCGATCAGCCGCGGTTCGTTGGGGTCCAGACCGCAGCGGATCTGACGGCTCATCCAGCGCCAACTTTCCAGGTAAGGATCCTCGTGCAGGACAGAATTCATGATCCACACTCGCTCGGTAATGATATTTATTATTAAATGATATTGAGAATCAAAACAAGCATAGGCGTTAAGTCGACTTTTCAGCCGCCCACAAAAAAGGCGCGCCATCTCTAAGATGGCGCGCCTTTTTTGTGAGCGGTCAGTCGGAAGGATCAGCTGCCGGCGACCGTCATCCGCTCAATCAATACCGAACCGGTGTGGATGTTGCTGCGCCGCTCTACGTCATTTCCCACCGCAATGATTTGCTTGAACATGTCACGCATATTGCCAGCAATGGTGACTTCCTGGACGGCAAACTGAATCTCGCCGTTCTCCACCCAGAACCCCGCCGCGCCGCGCGAATAGTCACCGGTGACCATGTTCAGGCCATGGCCCATCAACTCGGTGACCAGCAGGCCACGGCCCATACGCCGCAACAGCGCTGCCTGATCTTCATCGCCGTGGGTCACGAACAGGTTATGCACGCCCCCCGCATTCGCGGTGCTGGGCAACCCGAGCTTGCGACCGGAATAAGTACCCAGCACATAGGACACCAACTCGCCTTTCTCGACGAACGGCTTGGCATAGGTCGCCAAGCCATCACCGTCGAACGAGGTGCTGCCCATGGCACGCATCAAGTGCGGGCGTTCATCGATGGTCAGCCATTCTGGAAACAGCGTTTGGCCGATTGCCCCTTCCAGGAACGAGGATTTGCGATACAGATTGCCGCCGGAAATCGCCCCGAGGAAACTGCCGAACAAACCGCCGGCCAGTTCCGCAGAAAACAGGACCGGCACTTCGCAGGTCGGCACCGGACGCGCGCCCAGGCGGCTCGCGGCACGCTGCGCGGCCTTCTGGCCGATGCTGACAGGGTCAGCCAGGAGTTCGCCCTGACGGTTCACGTCATACCAGTAATCCCGCTGCATCTGGCCATTGGCCTCGGCGATCATCACGCAGCTCAAACTATGGCGAGTGGACGCGTAACCGCCGATAAAACCGTGGCTGTTGCCGTATACACGGCAGCCTTGGTGGGTATTGAGCGTGGTGCCATCGGCGTTCTTGATCCGAGAATCGGCGTCAAATGCTGCGGCCTCACAGACCAGCGCCTGCTCGATGGCCTGTTCCGGGGTGATGTCCCAGGCATGGAAAAGATCAAAGTCCTTTACATCCTTGGCCATCAGGGCTTTATCGGCCAGACCCGAACTTTCATCCTCGGAAGTGTGCTTGGCGATCGCCAATGCAGCGGCAACCGTCTCGCGGATCGCCTCCGCGCCACTGGCCGAGGTACTCGCCGAACCTTTGCGCTGCCCCACATACAAGGTGATGCCAAACCCCTGGTCGCGATTGAACTCAACAGTTTCCACTTCACGCTGACGCACCGACGTCGACAGCCCCTGCTCCAGCGACACCGCGACTTCACAGGCACTGGCCCCCTGGCGCTTGGCCTCGGCAAGAATCTGCTCGACTTGTTCCTGCAGTGCCGGTAACGCTTGCGGACCGACGCTTTGGGCTGCACTCATGGTTTTCTCCACTCAAATTCTGCTTTCGGTTAAGGCCATCGAGCGACCGGGCCGGACAAGCGGCCCCCGACTGGTTATCATGGCGGCGTTTCTTTGCGGACTGCCACCATGGTTGATTCTTACGACGACTCCCTCGATGGGGAGAAAAGCAAATCCCAGGTCAAACGTGAGCTGCATGCTCTGGTTGACCTCGGCGAGCGCCTTACAACGCTCAAAAAAGACTTGATTGCCAAACTGCCACTGACCGACGAAATGCGCCGGGCGCTTGCGGATGCGCCCAAGCACACCTCGAATATCGCGCGCAAACGGCATATCTCGTTTATCGGCAAGCTGATGCGCGATCAGGACATTGACGCCATTCTCACCTTGCTCGATCAAACCGATGCCTCCACTCGCCAGTACAACGAACGCTTCCATAACCTGGAGCGTTGGCGTGACCGCCTGATCTCGGGCGATGACGCGGTGCTGGAGAAATTCGTGCTGGACTACCCGGACGCGGACCGCCAACAACTGCGCTCCCTGATCCGTCAGGCCCAGCACGAGCTGGCGCATAACAAGGCGCCGGCCACCAGCCGTAAAATCTTCAAGTACATCCGTGAGCTGGACGAGACTCAACGCGGCCTGCGCTGATCCTCTTCCCCGGGTGGCGGCCTTCGCCACCCGTAGCTCCCGTGCTTACGAGCCCGTGCCCCCCACGGTGATCGCATCAATCTTCAGCGTTGGCTGGCCGACACCCACCGGCACCGACTGCCCATCTTTACCGCAAGTACCCACGCCGCTGTCCAGGGACAGATCGTTACCCACCATGGACACCTTGCTCATGGCTTCCGGCCCGTTGCCGATCAACGTGGCGCCTTTGACCGGCGCGGTGATTTTGCCGTCCTCGATCAAATACGCCTCGCTGGTGGAAAACACGAACTTACCGCTGGTGATATCCACCTGGCCGCCGCCGAGGTTGGCACAGTAGATGCCGCGTTTGACCGAGGCGATGATTTCCGCCGGGTCGCTTTCGCCAGCGAGCATGTAGGTGTTGGTCATGCGCGGCATCGGCAGGTGCGCATAGGATTCGCGCCGACCGTTACCGGTGCGTGCCACACCCATCAGACGCGCGTTGAGCTTGTCCTGCATATAGCCCTTGAGCACGCCGTTTTCGATCAAGGTGGTGCACTCGGTAGGGGTGCCTTCGTCGTCCACGCTCAGCGAACCACGGCGACCGGCGAGGGTACCGTCGTCGACGATGGTGCACAGTGAGGACGCCACGCGCTCGCCCATGCGCCCGCTGTAGGCCGAGCTGCCCTTGCGGTTGAAGTCACCTTCCAGGCCGTGGCCCACTGCTTCGTGAAGCAACACCCCGGACCAACCCGACCCCAGCACTACGGGCAACGTGCCCGCTGGCGCCGGAATGGCTTCCAGATTCACCAATGCCTGACGCAGTGCTTCACGGGCATAGCCCATGGCACGATCCTCACTGAGGAAATAACGGTAATCGGTTCGCCCGCCACCGCCATGGCCGCCGCGCTCGCGACGGCCGTTCTGCTCGACGATCACGCTGACGTTGAAGCGCACCAGCGGCCGCACATCCGCCGCCAGGCTGCCATCGGTGGATGCCACCAAGATGCGCTCCCACACACCGGCCATGCTGACGCTGACCTGCTGGATACGCGGGTCGAGGGCGCGAGTGGCGGCGTCGACACGCTTGAGCAGCTCGACCTTCTCGGCACGGCTGATCACTTCCAAAGGATTATCCGGTGCGTATAGCTGGGCCACGTCCTGGCTGCTGAACGCCTGCACCGTGCCATGCTGGCCGGCGCGGGAAATCGAGCGCGCCGCGCGAGCCGCCAGCCCCAGGGCTTCCAGAGTAATGGCGTTGCTGTAGGCAAAGCCGGTTTTTTCACCGGACTGCGCACGCACGCCCACGCCTTGGTCAAGGTTGAAACTGCCTTCCTTGACGATGCCGTCTTCCAGGGACCAGGACTCGGAAATCTGCCCCTGGAAATACAGGTCGGCCGCGTCGATGCCCGACCCGGCCAGATCACCCAGCACCGTTTGCAAGTTTTCGATGGTCACGCCACCGGGTGCCAGGAGGTGTTCACTGACTGAGGACAACAACTCGCTCATAGATTTGGCCTTAAATTCATCGTTCCGAAGCAGGCCGCTGTGCGCCCTGCGAGAAAAAGCGCCGGTGGTTGACCACCGGCATGCGCGCCCGAATCGACGCTTGTTCACTGCTGTCGCGAGCAGCTAACAGCACCGCTTCGCCTTGATCCTGTTGTGCCAGCACCCGTCCCCACGGGTCGACAATCGCCGCGTGGCCGTAGGTTTCCCGTGGCCCCGGATGCACACCGCCCTGAGCCGCCGCGAGCAGGTAGCATTGGGTCTCGATGGCCCGTGCCCTAATCAGCACATCCCAATGCGCAGCGCCGGTCACTGCGGTAAACGCCGACGGCGCGGTAATCAGTTCGGCCCCCGCTGCACGCAATTCGCTGTACAGCTCCGGGAAGCGCAGGTCATAACACACCGACAAGCCCAAGCGCCCCACCGGCGTGTCCGCCACCACCACGTTGCTTCCAAAAGCATAGTCGTCGGACTCGCGATAGCGACCTCGCGCATCGGCAACGTCCACATCGAACAGATGCAGCTTGTCGTAACGGGCAACGATTTCGCCATGGTCATCGATCAATAGCGAGCAGGCGTTGGACTTGGCCTGCGGTTGGCCCTCTGGCGGCAACGGCAACGTACCAGCCACTATCCATAAGGTGAGGTCGCGGGCGGCTTGTTTCAACCATGGCAGGATCGGGCCCTCGCCCAGTGCCTCGGCGCGACCGATGTCCGCCACATCGCGACGGCCCATGGCAGCGAAGTTTTCCGGCAACACCGCCAGTTTCGCCCCGCCCGCCGCCGCTTGCTCAAGCAGGCGCCGAGCCTGCGCCAGGTTGGCCAGCACGTCGCTCTGGCTGACCATTTGAATTACCGCAAAGGACATGGGGCCTACTCCGCAATGGACATGCACCAGGAAAAAAGAGCCCCCATGCTACCGCGCAGGCACTCAGTTTGGTTTTTCGAATGGCTTGTCAAAGGTGATTTTGGGGTCCTTCCAGGGCCCTTCCACCTTGTATTGCACGCTGGCGAAACGTGACACACGGTCGCCGATCAGCTTGTCGATCAGGAACAGGGCACCGCCAACCGCTGGCGCACCGACAATCAATGCGGCAATCGGAAGGTTATTGGTGACCGGTAACGTCACCAGCAGCTTCGCATCGACGCGATCGGCTACCAGGTCCAGCGTGCCATTGAGTTCCAGGTTACTCGACGGCCCAGTCAGGGTGATCGGCTCACGGGTGACGAATACTCCATTGCTGGCCGCCAGCAGGCCTTTGACGCGGTCATAGCTCAATCCCTTGCCGAGCAGGTCGGAGAAGTCCAGACGCAGTCGACGGCCGATGGAGTTGAAGTTGAGCAGGCCAAACACCCGCAGGGCCTGAGCTCCGCCTTCCACTTCGACGAACTGGCCTTTGCGGAATGCAGCGTCCAGGCTGCCGGAGAAGCGTTTCGGCCCCACCCAGGCCGGCGAGCCCGGCCAGCGACCGTCTACATCCAGATGGAAGTCCTCGCTGGTCACGGTTGGTGCAAAGCCCCAGCCCTTGAGCACGTCGGCAATGTTTTTGCCGTCCAGGCGACCTTTGTACCAACTGCTGCTATCGCCCGGCGCCCCTTCCCAACCACCTGCCCCTTTGAGCTGCATGCCCTTGAGGCCCAGATCCAGATTGTTGAAGGCCAAGCCTTTGGCGGTAGGCCGGATCTTCAGCGACCAGGCCCCTATCAGGTCAGGCCCCTGGAACAACTGATCGATGCTGATATCCAGCGCCGGAATATCCTTGGGATCGACGCTCGCCAACGGGTCCGGCGCATTTTCATCCGCCTGGACGGTCGGATCCACGGCCGGCAGTTTTACGTACTGCAGGTCGACCACAATCGGCGCGCCCTTGGCGTCCGGCAGGCTCACGCGGCCCTTGGCCTGCTGGCTGTCGAGCTGCATGGCCCAGGCTGCGGGCTTGCGGTCCAATTGCAAACTGACCTGATCGAACTGGGTGCCCAGGCCGGTAAGCTTGCCGATTTTGAAATCGGCACTGCTCAGCAGTTGCTTGGCGCTGCCGCCAGGATCGTTGCCGGCGTACTGATTAACCAGTTTTTTCCAAGGGTCGATATCCAGCTCCGAGAGCACGCCACGAACCCGTAACCCCTTGCCACCCGGCAGCACCGCGTCACCGTCACCGAGGAACAGCTCACCGCGGCCCTCATTGAATTTGTCCGGCGGCGCAGCGAAGGTGAAATTCGCCAGCTCGCCGTAGTCGAACCAGTAACGCCGCTCGGCGCCCTGCAAGGTCATGCGGAATGTGCTGTCACGCCCCTGACTGGCCGGCATGCCGAACGGTGCCGGCAAATCCACCGCCACCCCTTTGAGGTTGGAACTGACCATCAGTTGGCTGTCGGCTCCGTCCAGATTGAGTTGCAACTGGTAGGGGATATCGCCGGACACGGGCAACGGCTGAGTGATTTTCAACCAGTCGGTCAGCCGCTTGACCGTGACCTGGCCCTTAGCAACCACGCGGGTGCTGATATTGCCCGGTTTGCCATCGGCGAAGATCTGCGCCGTGACCGGCCGCTCAAACGCCTGGGCGGAGATGTTCTGGCCACTGAGCCCCTTGGCGCTGTCGAAACGGAAATCGCCCTTCAGCTGCGTCAGGTCCAGGGTTGGCTCGGCCAACTGCAGGCGGGCCTTATCGGTCTGGAAATCCACCACGATCTTGGGCTCGGTGCCTTTGGCCAGGGGGATGTCCAGGTCGAGCTTACCTTGCAGATCGCCCTCGCCCTTCCAGCCGGCGAATGTCGACGCCGTGCCGATCGGGGCCTCTTGCAGGATTTTCAAACCGTCGCCCAGGCCGCCGGCGAAATTGCCGGTGAGCAGCAGATGGCTGTCTTTGCCCGCCGGAGCGTGGGGAATGTTGACGTAGATGTCCTTGACCTGAGTGTCGAGCAACTGGCCCTTGCTGGCCAGAATGCGCACGCCGCTCTCCTCGACGAACACCTCACCATCGACCTTGCTCACATGAGGCCAGCCCGGCTGGAAGGCCAGCTCGGCGTCATGCACTTTGAAAAACAGGCTGATATTGCGCGCCGCTCGCACCGCATCGTGGTTCAGCGAGCCTTGGTACTGGAAGAAGCCTTCGTCCACCGCCCCCTTGAGAATCGCCGTGCGCAGCCATTCATCTAGGGCCGGGCTCAACACCGCCGGCAGGTATTTGGGGGTAAAGCGTCCATCACCGTCCACCAGGCCGACGCGCAGGTCCATGTAGTCTTCCTGGCTGTGGTCGAAATGCAGGCGGATCAGGAAGTCGGCGGCGATCTTGCCTTCCTCCCCCAGCACCTTGATGTAAGGCGCAATCAGGGTGAAGCCTTGCTTGTCCAAGGTCCACGTGAGGCGCGCATTGGCCTGAATGTATTGCCAGGGCTTGGCGAAAATCGGGTCCAGGTGCAGGGAAAAATCCTTGCTGTCCATGCGTAGCTCGCCATGGCCCAGGTTCCCGCTGATGCTGCCGGATACATTGCGCGCGGCCGGCGCGCCGAAATAGGCATCGAAACCCACGCGTTCGAGGTTGGCGGCGAAACTGACTTTTTCATCGGTGCTGTCCTGGGGGCGGAAGTCCACCAGCACATTACGCAGCAAGCCCGTCGCCTTGAGATGCTCGACGGTTTTGGCGAAACCCTCCGGCAGCGGCGCCAGCGCGTTGAGCAACGGGGTAATGGGGGTCAGGTCCAGCCGATCGGCCTGTAGTTTCCAGACTTCCTGGTCCTTATCGGTGGCCAAGGTCTGCTGCAATTGCAGGCGCGATTCCCAGCGGGTTTCCCCCAGGCTCATCGCCAGCGAATCGAACAGTACTTTGAGGCCTGTCTCGCTACGTTGCAGATACGCGGTAAGGGCAAGGTTTTCGATATGTACGGGCTTGCGCTCGGCGTAGCTGCCTTTGACCTGAGGCGAATTGAGGCGCGCCACGGCGCTTTGCACGGTGCCGTTGCCCCAGTTCAGCCAGAACTCGCCACCGGCCTTCAATTGCGTGAGTTTCCACTGCTGCGTCAGTCGAGCCGGAATCCACTTGGCCCAGTCGCTCTGAGGCAGGCTCAGGTAAGCCTGGATCTCGGCATCCCTCCATTGGCTGGCGCGGATGCGGCTGCGCAGGCTCATGGCCAGCGGCTGGCCGTCGGGCAGGGTCAGGCGCGCGTCGAGACGCTGGCGGGTCATGCCGGTGTGTAGGCTCAGTCCCACGTAAGTCAGGGTCAGCGGCGGCTGATCGAACGGCTGCAAGGTTACCTGGCTGTCGAGCAGCGACACACGCTTGACCATCTGCATGCGGGTAAGCAGTTGCTGCGGGTCGAGGGGCTGATCGTCCTGTAACGGCAAGCCCTGCAAGGCCCAGCGGCCGTCCTTGTCTTCCTTGGCACTCAGTTGCAGCCCGCTGAGCTGCAGGTGGGCGATGCGCACTTCACGGGCGGTCAGGCTGGCCCAGATATCCGGCACCACTTCAACCTGATCCAGGCGCAAGGCACTGCTGCCCTCGCCCACCATCACGTCATGGGCGAGCAGCACGGGCGCGAAGCCGCTCCAGCGGCCTTCAAGGCTGCCGATGTGCATGGGCATGCCTAGCGCGGCCTCCGCCTTGGCCTGGACCTCGGCACGATACTCGGCCACCAGCGGGGTCAATTCACGTCCAAGGCTTACGTACACCGCCGCCAACACCAGCAGCAAGGCGCACAAGCCCAGGCCCCAACGGGTCAAGGCGGCAAAAAAGCGTGTCAGACGCTCCATGTCAGGCGACCCTCAAGGCAGTAGTCGGGCGGCAGGTCAGTGCCGCCGGTCTCATTAAAAAGAAGCGATTGCGGAATCAGAGCAGCACCACGTCGTATTGTTCCTGGGAATACATGGTTTCGACCTGAAAGCGAATCGTGCGACCGATAAACCCCTCAAGTTCGGCGACGTTACCGGACTCTTCATCCAGCAAACGGTCGACCACTTTTTGATTGGCAAGCACTCTATAACCTTCGGCCTGGTAAGCCCGCGCCTCTCGTAAGATTTCCCGGAAAATCTCATAGCAAACCGTTTCCGGGGTTTTCAGCTTTCCACGTCCTTGGCAACTGCTGCACGGTTCGCACAGCACTTGTTCCAGGCTCTCACGGGTGCGCTTGCGGGTCATCTGCACCAAACCCAGCTCGGTGATGCCGATGATATTGGTCTTGGCGTGATCGCGTTCCAGCTGTTTTTCGAGGGTGCGCAACACCTGGCGTTGATGCTCTTCATCTTCCATGTCGATGAAGTCGATGATGATGATGCCGCCCAGGTTGCGCAGGCGCAGTTGGCGGGCGATAGCCGTGGCCGCTTCGAGGTTGGTCTTGAAAATGGTTTCTTCAAGGTTGCGATGGCCGACGAACGCACCGGTGTTGACGTCGATGGTAGTCATGGCCTCCGCCGGGTCCACCACCAGATAGCCGCCGGACTTGAGCGGCACCTTGCGCTCCAAGGCTTTCTGGATTTCGTCCTCGACGCCATACAGGTCGAAAATCGGCCGTTCACCGGGGTAGTGTTCCAGACGGTCAGCGATTTCCGGCATCAGCTCTGCAACGAATTGCGTGGTGCGCTGGAAGGTTTCCCGCGAGTCGATGCGAATCTTCTCAATTTTTGGGCTGACCAAATCGCGCAGAGTACGCAGGGCCAGGCCCAAGTCTTCATAGATCACGCTGGGCGCGCCGATAGTCTTGATCTGTGCGCCGATCTGGTCCCACAACCGCCGCAGATAACGGATGTCCATGAGGATCTCGTCAGCGCCGGCCCCTTCGGCGGCGGTGCGCAGGATAAAACCACCTGCTTCCTTGATGCCCTCGGCGGCCACGCAGTCGCTGACCACTTTTTTCAGGCGCTCGCGCTCGGCTTCGTCTTCGATCTTCAGGGATATGCCGACATGCGCGGTACGCGGCATATATACCAGGTAGCGCGACGGAATCGACAGTTGCGTGGTCAGGCGTGCGCCTTTGGAGCCGATGGGGTCCTTGGTGACTTGCACCACCAGGCTCTGCCCTTCGTGCACCAGGGCACTGATGCTTTCGACCGCCGGGCCCTCGCGCAGCGAGATCTCCGAGGCATGGATGAACGCGGCACGGTCCAGGCCGATGTCGACAAATGCCGCCTGCATCCCCGGCAATACCCGCACGACTTTGCCTTTGTAGATATTGCCTACGATCCCGCGTTTCTGAGTACGCTCGATGTGCACTTCTTGCAGAACACCGTTCTCTACCACCGCCACGCGCGATTCCATCGGCGTGATATTGATCAGAATCTCTTCACTCATGGCTGGGTCTCGTTCAGGCGTTTTCACAATAGTGACCGATCGCTTAAGGCTGGGCGCTGGAGTCAGGCGTTCAGCGCACGGTAAGGTTTTGCCAACAGGGTATGCCGAATTGGGCGAGCAGTTGTGCGGTTTCGCACACCGGCAGGCCAACCACGGCGGAATAACTGCCGTTGAGCCCGGTAACGAAAATCGAGCCAAGCCCTTGAATAGCATAGCCGCCCGCCTTGTCCTGCGGCTCGCCACTGCGCCAATAGGCGGTCGCCTCCTCCACGCTAATTGCGCGAAAACGTACCAGGCTGCTGACACATTGCGTTTCACAACGCTGGCCGTCAGTCAGAGCAATCGCGGTCAGAACCTCATGTTCACGCCCTGCCAAGGCCATCAACATGGCCAAAGCGTCGGCCTGATCCACGGGTTTGCCGAGGATCAGGCCATCCACGATCACAGCGGTATCGGCGCCCAACACACAGGCCGCCGAGGCTTGCCCAAGCGCGGCGAAACCGGCCATGGCCTTGCCGCGCGCGAGACGTTCGACGTAGGCAACAGCGGATTCATTGGCAAGAGGAGTTTCATCGATAGCGGCACTGACGACGGTGAAAGGCACACCGATCTGAGTCAGCAGTTCACGCCGCCGGGGAGAACCGGAGGCTAGATAAAGGGTATTCATTGCAGACTCTCCCTGTAGGGTTCGATAACCAGGCAGAGCCTCGCAATCCGTTCAATTGATCTTGTAGCGACGACATAACCCACGCAGACCGAAGCTGATCCACGGCCACAGTAAGGCACTGACCAGCGCGGGCAATACCAGCGCCAGGGTTGGCTGACGGTTACCGGTCAGGGCACTGAGCCACAGCTGCACCAACTGCGCCAGGCCGAAAATCACCAGAATCACCAGGCATTGCTGCCACATCGGAAACATGCGCAGACGCTGCTGCAACGACAACACCAGGAACGTAATAAGGGTCAGGATCAACGCGTTCTGGCCCAGCAAGGTGCCATAGAGTACGTCCTCCGCCAAGCCCAGGAACATGGCGGTGACCATGCCGACTTTATGCGGCAGGTTCAGGGACCAGAACGCCAGCAACAACGCCAGCCAGAGCGGACGCAGGATCTCCATGAACTGAGGCAGCGGTGACACGCTGAGTAGCAAGCCGATGGCAAAGCTTAGCCAGACGATCCAGCCATTTCGCGAATGGGTACTGGCCATTATTCCTCTCTCTGCCGCGTGGTGGCCGGCGCCGCAACCGCAGGAGGCCTGGCGGCAGGCGCCGTGGTTGCTGGCGGCTTAGTAGCGGCGGGTTTGACTGGATGCGCGCTATGGGCCGCAGGCTTGGCCGGCGTGGCCACAGGGGCAGTCGCTGCCGGGGCTGCTGCTGGAGTCACTGGGCTTGCCGGAGCGGGCTTGGGCACGGTCGCGGGAATAATCGGCGCAGTGCCGTTCTTTTTGTCTTCCGCTTCCTGAGCCTGCGCAGCTTCATTGGCGCGCTCTTCCGGGGTGCGGTTATCGCTGAATACCAGCAACAGATAGCGACTGCGATTCAAGGCAGCGGTAGGCACGGCGCGCACGATGGCGAAGGGCTGGCCGGAATCGTGGATCACTTCCTTGACCGTCGCCACCGGGTAACCCGCCGGAAAGCGCTGACCCAGGCCGGAACTGACCAGCAGGTCGCCTTCCTTGATGTCGGCGGTATCGGCCACATGACGCAGCTCCAGACGCTCGGGGTTGCCGGTGCCGCTGGCAATCGCGCGCAGCCCGTTACGGTTGACCTGCACAGGGATGCTGTGGGTGGTGTCCGTCAGCAACAGTACCCGCGAGGTGTAGGGCATCAGCTCCACCACCTGGCCCATCAGGCCACGCGCGTCCAGCACCGGCTGGCCCAGGACCACGCCGTCGCGCTCACCCTTGTTGATGATGATGCGATGGGTAAAGGGGTTGGGGTCCATGCCGATCAACTCGGCCACTTCGACCTTTTCGTTGACCAGCGCAGAAGAATTGAGCAACTCGCGCAGCCGAACGTTCTGCTCGGTCAGGGCCGCGAGCTTTTGCATGCGCCCCTGCAATAGCAGGTTTTCAGTCTTGAGTTTTTCGTTCTCGGCGACCAGCTCGGTGCGACTGCCGAATTGGCTGGCCACGCCTTGGTAGAGACGCTGCGGCAGGTCGGTGATCCAGTAAGTCTGCATCAACACCAGCGACATCTGACTGCGCACCGGCTTAAGCAGTGCGAAGCGCGCATCCACCACCATCAGCGCGACCGAAAGCACGACCAGCACCAATAAGCGCACGCCCAATGAGGGGCCTTTGGCGAAAAGCGGTTTAATAGGCCGCTCCTCCCAGGCAAATATTCTCTTTATTCATACGGCATCAAACCGGCCTGGATGCAGATTGAAGAAGATAAACGCCAACAGGCAGCACTGCAAAGTGCTGCCTGCGGGCGACGCATGGGCAAACCAGCAATGTCTTATTCGCTGGAGAGCAGGTCCATGGTGTGTTTATCCATCATTTCCAGTGCACGACCACCGCCCCGGGCAACGCAGGTCAGCGGGTCTTCGGCAACGATCACCGGCAGTCCGGTTTCCTGGGCCAGCAACTTGTCGAGGTCGCGCAGCAAAGCGCCACCACCCGTCAGGACCAGGCCGCGCTCGGCGATATCAGACGCCAATTCCGGCGGCGATTGCTCCAGGGCGCTTTTCACCGCCTGAACGATGGTTGCCAGGGACTCTTGCAGAGCTTCCAGCACTTCATTGGAGTTCAGGGTGAAGGCACGAGGAACACCTTCGGCCAGGTTGCGACCGCGAACGTCGACTTCACGCACTTCGCCGCCCGGGTAGGCCGTACCGATTTCCTGCTTGATGCGCTCGGCGGTGGATTCGCCGATCAGGCTGCCGTAGTTACGACGCACATAGGTGATGATCGCTTCGTCGAAACGGTCGCCGCCCACGCGGACGGATTCGGCGTACACCACACCGTTCAGCGAAATCAGGGCGATTTCGGTAGTACCACCACCGATATCCACCACCATCGAACCGCGCGCTTCCTCAACCGGCAGGCCGGCACCGATGGCGGCAGCCATAGGCTCTTCGATCAGGAACACTTCGCGGGCACCGGCGCCGAGGGCCGATTCACGGATGGCACGACGCTCCACCTGGGTGGACTTGCAAGGCACACAGATCAGCACACGAGGGCTGGGCTGCAAAAAACTGTTTTCGTGAACTTTGTTGATGAAGTACTGCAGCATCTTTTCGCAGACACTGAAGTCGGCGATCACGCCGTCCTTCATCGGACGAATGGCGGCAATATTGCCGGGTGTCCGGCCGAGCATGCGCTTGGCCTCGGTGCCGACGGCAACGACACTTTTCTGATTACCATGGGTCCGAATGGCCACAACCGATGGCTCATTCAGAACGATACCGCGCTCGCGCACGTAAATAAGGGTGTTGGCAGTGCCCAGGTCAATGGAAAGATCGCTGGAAAACATGCCACGCAGTTTCTTGAACATGGGAAAGGGACCCTAGGCAACGCGTGGGTAAAAAAGTGCGGCAAACTCTAACAACGACAGGGATTTTGGGCAAGGCGCCAATGTGCTAAATTGGCCGACTTTCTATGCACCAACCCCCACAATCGCGGCCGTAAGACCGTAGAAATGCGGTAGTGTTCCGACAATCTAACACACGGACAGCCTCCGTTCTGTTTTCCACAGGAGATTCCCATGGCGCTTGAACGCTCCGACGTGGAAAAAATCGCTCATCTGGCCTCGCTTGGCCTGAATGAAGCCGATCTTCCACAGACCACCGCAGCCCTGAACAGCATTCTCGGGCTGGTTGACCAAATGCAGGCCGTAAACACCGACGGCATCGAGCCCCTGGCTCACCCGCTGGAAGCCAGCCAGCGCCTGCGCGCAGACGTGGTGACCGAGCGCAATAATCGCGAGGCCTACCAGTCCATCGCGCCAGCGGTCGAAAACGGCCTGTACCTGGTTCCGAAAGTCATCGACTAAAGGGAAAGAGCCTTTCATGCATCACATGACTCTGGCCGAGATCGCCCGCGGTCTCGCCGATAAAAAGTTTTCCTCCGAAGAGCTGACCAAGACCCTGCTGGCGCGTATCGCCGAGCTGGACCCCAAGGTCAACAGCTTCATCAGCCTCACCGAAGAACTGGCCCTGAGCCAGGCCAAGGCCGCCGACACCCGTCGCGCCAGCGGTGAGACCGGCGTGCTGCTGGGCGCCCCGATCGCCCACAAAGACCTGTTCTGCACCCAGGGCATTCGCACCAGCTGCGGCTCGAAGATGCTCGACAACTTCAAGGCGCCTTATGACGCCACCGTGGTGTCCAAGCTGGCGACAGCCGGAGCCGTGACCCTGGGCAAGACCAACATGGACGAATTCGCCATGGGGTCGGCCAACGAGTCCAGTTACTTCGGCGCGGTAAAAAACCCGTGGAACCTGGAACATGTGCCGGGCGGCTCCTCCGGCGGTTCGGCAGCCGCCGTTGCCGCACGTTTTCTGCCGGCAGCCACCGCCACCGACACCGGTGGTTCGATTCGCCAGCCGGCGGCGTTCACCAACCTCACCGGTTTGAAGCCCACCTACGGTCGCGTTTCCCGCTGGGGCATGATCGCCTACGCCTCCAGCCTCGATCAGGGCGGCCCGCTGGCACGCACCGCCGAAGACTGTGCGCTGTTGCTGCAAGGCATGGCCGGCTTCGACCCGCAGGACTCCACCAGCATCAATGAACCG
The DNA here is from genome assembly GCF_001029595.1 of Pseudomonas sp. ARP3. Classification (NCBI taxonomy): domain Bacteria; kingdom Pseudomonadati; phylum Pseudomonadota; class Gammaproteobacteria; order Pseudomonadales; family Pseudomonadaceae; genus Pseudomonas; species Pseudomonas sp. ARP3. The sequence continues at coordinate 129,764 of NZ_LEKF01000004.1, forward strand.
GTGCCGGACTACAGCGCCAGCCTCAACACTTCGATCAAGGGCCTGCGCATCGGCGTGCCGAAGGAATACTTCAGCGCCGGCCTCGACCCGCGCATCGCCGAGCTGGTGAACAAGAGCATCAAGGAGCTGGAAAAACTCGGCGCCGTGATCAAGGAAATCAGCCTGCCGAACAACCAGCACGCGATTCCTGCCTATTATGTGATCGCGCCGGCGGAAGCCTCCTCCAACCTGTCGCGTTTCGACGGCGTGCGCTTCGGCTATCGCTGCGAGAACCCAAAGGATCTGACCGACCTGTACAAACGCTCCCGTGGCGAAGGCTTCGGTGCCGAAGTGCAGCGCCGCATCATGGTCGGCGCCTATGCCCTGTCGGCCGGCTACTACGACGCGTACTACCTCAAGGCGCAGAAAATCCGTCGTTTGATCAAGAACGACTTCATGGCCGCCTTCGAAGAAGTCGACGTGATCCTTGGCCCGACCACGCCGAACCCGGCCTGGAAGATCGGCGCCAAGACCGGCGACCCGATCGCCGAGTACCTGGAAGACCTCTACACCATCACCGCCAACCTCGCGGGCTTGCCAGGCTTGTCCATGCCGGCCGGTTTCGTCGACGGTCTGCCGGTAGGCGTGCAATTGCTCGCCCCGTATTTCCAGGAAGGCCGCCTGCTCAATGTGGCGCACCAGTACCAGTTACAGACTGACTGGCACACTCGCACCCCTACCGGCTTCTGAGGAGAACACTATGCAATGGGAAGTCGTGATCGGGCTGGAGATTCATACCCAGCTCGCCACCCAATCGAAGATTTTCTCCGGTAGCGCCACCACTTTCGGCGCCGAGCCCAACACCCAGGCCAGCCTGGTGGACCTGGGCATGCCCGGCGTGCTGCCGGTGCTGAACGAAGAAGCGGTGCGCATGGCAGTGATGTTCGGCCTGGCGATTGACGCCGAAATCGGCCAGCACAACGTATTTGCGCGCAAGAACTACTTCTACCCGGACCTGCCCAAGGGCTACCAGATCAGCCAGATGGAGTTGCCGATCGTCGGCAAGGGCCACCTGGATATCCCGCTGGAAGACGGCACCATCAAACGTGTCGGCGTGACCCGCGCGCACCTTGAGGAAGACGCCGGCAAAAGCCTGCACGAGGAATTCCCCGGCGCCACTGGTATCGACCTGAACCGCGCCGGTACGCCGCTGCTGGAAATCGTCTCCGAGCCGGACATGCGCAGCGCCAAGGAAGCCGTGGCCTACGTCAAGACCATCCACGCCCTGGTGCGCTACCTGGGCATCTGCGACGGCAACATGGCAGAAGGCTCGCTGCGTTGCGACTGCAACGTGTCGATTCGGCCAAAGGGCCAGGTCGAGTTCGGCACCCGCTGCGAGATCAAGAACGTCAACTCGTTCCGCTTCATCGAGAAAGCGATCAACAGCGAAGTGCGTCGTCAGATCGAACTGATCGAAGACGGCGGCAAGGTCATCCAGCAGACGCGCCTGTACGACCCGAACAAAGACGAAACCCGTGCCATGCGCAGCAAAGAGGAAGCCAACGACTACCGTTACTTCCCCGACCCGGACCTGTTGCCGGTGGTGCTGGAGGACTCGTTCCTCAATGACATCCGCGCCACCCTGCCGGAATTGCCGCAGCAAAAACGCGAGCGCTTCCAGGCGCAGTTCGGCCTGTCGGTCTATGACGCCAGCGTGCTGGCCTCCAGCCGCGAGCAAGCGAACTACTTCGAAAAAGTCGTGAGCATTGCCGGCGACGCCAAACTGGCGGCCAACTGGGTGATGGTCGAGCTGGGCAGCCTGCTGAACAAGCAGGGCCTGGAAATCGACGAAGCCCCGGTCACCGCCGAGCAACTGGGCGGCATGCTGCTGCGCATCAAGGACAACACCATCTCCGGCAAAATCGCCAAGACCGTGTTCGAAGCCATGGCCAGCGGCGAAGGCAGTGCCGATGAGATCATCGAAAAGCGCGGCCTCAAGCAAGTCACCGACAGCGGCGCCATCTCGGCCGTTCTCGATGAAATGCTGGCGGCCAATGCCGAGCAGGTCGAGCAGTACCGTGCGGCGGACGAAGCCAAGCGCGGCAAGATGTTCGGCTTCTTTGTCGGCCAGGCCATGAAAGCCTCCAAGGGCAAGGCCAACCCGCAACAGGTGAACGAACTGCTCAAAAGCAAGCTCGAAGGCTGACAACGATGAATGGTTCGAGTGAGACTTCACGCTTAACTCGGACTCCCTGTGGGAGGGGGCTTGCCCCCGATAGCGGTGATTCAGTCAACCCAGTGGCGGCTGACACTCAGCTATCGGGGGGCAAGCCCCCTCCCACATTTGTAATGGGGTAACGTGGAAATGAAGCGTCTACTCGGCCTCCTGGCCCTGTTCTCTCTTTTAGGCGGTTGCGCCAGCGGCATCATCGACCCCAACGGCTACGACGAAACTGGCACCGCTTCCTATTACGGCGCCAGACACCACGGCAAGAAGACCGCCAGCGGTGAACCCTTCAACCAGAACGCCCTGACCGCCGCCCATCGGCAACTGCCTTTCGGCACCCAGGTCAAGGTGACCAACCTGAACAACGACCGCTCCGTGGTGGTGCGCATCAATGATCGCGGCCCGCATACCCGTGGGCGACTGATCGACCTCTCACGCAAGGCAGCCGAGCAACTGGGCATGCTGAGCAGCGGCACCGCACGGGTTCGCGTGCAGGCCCTGAGCAACTGAACCACAACGCAAAGGAGCCCTGGCCATTTTCGGATTAACCGCCCTCTCCCCCTGGAGCCTGCTGGAATTGATCAGTGGCCTGTTGCTGCTGATCGTCGGCGCCGAAATTCTGGTACGCGCCGCGGTGCGCCTGGCCGCCAGCCTCAAGGTGCGGCCATTGATCATCGGCCTGACGATCGTCGCCTTCGGCAGCAGCGCACCGCAGATGACGGTCAGCCTGCAAGCCACCTTGGCCGGCAATACCGACATTGCCGTGGGCAGTGTGATCGGCAGCAGCATCTTCAACATCCTGGTGACCCTGGGCCTTTCTGCGCTGATCATCCCGCTGCGCGTTTCGCGACAACTGGTACGCCTGGATATTCCGGTGATGATCCTCGCCGGGCTGCTGGTATTTACCCTGGCCGCCAACGAGGAACTCACGCCGGTCGATGGCGCGCTGCTGCTGGTGGCGCTGATCGCCTACCTCGGTGTGCTGCACTACCAGACCCGCCACTCACGGCGGCCGCGCACCCTCGACACCGTGGCCCAGGCACCGTGGCTGAGCAGCGTGCTGCTGATGTTGGGCGGTTTGCTGGTGCTGGTGCTGGCCGGGCACTTGTTGCTCGGTGCGGCGGTGGATGTGGCGAGCGACCTGGGCCTGTCGGAACGCATCATCGGCCTGACGCTGATCGGCGTCGGCACTTCGCTGCCGTGCATGGCCACTTCCCTGATCGCCGCCCTGCGTGGGCAGCGGGAAATCGCCGTGGGCAACGTGATCGGCAGCAATCTGTTCAATCTGCTGGGTGTGCTAGGCCTGACAGCCGTGCTGGCGCCGTCGCCGCTGTCGGTCTCGCCCAACGCGCTGGTTTTCGATTTGCCGGTGATGCTCGGCGTAGTGATGCTGTGCCTGCCGGTGTTCTATACCGGCTACCGCGTGACCCGTGCCGAAGGTTTGGTGCTGCTGGGCTTGTACCTGGCGTATGGGCTGCATGTGATGTCGTTCACCACCGGCATGCCCCTGGCCAACAAACTTGAACACTTGATGGTGTATTACATCCTGCCAGTGCTGGTGGCGTTTCTGTTGTTCAGCACGCTGCGAGCCTGGCGCCGCCAACACAAGAGGGAATCGTCATGACCGAGCAGAAAACACCTGGAGTTGAGATGCGTCGCCAGGTGATGGGCGACGCGTTTGTCGACCGCGCACTGGGCAACGCCACGGACTTCACCCAGCCGCTGCAAGACTTCGTTAACGAGCACGCCTGGGGCGCCGTGTGGAACCGCGACGGTTTGCCCCTCAAGACCCGCAGCCTAATCACCCTCGCCGCCCTGACCGCGCTCAAGTGCCCGCAAGAACTCAAAGGCCACGTCCGTGGTGCATTGAACAATGGCTGTAGCGTAGAAGAGATCCGCGAGGCCCTGCTGCACTGCGCGGTGTACGCCGGGGTGCCGGCCGCCATCGATGCGTTTCGAGCGGCGCAGGAAGTGATCGACAGCTACCAGAAAGACGCCTAGATCCAGCCCCCGGCCTGCAACACGAAAATACCGATATTCGTGGTCACCGCCGCCATTAGCGTGGTGATCACGATAATCGCCGCCGCCAGTTCATGATTGCCCTCGGCCGCCCGGGCCATCACAAAGCTGGCAGCTGCGGTCGGCGCACCGAAGTACAAGAACAGAATTCCCAGTTCCGCCCCACGAAAGCCCAGCAGCCAGGCGCCGAGCGTGGCGAGCAGCGGCAGCCAGATCATTTTCATCAGGCTCGCGCTCAACGCCATGCTGCCACTCTTGCGCAGCGCCGCCAGGGACAAGGTGCCGCCGATGCAGATCAAGGCCAGTGGCAAGGTGGTGTCCGCCAGGTACTGCGCGGACTTTTCCAGCCAACCCGGTAAACCGATCTGAAAGTAAGCGAACGGCGCGGCCGTGATCACGCTGATGATCAGCGGGTTGGCGACCACGCTTTTGAAGATGCTCCACGGGTCGGACTTGATCACTGGGCTGTACACCGCCAGCACGATGGTCGACAGCGTGTTGTAAAACAGGATCACCAACGCCGCGAGGATTGCGCCGAGGGAGATGCCATAGTCGCCATACATGCTCGCCGCCAGTGCCAGGCCGATCACGCCGTTATTACCGCGAAACGCGCCTTGGGCGTAGATGCCGCGATCTTCCTTGGGGCAACGAAAGATCGCCCACCCCCAAGCCAGGGCAAAGCTCACCAGCGTGGCGACGCAAAAGTAGATCAGCAGGCCCGGCTTGAGCGCCGAGTGCAGGTCGGCATGCAGGATGCCAAGGAACAACAGCGCCGGCATGGTGACGTTGAACACCAGGGACGATGCAGTGTGGATAAAGTTGTCGTTGATCCAGTTGATGCGCTTGAGCAGCACTCCCAGAAACAGCATGGCAAACACCGGCGCGGTGATCGTGAGGGTGGTGAGGAAGATAGCCAGCATGCCGGGGAGAACCTTGGTGAGCGTCGTTAGGTGGCTAATGATAAGCCATACAGCTCAGGGGTGCCTGTTAGACCGCTATCGGGGGCAAGCCCCCTCCCACAGTTTGAATTGTGAATACCTTCAAATGTGGGAGGGGGCTTGCCCCCGATGCAGTCGCCTCGGTCTCAGGTAATCGGCGCCGGGTTAAACAACGTGATGTCGTTGTGCAGCTTATGATGCTCGGCCCACGTTTTCTTCTTGCCGCTGGCCACGTCCAGGTAAAAGTGAAACAACTCCCAGCCCAGCTCCTCGATGCTTGCGCGACCAGTGGCGATACGCCCGGCGTCGATGTCGATGAGGTCCGGCCAGCGTTGCGCCAGCTCCGTACGCGTCGAGACCTTAACCACCGGCGCCATCGCCAGCCCATAAGGCGTACCACGACCGGTGGTGAACACATGCAGGTTCATCCCCGCGGCCAGTTGCAACGTGCCGCACACGAAGTCGCTGGCTGGAGTGGCGCAGAAGATCAGGCCCTTGCCCTTGAAGCGCTCGCCAGGGCCGAGCACGCCGTTGATTGCGCTGCTGCCGGACTTGACGATGGAGCCCAACGACTTCTCGACAATGTTCGACAACCCGCCTTTCTTGTTGCCCGGCGTGGTGTTGGCACTGCGATCTGCCTCGCCTTTGGCCAGGTAACGGTCGTACCAGTCCATTTCTCTAACCAACTCTTCGGCCACTTCCTTCGTCTGTGCGCGAGAGGTCAACAGGTAGATGGCATCACGCACTTCGGTGACTTCGGAAAACATCACCGTCGCGCCGGCCCGCAGCAACAAGTCCGAGGCGTAGCCCAGGGCCGGGTTGGCGGTGATACCGGAAAACGCATCGCTGCCGCCGCACTGCATGCCCAGGATCAGCTCGGACGCCGGCACGGTTTCCCGGCGGCGCTGGTCGAGCTTCTTCAAGCGCACTTCGGCCAGTTCCATGATCTGCTCGATCATCTCGGTGAAACCGTGGCTGGAGTCCTGCAGCCGATACAGCCACGGCTCGCTCAAGTCGACGGAACTGTCGTTGTCGTGCATCACCTGGCCGGCCTGTAATTTCTCACAGCCCAGGCTGATCACCAGGGCTTCGCCCCCCAGGTTCGGGTTGCGCGCCAGGTTGCGCACGGTACGGATCGGGATGTAGGCATCCGTCGCGGTGATCGCCACCCCGCAGCCGTAGCTGTGAGTCAGCGCCACCACGTCATCGACATTGGGGTACTTGGGCAGCAACTCTTCCTTGATGCGCTTGACCGCGTGGTCCAGCACGCCGGTCACGCACTGCACCGTGGTGGTGATGCCCAGGATATTGCGCGTGCCGACGGTGCCGTCGGCATTGCGGTAGCCCTCGAACGTATAGCCCTCCAGCGGCGCCTGGCCCTCGGGCACTTCGGTAGACAGCGGCAGGCTATCCAGCGGTGGCGCGGTGGGCATGCGCAGTTGATCTTCCTGGACCCAACTGCCACGCGGAATCGGCGCCAAGGCATACCCGATGGTCTGGCCGTAACGAATAATCTGACCGCCCTCGGGAATATCTTCCAGGGTCACTTTGTGGCTCTGGGGGATGAAGTCCACGGTCACCAGGCCGTCCGGGAACTCGGTCCCGGCCGGTACGCCCTGGTCGTTGACCACGATCACTACGTTGTCGCGCTCGTGCAAACGAATCGAGCGCGGCGAGTCGGCATGTTCAATCAACTGCATTACACGAACCTCAGGAATGCGCTTGGGTAAGGTGGGTCACTTCAGGCCCCTGGGCAGGTGGCTCTTTGAGCACCACGCGCTTGATCGGACCGACGATCACCAGGTAGCTGAACACCGCCACCAGCGCGTTGGCGCCGACAAACACCAGAGCCCATTTGAAAGAACCGGTGGTGCTGATGATGTAGCCGATGACAATCGGTGTGGTGATCGACGCCAGGTTACCGAAGGTGTTGAACAAGCCACCACTGAGGCCGGCGATTTGTTTCGGCGAAGTGTCGGACACCACCGCCCAGCCCAGTGCTCCAACGCCCTTGCCGAAGAAGGCCAAGGCCATGAAGCCCACCACCATCCACTCCACATCCACGTAGTTGCACGCAATGATGCTGCTGGACACCAGCAGGCCGGCGATGATCGGCGCCTTGCGGGCGAAGGTCAGCGAGTGGCCTTTGCGCAGCAGGTAATCGGAAATCACCCCGCCGAGCACGCCGCCGATAAAGCCGCAGATCGCCGGCAACGAGGCGATGAAACCGGCCTTGAGGATGGTCATGCCACGGTCCTGCACCAGATACACCGGGAACCAGGTCAGGAAGAAGTAGGTGATGCCGTTGATGCAGTACTGGCCCAGGTACACCCCGAGCATCATGCGGTTGGTGAGCAACTGACGGATGTAATCCCACTTCGGCCCGTCGGTTTTCTTACCCTTGGCCTTGTCCTGATCCATATCGACCATCGCGCCATTGGCGGCGATGTGATTGAGCTCGGCCTCGTTGATCATTGGGTGCTGGCGGGGGCTGTGGATCACTTTCAGCCAGATCAGCGAGAACACGATGCCGATCACGCCCATCACGATAAACACGTGCTGCCAGCCGAAGCGGTAGACGATCCAACCCATCAGGGGCGCGAACAGCACCGTGGCGAAGTACTGCGCCGAGTTAAATATCGCCGAGGCGGTGCCCCGTTCAGCGGTCGGGAACCAGGCCGCGACGATGCGTGCGTTACCCGGGAAGGAAGGTGCCTCGGCCAGGCCCACCAGGAAGCGCAGCATAAACAGCGCGACCACGGCGGTGGAAACACCGAACTCACCCACATAGCCTTGCAGCACGGTGAACAGGGACCAGGTGAAGATGCTCAGGGCATAGACTTTTTTCGAGCCGAACCGGTCCAGCAGCCAGCCACCGGGAATTTGCCCGGCCACATAGGCCCAACCGAATGCGGAGAAGATGTAACCGAGAGTGACCGCGTCGATGCCGAGGTCTTTTTGCAGGCTGGAGCCCGCGATGGCGATGGTGGCCCGGTCGGCGTAGTTGATCGTGGTCACCACAAAGAGCATGAGCAGGATCAAATAGCGGACGTGGGTCGGCTTGGTCGCTTGCATGTAGAAGTACTCCCACTAATTATTTTTTTTGCGGGTAATGGTTTTCTGTTTTGATCGTGGGACCGGCAGGCGTCCGGCCCCACGGGGTATTGCGTCTTACGAACCGATGTAGCTGGTTTTCACCACGGTGTAGAACTCTTGCGCATAGCGACCCTGCTCCCGCGAACCATAGGATGAGCCCTTACGCCCACCGAACGGAACGTGATAATCCACGCCGGCGGTCGGCAGGTTGACCATCACCATCCCGGCCTGGGAGTGGCGCTTGAAGTGATTGGCGTACTTCAGCGACGTGGTGGCGATACCGGCCGACAAGCCGAACTCGGTGTCGTTGGCCATGGCCAGGGCTGCCTCGTAGTCCGCCACGCGCACCACGTTGGCCACCGGCCCGAAGATTTCTTCACGGCTGATGCGCATGGCCGCTTCGCTGTCGGCGAACAAAGTCGGCGCGAGGAAGTAACCCTCGGTGTCGCACGTCACCAGGCTGCCACCGCTGACCAACCGCGCGCCTTCGCTTTGGCCGATATCGATGTATTTCATGTCCTGATCCAGTTGGGCCTGGGACACGACGGGGCCGATATCGGTGCCGCTCTTGAGGGCATGGCCGACCTTGATCGACTTCATGCGCTCGGCCATGGCCGCGACAAACTGGTCGTGGATGCCGGCGGTCACGATCAAACGGCTGGACGCCGTGCAACGTTGCCCAGTGGAGTAGAACGCGCTCTGTACCGCCAGCTCGACCGCTTGTTTGAGGTCGGCGTCGTCGAGAATGATCTGCGGGTTCTTGCCGCCCATTTCCAACTGCACTTTGGCCTGGCGCGACACACAGCTGACGGCGATCTGACGGCCGACGCCGACGGAACCGGTGAAGCTGATGCCATCGACTTTCGGGCTGTTGACCAGCACATCACCGACCACACGGCCGCTGCCCATTACCAGGTTGAACACACCGTCCGGGAAACCGGCGCGGGAGATGATTTCCGCGAGGGCCCAGGCGCAACCCGGCACCAGCTCGGCGGGTTTGATTACCACGCAGTTGCCGTACGCCAGGGCCGGGGCGATTTTCCATGCGGGGATGGCAATCGGGAAGTTCCACGGGGTGATCAAGCCAACCACACCAAGGGCTTCGCGGGTAACTTCGACGTTGACGCCAGGACGCACCGACGGCACGTAGTCGCCGGACAAGCGCAGGCATTCGCCAGCAAAGAATTTGAAGATATTGCCGGCGCGAGTCACTTCACCGATGGCTTCAGGCAGGGTCTTGCCCTCTTCACGGGCCAGCAGGGTGCCGAGTTCTTCGCGGCGGGCGAGGATTTCGCTGCCGACTTTATCCAGCGCATCGTGACGGGCCTGAATGCCCGAGGTGGACCAGGCCGGGAACGCGGCGCGTGCGGCGTCGATGGCGGCGTTGACTTGAGCGACATCGGCCTTGGCGTATTCGCCGATGACATCGGACAACTCCGACGGGTTGATATTGGTGCAATAGTCCGCACCGGCCACCCACTGGCCATTGATGTAGTTTTCAAAACGTTTGGCTTGGGACACAAATCTTCTCCTGACGCAAAAGGCCGCTGATTGCTCAGCGGCCTTGTAAATGTCTTATTGCGGGCCTTGCTTATCGATCAGCGCGGCGAGGGCTTCGTACTCTTCCGGCAGCAGGTCGGTCAGCGGTGTGCGCACTGGGCCGGCGTTATAACCGGCGATTTTTGCGCCGGCCTTGACGATGCTCACGGCATAACCGGCCTTGCGGTTGCGGATGTCCAGGTAAGGCAGGAAGAAGTTGTCGATGATCTTGCTGACGGTGGCGTGATCATCCTTGGCAATGGCGTGGTAGAAGTCCATCGCGGTTTTCGGGATGAAGTTGAACACCGCCGAGGAGTACACCGGTACGCCCAAAGCCTTGTAGGCAGCGGCATAAACTTCCGCTGTGGGCAGGCCGCCCAGGTAGCTGAAACGATCACCGAGGCGACGGCGGATCGACACCATCAGTTCGATGTCACCCAGGCCGTCCTTGTAGCCGATCAGGTTCGGACAGCGCTCAGCCAGGCGCTCCAGCAGCGGCGCAGTCAGACGGCAGACGTTGCGGTTGTAAACCACCACGCCAATCTTGACCGATTTGCACACAGCCTCAACGTGGGCGGCAACCCCATCCTGGCTGGCTTCGGTGAGGTAGTGCGGCAGCAGCAACAGGCCCTTGGCCCCCAGACGCTCGGCTTCCTGAGCATATTCGATAGCCTGACGCGTCGAACCGCCGACACCGGCGAGGATCGGCACGCTGGTGGCGCAGGTATCAACAGCAGTCTTTACCACTTGAGAATATTCGCTGGCGGCCAGGGAGAAAAACTCACCGGTGCCGCCGGCGGCGAACAAGGCGGTGGCGCCGTACGGGGCCAGCCACTCCAGGCGCTTGATGTAACCCGCCTGGTGGAAATCACCCTGCGCGTTGAAATCGGTCACGGGGAAAGACAGCAGACCGTGGGAAAGGATGGACTTCAGTTCTTGTGGATTCATTATTCGAACACCCTGGGTAAAGACTTTCTGTCGAAAGGTTTGTTGTTGGTTTTGATAATGTCGTACGTCATCGTACAACTATAAAAGTATTCGTCAACTGCAATTCATCAACCTCCCAGCAAAGAGTGTTGAAACACGCATTCTTGACGTAAGAAATTTATGCTCTATGCTCGCCGTAGCTGTATATACATACAGCAATCAAGGAAGATTCCTACGACTTAGCAAGGAGCTAACATGTCAGGTCCTGAACTCGTATTACCCGAAAAAAACCCACCGACCCTACGCTTCGAAGGCGGCGAACATACGGCGATTGGCGACGATACGCTGCTGCGCTTCGCCAAAGACGCCGCGCCGATACCTGCGCGAGAAGTTGAGCTGCATCTGCCCAACGGGCTGGCACTGACTTACGGCCAAGTGATCGCCCTGGGCGGCGACTTCTATGGCATCCCCGGCCAACCGATCAGCGATGGCGCCTCCCCCGCCGAGCGTGTGCAACGCTTCACGGCCGCGTTCAATTCCCTGGCCGTGTTGCCGGCGTCACGGGAAGAAGCACGCAACATCCTTGCGGTGATGCAAAAGGAGATCAACGCGGTCAACCAGGCAATCAAGGAAGGCAAACAGCCTCATGAGGCGTACGACGCCTTGGGCGATAGCTTGTCCGAGGAGTGGAACCGCATCACCGGTGGCGGCAGCGCGGTGTCGGCGCTGATTCCGCTGGGACGTTACTTGAAACTGGCGGCGGACAACGCCGACCACTTCGGCGAGTGGGCGCTGTCGGCCTACCTCGCCGGGCATACCGCAGCCCTGCAACAGGCTGTGGTAGCTCATCAGACCGGCCCCGACCAGGCGCTGGAACTGGCCTATGCCATGAACAGTTTTGCCGATCATTTTTTGACCGATCTGTTTTCCGCCGGCCACCTGCGCGTGCCACGCAAGCAATTGGCCGCCGTGGTTACCCCCGGAGAACTCGGCTCGCTGATCAGCCGTTTCATGCACGACGAAGACAGTAAATTCGGGCTCAAGGTGCGCAATGCCATGGGTGACGAATGGCATGCCTACGGGGATAAACGCTACTTCGACAGCACCGATGCGGCCAATCGGACCCAAGTCAAACGCGCGGTGCAAGCCTCGGCGGACGAAATCTTCGACACCTTCCTCAGCGGCACCGCGCCCTCCCCGGCCACCTTCAAGGCGCCGCTGTACGTGCCGGACCTGAATGCCGCTCAAAACCCGGCAAACAACTTTTCGCCGTTGTTCAAGAGGGAGGGCGACAAGGTGCTGCGGCGCAAGGACGTAAATGACTTGAACGACAAGCAGTGGACGAATGATTGGTGGGGATGGAGTACGTACTTGTTGCTCAAGGACTACAAACCCAATACACCGGTCTGATCACAACCGTTGCCCCGTCGATGATCAAACCCTGAGACTCACCCGCGCTGCGCCTGCGCCTCTTCATGGGCATGGCGCAGCCGCTCGCGACTGTTGGTCAGGTGCAAACGCATGGCCGCGCGCGCCGCGTCCGAATCCTGGCGGGCAATCGCTTCGTAGATTTCTTCGTGCTCGCGGCTCAGGCGGTCCATGTAATGCTGTTGGTCATCATGGGCCAAGCGTGCGGAGTTCAGGCGGGTTCGAGGAATGATGCTGGTACCCAGGTGGGTCATGATGTCAGTGAAGTAACGGTTGCCGGTGGACAATGCGATTTCCAGATGGAACGCGAAGTCTGAAGCAACCGCATCCCCCGCGTGCGCGGCGCTTTCGTTCAGCGCGTCGAGTGCCGCGCGCATGGCCGCCAATTGCTCATCGCTGCGACGCAACGCGGCGAGGCCGGCCGACTCCACTTCCAGGCTGATCCGCAGCTCCAGAATCGCCAACACATCGCGCAAGGTCACCACGGTGGCGGGGTCGATACGAAAGCCGCTGGGGCTTGGTGTATCCAGCACGAAAGTGCCGATGCCGTGCCGGGTCTCTACCTGGCCTGCGGCCTGCAAACGTGAGATGGCTTCACGCACCACCGTGCGACTGACCCCATGAGCTTCCATGATCGCCGACTCGGTGGGCAGCTTATCGCCACGTTTGAGCTGACCATCGCGGATTTGCTCGGATAACACCGTGACCAATTCCTGAGCAAGGCTGCGGCGCTTGCGGGGAAGACGAGGGGCGGTGTTGGCGTTTTCCATGTGGGGTCATCTTTGTCGGTGAACTGAAGGGGCATCATAGCCCATGACGGTTGTATGATCACCGCTCGCGCTGCACTTTCATCGGCTTTCGCACGCGTAGTACATATCGCCGCCGTACCTACCCGTGTTCGGATAGACCCACCGGTTACTTCAGCCGCGGCAATAAGTGCGAAACGTTCTCCTGCCCCTGTCAGATATGACAGCAGACAACCTCACCAGACCGTCGCAGAGTCAAGCCTGTTCCGACACCCAGGTGAGCGCCCATGAAACGCCTTAGTTTGTTATGCGCAGCCTTAAGCTGGCTGCTGACCAGCCTCGTTCTGGCTGCCCCGGGCGTACGCAACGGCGGGGGCGAGGACGTCATATTGCAGGGGTTCCACTGGAACTCCAGTCGCACGACCCCGCAAACGTGGTACGAAATACTGACACAAATGGCCCCCACCATCGGGCGCGATGGCTTCACCAAAATCTGGTTGCCTCCCGCCTGGGTCGATAAATCCAGCTGGGTCGACGCGAACTCAGGGACTTCCGGCGGCGGGGAGGGTTACTTCTGGCACGACTTTGACAAAAACAGCAATTACGGCAGCGAACCCCAGCTCAAACAAGCGGTTGACGCCTTATCGAGTGCTGGCGTGCAAGCGGTGTACGACGTAGTGCCTAACCATATGAACGACAACCTCCCCGGCACCCAGGTGCGCTTTCTTCGGCGCCTCAAGCTGTGGCGCACTGACTGCATCCCCCCCACCCCTGCGTCAAGCTGCGACGAAGGCGACCCGTTTGATAGCGGCAAGGCCGACCTCAACACCAGCAGTCCGGAGGTTTCGTCACGCATGATGCAGGAGTTCAGGAACCTGCGGGATAACTACGGCGCCAAGGGCTTGCGCTTCGATTTTGTGCGCGGCTATACGCCGGAGCGGGTCAACCTGTGGATGAAAGATTTTGGCGACCAAGCGTTCTGCGTTGGCGAACTGTGGAAAAGCCCTGGCGAGTTTCCCGCCAGCGACTGGCGCAATAAAGCCAGTTGGCAGGACATTCTCAAGGACTGGTCGGACAGATCGCGTTGCGCAGTCTTCGATTTCGCGCTTAAGGAGCGCCTGCAAAATGGCAGCCTCGCCGAATGGCGGCACGGGCTCAATGGCAACCCGGACCCAGCCTGGCGGCAGATCGCGGTGACGTTCGTCGACAACCACGACACCGGCTATTCTCCGGGACAATACGGCGGGCAGCACCACTGGCCTGTGCCCGAAGACAAGCGCAACATCGCCTACGCTTACATTCTGCTGAGCCCCGGCATACCCACGGTGTATTGGCCCGACATGTACGACTGGGGCCGTGGCGATCTGATTCGCACGCTGATCAAACTGCGCAAGGACGCTGGCATTCGAGCCGACTCGCCCATCCGCTTTCAGAGCCACTATTCAGGATTGGTGGCTACGATCAATGGCAGTCGCCAGCGCTTATTGATCGCCCTGGACGCGGACCTCAGCATGATCCCGGAGGGCTTTACCAAGGCACTGTTCGCGGACGCAGAGCGTATTCGAGCCTGGCAAACTCGCTCGGCGCCGGAAGACACCACGACGACACTACACTGCGACAATGCAAACCCTGGCAATGGGCAGGCAGTGTACGCCGTGGGTTCGCCGGTTGAACTGGGCGCCTGGGATCCGGCCCACGCCATCGCACTGAAGCCAACAGCGCCGAAGCGGTGGAGCGGCGCGGTGGTATGGCCGACCCAGCAAGCCATCAAATGGAAATGTGTGATCCGCAGCCTCAGCAACGTCAACGAAGTTTATTGGCAAAAGGACCCCGACAACTCGTTGACCACCAGCGCCGGCACCGAAGCCGTAGGCAGTTTTTGACAAAAAAATGCCCCGGCAAGACCGAGGCATTTTTTAACCGACGTGCGAACGACGCCGTTTTGTCACTTCACCACTTTCAGACTAGGACGACCGCTGGGACGCGGAGGCTCAGTGTCCGGCGGCGGCATATCGTCGCCCTCTTGGCTGTCGATCGTTTCGTCATCCTCGAAGGGCGACTCCAGATCAAACACCATGCCTTGCCCATTCTCACGGGCATAGATCCCGAGAATGGCGCCAATCGGCACATACAGCGTATGGGGCACACCGCCAAAACGCCCTTCGAAGCTCACCGCTTCGTTGTCCATGTGCAGATGCCGCACGGCACTGGGCGAGATGTTCAGCACGATCTGTCCATCACTGGCAAACCCCTGCGGTACCTGAACCGCAGGAAATTCGGAATTGACCAGCATGTGCGGGGTGCAATCGTTGTCCACAATCCACTCATAGAGCGCGCGGACCAGGTAGGGTCGACTGGAGTTCATCAACGGCTCCTTAAGCCTTAGCGCATATCGCGTTCGACACCAGACAGACTCGCCTGGAAAGCCTCACGCGCAAACTGGCGCTCCATGTAATCAAGCAACGGCTTGGCAGGCCGAGGCAGTTCAATGCCCAGAATCGGCAAGCGCCAGAGTATGGGTAATAGGCAGCAATCCACCAAGCTTTGTTCCTCGCTGAGGAAAAAAGGTTTATCGGCGAACAACGGCGAAACGCCGGTCAGGCTTTCGCGCAATTCCTTACGCGCCTGCACCCGAGCGGGCTCTTTTGTACGCGAATCCAGAATCACATCCACCAACCCGCACCAGTCACGCTGGATCCGATGGATCAGCAGCCGGCTGTTGGCACGCGCCACCGGGTACACCGGCAGCAGAGGCGGATGAGGATAACGCTCATCCAAGTATTCCATCACCACGGTCGACTCCCACAACGCCAGGTCACGATCGACCAGGGTGGGCAAGCTGCCGTAAGGGTTCACTTCGATCAGCTTCGGCGGCTGACGGCCCGCCTCCACACTGATGATCTCGGCGCTGACACCCTTCTCTGCGAGCACGATGCGTACTCGGTGGGAATAGTGGTCGGCGGGGTCGGAGTAACAGGCCAACCGATTGGTCACGCCCATGGCGGTCCTCCTCGCTTGTTGAAATTATCGAAAGCTCAAAAACGAGCGCGCCCAGAGAGCATCTCTGTAGTACCTGATGACCAGGTCGCTACGGTTCAGAGATGCCGCTGGGCGCGCAAGATTAACAGCAATTGCTTACGGTTGGATCAATGCACATCCTTCCAGTATTCGCGTTTGAGCAGATAGGCGAATACGAAGAAGAAGGCCAGGTACAGCAATACATAGGTACCGATACGCTGGTGTTGCAGTTTGACCGGGTTAGCCGAGTAGGCCAGGAAGGTCACCAGGTTCTTGACCTTCTCGTCGAACTGCTCTTCATTCAGTGCACCGGTCTTAGGCACGATGGTCAATTGATCGCAGGCCTCATGGGTCAGAGGCGTGCCGGTCAACGGATCATATTGCTTCTTACCGTTCTCAACGACCTGAACCTGCTTGCATCCTACCACTTGGCGCCCCTGCAGGCCGACCAGCACGTTAGGCATGCCGACGTTCGGGAACACTTTGTTGTTCACACCCCAGGGGCGTGTCGGATCTTCGTAGAACGACTTCAGATAGCTGTACAGCCAATCGGTGCCACGCACACGAGCGACCAGGGTCAGATCAGGCGGTGCAGCACCGAACCAGGCCTTGGCGTCCGCCGGCTGCATGCCGATGTTCATGTGGTCGCCGATCTTGGCGCCAGTGAAGACCAACTTTTCCAGCATCATTTCATGAGGGATGCCCAGGTCATCGGCAACGCGCTCATAGCGTTGGAATTTGGCGCTGTGGCAACCCATGCAGTAGTTGGCGAACGTACGCGCACCGTCCTGCATGGCGGCTTTGTCGGATACGTCAATATCGACTTTTTCCAGTTCCGGCCCGCCATGTTCGGCAGCGAAGGACAGCAGCGGCAGTGCCGCAAGCATCAATGCAACGAATAATTTTTTCATCAGCCAGTCACCCTTTCCGGAACCGGTTTGGTCTTCTCTAGCCGGGTATAGAACGGCATCAGAATGAAGTAGGCGAAGTACAGGAAGGTGCAGACCTGCGACAGCAACGTCCGCCCCGGGGTTGGCGCCAGTACGCCCAATACGCCCAGGATCACGAAAGCAATGCAGAACACCCACAACCAGATCTTGCTCAACCAGCCCTTGTAACGCATGGACTTGACCGGGCTTCGGTCGAGCCAGGGCAGTACGAACAGCACCGCGATGGCCGCGCCCATGGCGATCACGCCCATAAGCTTGTCTGGGATGGCCCGCAAGATCGCGTAGAACGGCGTGAAGTACCAGACGGGAGCGATGTGCTCAGGTGTCTTGAAGGCATTGGCCTGTTCGAAGTTAGGCTTCTCCAGGAAGTAGCCACCCATCTCCGGGAAAAAGAACACGATCGAGCAGAACACGAACAAGAACACCACTACGCCGACAATGTCTTTGACGGTGTAGTACGGATGGAAGGGAATGCCATCCAGCGGGATGCCGTTCTCGTCCTTGTGCTTTTTGATGTCCACGCCATCCGGGTTGTTCGAACCCACTTCGTGCAGAGCGAGGATATGCAGCACCACCAATCCCAGGATCACGATGGGCAACGCCACCACATGCAGGGCGAAGAAGCGGTTCAGAGTGATGCCCGAGATCAGGTAGTCACCCCGAATCCACTGGGTCAGGTCATTGCCGATCACGGGGATAGCGCCGAACAGCGAGATGATCACCTGGGCCCCCCAGTACGACATTTGGCCCCACGGCAGCAGGTAACCCATGAAGGCTTCGGCCATCAGCGCCAGGTAGATCAGCATGCCGAAGACCCACACCAGTTCACGCGGCTTCTGATAGGAACCGTAGAGCAGACCACGGAACATATGCAGATAGACCACGATAAAGAACGCCGAGGCGCCAGTGGAGTGCAACAACCGCAGGATCGAGCCGTACTCGACGTCGCGCATGATGTATTCGACGGAGGCGAATGCCTCTTCCGCCGAAGGGTTGTAGCTCATGGTCAGCCACACGCCGGTGACAATCTGGTTGACCAGCACCAGCAACGCCAAGGAGCCGAAGAAATAGAAGAAGTTGAAGTTTTTTGGAGCGTAGTACTTGCTGAGATGGTCTTCCCACATTTTAGTGGCGGGGAAACGCGCATCCACCCAATCCATGAACTTGCTCATCACGCGTTCTCCTTATCGAGGCCAATGACAATAAGGTCGTCAGTTTCGTAGGTATGCGGTGGCACGGGCAGGTTCAATGGAGCAGGCTGAGACTTGTAGACACGGCCAGCGAGGTCATAGTGAGAACCGTGGCACGGGCAGAAATAACCGCCGACCCAGTCCTTGCCCAGATCGACAGGGGCTACTTCCGGGCGGAAGGTAGGCGAGCAACCTAAGTGGGTACACAGCCCGACCAGCAGAAGAATCTCTGGTTTGATCGAACGTGCTTCGTTTTTGGCGTAGGCGGGTTGGTCGGATTTCTCGGATTTCGGGTCAGACAGCTGACCTTCGATCTTTTTCAGATTTCCCAGGATTTCCTCGGTACGACGAACAATGAATACCGGCTGACCGCGCCACTCAGCAATCATCTGCTGGCCTGGCTCGATCTTGCTGACATTCACTTTCACCGGTGCACCTGCGGCTTTCGCCTTGGCACTGGGAAACCATGACCCCACGAACGGGACCGCAGCCCCCACCGCTCCTGCAGCACCCACCACGGATGTGGCTGCTACCAAGAAGCGACGCCGGCCTGCATTCACGCCGTCATTGCTCATTCAGTCCTCTCCCATCAGCTTTTTGGCCTGTTAAATCAGGCGTCTACTAAGTATTAAATCTGAACTTATAAAAATTTTGCCGAATGGTAATGAAAAGCCCCACCTCTGACAAGGGAATTACCCGGAGCTCCGGCTCCAGGCCTTGTAGTATAGGGGGTCTACGGATGTGGCAAGTTGTCACGCCAATTTTTATGCATAAATCGCAGGCAATAAAAAACGCCCAGCTCCGCAAGGAGGCTGGGCGTTCTTCTGAAACGTAAAGCGAATTAACGCTTCGAGTACTGCGGACGCTTACGCGCTTTACGCAGACCGACTTTCTTACGTTCAACTTCACGAGCATCGCGAGTCACGAAGCCAGCTTTGCGCAGAGCGCTACGCAGGGTTTCGTCGTAGCTCATCAGAGCGCGAGTGATGCCGTGGCGGATTGCGCCAGCTTGACCACTTACACCGCCACCGATAACGGTGACGTAGATGTCGAACTTTTCAACGGTCTCGGTCAGTTCCAGCGGCTGACGAACTACCATGCGGGCAGTTTCGCGACCGAAGAAGTTGTCCAGGGAGCGGTTGTTGATCGAGATGTTACCAGTACCCGGACGCAGGAAAACGCGAGCGGTTGCGGTTTTGCGACGGCCAGTGCCGTAATTTTGAGTCGCCGACATAATGAACTATTCCGTTAAAACTTCAGTTCTTGGGGCTGCTGAGCAGCATGAGGGTGGACAGCGCCCGCATAGACTTTCAGCTTGCGAAACATATCGCGACCCAGTGGGCCCTTCGGCAGCATGCCTTTGACCGCGATTTCGATCGGGGCTTCAGGCTTCTTGGCAATCAGGCCTTCGAAGTTGGAAGACTTGATACCGCCTGGGAAACCGGAGTGACGGTAGTACATTTTGTCGCTTGCTTTGTTGCCGGTTACACGAACCTGCTCAGCGTTGATGATCACGATGTAATCACCGGTATCGACGTGAGGGGTGTACTCAGGCTTGTGCTTGCCACGCAGACGGCTGGCGACTTCAGTGGCCAGACGACCCAGGGTCTGACCAGCGGCGTCGACGACAAACCAGTCGCGCTGAACTGTTTCCGGTTTTGCAGTAAAAGTTGTCATTCTTTAATAGCCTCAGGGGCCGCCCTGTAAATTAGACGGCGGATCTTACTGAATAGTGCGTACTTTGACAAGTCAAAGGCAGCCGGATACAGACGCTATCGGGGGCTCGGGTCGGCGCGTCCGTTCAACGGCAAGATTCTTCGGCAGGCGGCGCATCACTTCCACTGCAGAAAGAGGTGGGCAATTATGCAGATTGCGAAAAAAAATTCAACCTGCTTTTATGATTGTTTTCCCGAAGGAGCACCCGATGGATTATCGACAGCTGGGCCGTACGGATCTGAACGTGAGCGCGATAGCCTTGGGCACCATGACCTGGGGCGAGCAGAACAGCGAGGCAGAGGCCTTCGCACAGATCGAGCGAGCCAAGGCCGCGGGGATCAACTTTCTCGACACCGCTGAAATGTACCCCGTGCCGCCCAAAGCCAATACCTACGCCACCACCGAACGCTACATCGGCAATTACTTCAAAAGCCGCGGCGACCGTGCCGATTGGATTCTGGCAAGCAAGATCGCCGGCCCCGGCAACACCATCGACTACATTCGCGACGGCCATCTGCGCCACAACCGCAAGCACATCGTCCAAGCGCTGGATGCCAGCCTCAAGCGCCTGCAAACCGATTGGATCGACCTGTATCAATTGCACTGGCCGGAGCGCAGTACCAACTTCTTCGGCCAACTGAGCTACAAGCACAAGGACGAAGACGACCTCACGCCGCTGGAGGAAACCCTCGAAGCGCTGGACGAACAGGTCAAGGCCGGCAAGATCCGCCACATCGGTCTGTCCAACGAAACCCCGTGGGGCACCATGAAATTCCTGGCCCTGGCCGAAGCCCGCGGCTGGACGCGCGCGGTATCGATCCAGAACCCGTACAACCTGCTCAACCGCAGCTTTGAAGTGGGCCTGGCGGAAGTCGCGATTCGCGAACAGTGCGGGCTACTGGCCTACTCGCCCCTGGCATTCGGCATGCTCAGCGGCAAATACGAAAACGGTGCTCGCCCAGCCAAGGCGCGCCTGACCGAATACAGCCGCTTCAGCCGCTACTTCAACCCGCAGTCGGAGGCGGCGTGCAGCCGCTATGTGGCACTGGCGCGCGAGCACGGCCTGGACCCGGCGCAGATGGCCTTGGCCTTCGTGACGCAACAGCCATTCGTGACCAGCAATATCATCGGTGCCACCAGCCTGAAGCAACTGGACAGCAACATTGCCAGTGCTGATCTGAAGCTATCGAAGGAAGTACTGGAAGGGATTGAGGCGATTCAGAAGGATCATCCGAACCCGGCGCCTTAATTGGCATGTAGACCGCTATCGGGGGCAAGTCCAATCGTCGCACCGCCCTCCCACATTGAAATGCATTCCAATGCGGGAGGGGGCTTGCCCCCGATGACGCATTCATGACCAGCAAAAATCAAAGCGACCGCGCAATGATCTCCTTCATGATCTCATTGGTCCCCGCATAGATCCGCTGCACCCGAGCATCCGCCCAGGCGCGGGCAATCGGGTATTCCCACATAAAGCCGTAGCCACCGTGCAGTTGCACGCACTCGTCGAGCACTTTGCATTGCAGGTCGGTGGCCCAGTACTTGGCCATTGCGGCGGTGGGCACGTCGAGTTTTCCTTCAAGGTGCAGCGCCATGCACTGATCGACAAACACCCGACCGACCTGAATTTCAGTGGCCATCTCCGCCAGCTTGAAACGGGTGTTCTGGAAATCGGCGATCGCCTTGCCGAACGCCTTGCGCTCGCGGGTGTATTCCAGGGTCCACGCCAACGCCGCCTCGGCGGACGACAGCGCGCCGATCGCCACCGTCAAACGCTCCTGTGGTAACTCCTGCATCAGATAGGCAAAGCCCATCCCCGCCTGGCCCAAGATGTTCTCCTTGGGCACTCGCACATCCTGGAAGAACAGTTCCGAGGTGTCCTGCGCCTTCATGCCAACCTTCTCCAGACGCTTGCCCTTGGCAAAGCCCGGCGTATCGGCCTCCACCAGAAACAGGCTGGTGCCCTTGGCGCCGGCCTTGGGATCGGTCTTGGCCACCACGATCACCAGATCGGCGAGATAGCCGTTAGTGATAAAGGTCTTGGAGCCGTTGATCACATACTCATCGCCATCCAGCACGGCGGTAGTCTTGACCCCTTGCAGGTCGGAGCCTGCGCCGGGCTCGGTCATCGCGATGGCGGTGACCATCTCCCCAGAGATCAATTTCGGCAGGTATTTATGCTTCAGCGCCTCATTGCCGTAGTGCAGGATGTAAGGCGCAACAATGTCCGAATGCAGGGAGAAACCAATACCGGTCAGCCCCAGCCGGCCGATCTCCTCGATCACCACGGCGCTGTAGAGAAAGTCAGCGTCCAAGCCGCCATAAGCGTCCGGCAAGTGGGAGCACAACATGCCGGCCTCTCCCGCCTTGCGCCACAGGTCGCGATCGATATAGCCCTGCTTTTCCCACTGCCCATGGAAAGGCACGGCTTCTTTTTCCAGAAAAGTGCGCACGCTCTCACGAAAGAGTTCGTGGTCGGGGCTGAACAAGGTTCTCGGGATCATGGCGCACCTGTTTGGATTGTCGGACAAGGACGAGCCCACAGAGCCTATGCCGCCAAAGCGTCACGGGACACTGGACACATGCGACAAAAAATAAGACGATCCAGCCGTCTGGTGACCACTTTCCCCTATAAGAATAATTGAAATTATGTCTAACCAAATCTCCACGCCATTGCGGCGCGTCAGCATTTTGGCCATTGATCGGGTATTCGCTTCAACCCTCATGCAAGCCAAGGATTTCTTCCACCTCGCCAGCCTGCGCTATGGCAAGCAACAAGGCCTGGGCCTGACACCCGCGTTCGAAACGCGCCTGGTCAGCCCCGACGGGCAATCGGTGCGCAGCTTCAGCGATGTGATCATGCCGGTGGACGGCGGGCTGGAAGACGCCGATATCATCGTGTTGCCGGCCTTCTGGGATGATTTCGACGCCCTGTGCGGCCGCTACCCCCAAGTGCTGCCTTGGCTGCGCGCGCAACACGCACGCGGCGCCGTGCTGTGCGGCGAAGCCACCGGGGTGTTCTGGCTGGCTGAAGCCGGCCTGCTCGATGGCAAGGAAGCCACTACGTACTGGCGTTTCTTCAACGCCTTCAGCGAACGCTTCCCCAAGGTGCAACTCAATCAGGACAAGCACCTCACCGACGCCGACAACCTCTACTGCGCCGGCGGCACCACCTCGGCGTGCGACCTCTATATCTATCTGATCGAACGCTTCTGCGGCGCCAACATTGCCCAGGCCGTGGCCCGGGACATTCTCTATGAGGTGCAGCGCAGCTATTCGCCTGGACGTATTGGCTTTGGCGGGCAGAAGTTACACCAGGACGTGATCATCCTGCAGATCCAGCACTGGCTCGAAGAACACTTCGCCGACAAATTCCGCTTCGAAGACGTGGCCCGGGAACACGGCATGAGCATCCGCAACTTCATGCGGCGCTTCCAGACCGCCACCGGTGACAAGCCGCTGCATTACCTGCAACGGTTGCGCATCGAGACGGCAAAGGGCCTGCTCTCAGGCAGCCGCAAGAGCATCAAGACCATCAGTTATGAGGTGGGTTACGACGATGCGAGTTTCTTTGCGCGGCTGTTCAGGCAGCACACTGAGTTGTCGCCCAACCAATACCGCCAGCAGTTCCAGCAGGCTGCTTAAACCAATGTGAGAGGGGGCAAGCCCCCTCCCACACTTAGGGTTTGTGGCCGCGCGAGAGGAACTCGTGTGACTGCATTTCCAGCAAGCGGCTCAAGGTTCGCTGGAATTCGAAGTTCAAACGACCGCCGGTGTAGAGGTCTTTGAGTTCGACTTCCGCCGAGATGATCAGCTTGACGTTGCGGTCATAGAACTCGTCAACCATGTTGATAAAGCGCCGCGCGATATCGTCGGTGGTGACGCTCATCTGTTCCACGCCGCTGAGGATCACCGCATGGAAGATCTTGCCCAATTCGATGTAGTCGTTCTGGCTGCGTGGGCCGTCGCACAGCTGGCGGAACTCGAACCAGGCCACGTCGTCGCAGGTGCGTAGGGCGATGATTTCGCGGTTCTCGATCACCAGCTTGTCGTTTTCCACCGCCTGGGTGCATTCCGGCGTGAGCGCACGGAAGCTCTTACGCAAGCTTTCGTGGGCGGCTTCGTTCAACGGGAAGTGGTACAGCTCCGCTTGTTCGAGATGACGCAGGCGGTAGTCGACGCCGCTGTCGACGTTGACGATTTCAGTGTGTTGCTTGATCAGCGCAATCGCCGGCAGGAAGCGCGCACGTTGAAGGCCGTCTTTGTACAGGCCGTCGGGCACGATGTTCGAGGTGGCGACCAGGGTCACGCCGTTCTTGAACAGTTCTTCCATCAACGTGCCGAGGATCATGGCGTCGGTGATGTCGGAAACGAAGAATTCATCGAAGCAGATCACCCGGGCTTCCTGGGCAAAACGTTTGGCGATGATAGTCAGCGGGTTTTTCTCGCCCGGCAGGGTCTTCATTTCTTCGTGCACACGCTTCATGAAGCGGTGAAAGTGGGTGCGGACTTTTTCCTTGAACGGCAGCGCTTCAAAGAAGGTGTCGACCAGGTAAGTCTTGCCACGGCCCACGCCGCCCCAGAAGTACAGGCCTTTGACCGGCGTGTGGTCTTTCTTGCCAAACAGCTTGCTGAGCATCCCCGGCTTGCTTTGCGAGGCCGCGAGCAGGTCGTCGTACAGGCGCTGCAAATGACGCACCGCCGTTTCCTGGGCCGCATCATGGAAGAATTCAGGGCGTTTCAGATCAGCTTGATATCGTTCTAGGGGCGTCATAATTTCGTTAGCAAGGCAACAAAAACGGGCCGTCACTGTAACGACGGCCCTGGATAATGGCAATCAACCCTTGGTCGGGTTAATCCTCGAGGGGGGTCAATGCGATGCGCAGGGCTTCGACGGCCGCGTCAAGCGACGCAGGGTCGGCAAACTCAGCGCTGTCGGCCACCGCGGCGCCGTCCAGCCATACGCTGAAACGCAGACCTTCGGTGCGTACGTCCAACGCTTGACCGCTTTGCAGTTGTTTAGTCACCGCGCCCGCCGCCTTGCCATCGGCAAAGTTGCGTGACAGCAGCAATTGCTCGCCATCGGCGGCCAGCAGGCGGAAACGGAAACTGCCGTCGTCTTCACGAAAGCTAACGAAGCGCGCCGTCTTGGCGGCTTTCTTCTTGGCACTGACCGGCGCGGCCGCCTGATTGACGAACGAACGCAAGCCTACCGCTTCACGCAACTCGGCGAGGAACGGTGCGGCCACGGCGCGAGCCTTTTTGGCGCCGACCAGCAGCAGGTCTTCCATGTCCGAAGGGCGTGACATCAATTGGTGATAACGCTCGCGGGCCTCACCCAATTGGCCGTCGAGTAGTTGGAACAGACGATTCTTCGCCTCGCCCCAGCCCAGGCCTTGCAGCAGCTCGCCACGGAACTCTTCTTCTTGCGCTTTAGTCGCAAACGCCTGGTACAGCGTGAACAGGTGCGAGTTGTCCGGGTCCTTGGCTTCGCCCGGCGCACGCGAGTCGGTCACGATGCGCGAGATCGCGTCTTTCATGTCCTTGGCACTGGTGAACAACGGAATAGTGTTGTCGTAGCTCTTGGACATCTTGCGGCCGTCCAGGCCCGGCAAGGTGGCGACGCTTTCTTCGATCAACGCCTCGGGCATGGTGAAGAATTCTTTACCGTTGCCGAACAGGTGGTTGAAACGCTGGCCGATGTCGCGGGCCATTTCCACGTGTTGGATCTGGTCGCGGCCCACCGGCACCTTGTGCGCGTTGAACATCAGAATGTCCGCCGCCATCAGCACCGGGTAGCTATACAGCCCCATGCTGATGCCCGCATCCGGGTCTTCGCCGGCTTCCACGTTCTTATCCACCGACGCTTTGTAAGCGTGAGCGCGGTTGAGCAGGCCCTTGGCGGCGACGCAGGTCAGCAGCCAGGTCAGCTCGGGAATTTCCGGGATGTCGGACTGGCGATAGAACGTCACCCGGTTCACATCCAGGCCACCGGCCAGCCAGGTCGCGGCGATTTCCATGCGCGAGCGCTGGATGCGCTGCGGGTCATCGCATTTGATCAGGGCGTGGTAGTCGGCCAGAAAGTAGAAGGAATCGGCATTGGCATCCTGGCTGGCGAGGATGGCCGGGCGAATCGCACCGGCGTAGTTGCCCAAGTGCGGCGTGCCGGTGGTGGTGATGCCGGTGAGGATACGGGTACGAGTCGTCATGGGTAATCGCTTATCAGACTGCTATCAATTCGAGAGACGCGGCAGCACCAGATCCTTGAGGTCGGTGAGCTTGCCGTGAAAAAAGTGCCCGCATTCTGCCACTTTCAGCAGCTCATGGGGGCGTTTCAACGCGGCGGACCAGTCGTAAACCAACTGCGGGTCGACTACTTCGTCGGTTTCCGGCTGGATCAGGGTCAACGGGCAATTCTGGGGCAGCACATCGTTATCGCTCAGACGCATCACGGCAGCGGCGACCATGAACAGGTGCGCAAGTTTTTCGCCTTTGGCCTCCAGGCGCCCGCCGAGGCTCGCCGCCACATAGCCACCAAAGGAAAACCCGAGCAAGGTGATCGGCAGGTCCGGGTGTTTTTCCCGCAGCCAGGTGACGGCCGCTTCGGCGTCGTCCACCTCGCCGCTGCTCATGTCGTGAGTGCCGGCACTGGCGCCGACGCCACGGTAATTGAAGCGCAGCGTGATCAAACCGGCATCGCGGGCGGTGCGTTGCAGGGTCGACACGACTTTATTGAGCATGGTCCCGCCCTGCACCGGGTTAGGGTGGCAGATCAGCGCCAGGCCACGTGCTTCGGGCTGATCCAGGTACAAGGCTTCCAACTGGCCTACCGGGCCATCGATCAAAACGGGGGTTTCACGCATGAGCAAGGAATGAACTCCGTGACCTCTCAATGGGTCGACTCGTCTAGCTAAAAATCTGTGCATGACATCATTGCGAGCTTAATCGCGGTATACAGCGCAGGTCCGAGCCGTTAACGTAAAGCAAAGCCGTTTATAGAGGAAGGACTCGTGGAACACTCGCTCTTAGTTTGGTTGTTGCCGACTCTTGCCCTGGTTGCAGGTGTCGCCATTGGATTCCTGGTTGCTCGCCTGCTGCCGAATGCCGCGCCTAACCGCACGCAGCGTCAGCTCGATGACATCCAGGAACGTTTTGACAGTTATCAGAACGAGGTTGTTACCCACTTCAATAGCACTGCGACCCTGGTCAAGAAGCTCACTCAGAGCTACCAGGAAGTACAGGATCATCTCGCCGATGGCGCTAACCGCCTGGCCCTCGACGATATTACCCGCCAGCGCCTGCTGGCCGCGCTGCACTCCGATGCACCGCAAACACCACGGGAACGCCTGACCCCGCCCCGGGAAAATCAGGAACCGCCACGGGACTACGCGCCAAAAACGGCGGATGCCCCCGGCATGCTGGATGAGCATTACGGCTTGAAGAAGTAAGTCTTTTCAAGCCGCAAAAAAGCCCGGTTGATCGATGATCAACCGGGCTTTTTGTTGGGCCTCGTTTTTCGGAATAGTGGGCTTTAGGCCACGGGTTGTTCTTGAAGCCAACCGCCTTCGATCCGCACATGCCGGCCATGGAAGCGCTTGAGGCTGCTGCGATGGCCGACGCTGACGATGCTCAGCCCCGGCAGTTCATCGATCAATGCTTGATACAGCGTGGCCTCATCCTCTTCGTCCATCGCCGATGTGGCTTCGTCCATGTACAGCCATTGCGGGGCATACAGCAACGCGCGGGCGAAGGCCACGCGCTGCTGCTCGCCCGGTGAAAGCATGCGCTGCCAGTGGTTGGGCTCATCCAGACGGTCCACCAGATGCGGCAAACGGCAGGTTTGCAAGACCTGTGCATAACGTTGCGCCGAATAGACGCCGTCGTCCTGTGGGTAACTCAACGCAGCCTTCAACGTGCCGATTGGCAGGTAGGGCTTTTGCGGCAGGAACAAGTAACGCTTGGCCGGCAGGCGAATGCTGCCGTGGCCGGCCGGCCACAAATGCCCCATCGCGCGCAGCAAGGTACTTTTACCGCTACCGGAGCGGCCGCTGAGCATCACACGCTGGCCCGGTTCGACCACCATGTTCGCATCGGTCAGCAGATGGCGGCCGTCCGCCAGGTTCATGCCCAACCCTTGCACCACAAGGCGCTCCCCCTCCGCGCTGACGTCAATGGCTGCCGGGCGCTGCTCGTTTTCACTCATGGCCTGCTGGAAGCTCAACAGACGATCGCTGGTGGCGCGCCAACTGGCCAGCTCGGTGTACGCGCTGATAAACCAGCTGAAGTTATCCTGCACGTTGCCGAACGCCGAATTGATTTGCATCAGCTCGCCTAGCTCGATCTTGCCGGTGAAGTAACGCGGCGCGGCGACGATGAAGGGAAAGATGATTGCGATCTGGCTGTAGCCGGCGGTGAAAAACGTCAAGCGCTTGGACACCTTCATAATGTCCCAGAAGTTATGCCAAACCTTGCTGAAGCGTTCGCTCAAACGCTGATTCTCGTTCGGTTCGCCGTTGTACAGGGCAATGCTCTCGGCATTCTCGCGCACACGCACCATGGAAAAACGCAGGTCCGCCTCGAAGCGCTGTTGCTGATTGCTCAAGCCGATCAAGCGTCGTCCGATCAGGTGGGTGAGCCAACTGCCGACGGCGGCATACAACAATGCACACCAGAACATATAACCAGGGATGGTGACGCCGAACACATCGATACTGCCCGAAACACCCCACAGGATGATCGAGAATGACACCAGGCTGACGACATTACGCAACAGCCCGAGCCCCAGGCTCAAGGTGCCGGTGGTGAAACTGTTGAGGTCTTCGGAAATCCGCTGGTCCGGGTTATCGGTGTAACCGCCCTGCTCCAGTTGGTAGTAGTTTTTGTGGGCAAGCCAGCGCGCAAAGTGCTTTTCGGTGAGCCAGGCGCGCCAGCGGATGGTCAGCATCTGGGTCAGGTACAAGCGATACACCGCGCCCAGGATCGCCACGGCGGCAATCGCACCGAAATAACCGATCAATTGCCAAAAGGCGGCCGTGTCCTTCTTTTCGAGGGCGTTGTAGAAGTCCTTGTACCAATGGTTGATCCACACCGAGATCGCTACGCTGAACAGCGAAAGGCCGATCACCGCCACCAACAACAACCAGGCCTTGCCCTTCTCTTCACTGCGCCAATAGGGCGTGATCATTGCCCAGGTTCGGCGAAAGAATTGCCCACGGACCGCGTCATTGACCGCGGAGTACTCAGCGTTCTGATTCATCGTTCAGGCTCGGTAGGAAAAACATCACAGGCGTTTGAGCCGATCATAGGCGATCGGTTCAGGACGTCCTACAAGCTGAAGCGATTCGTTCAGTCGGGGTTCAGCGCCGTACCGGACGCTTCTGCAGCTTGCGCTGCAATGTCCGGCGATGCATGCCCAGAGCACGGGCGGTGGCGGAGATATTGCCTTCGTGCTCGGTGAGTACGCGCTGGATATGCTCCCACTGCAAGCGGTCCACCGACATCGGGTTTTCCGGCACCAGGGTGTCGAGGTCGGCATGTTCGGACAGTAACGCGGCGAGCACGTCGTCGGCGTCCGCCGGCTTGCACAGGTAATTGCAGGCACCGCGCTTGATAGCCTCGACCGCCGTGGCGATGCTGGAGTAACCGGTGAGAATGACCACGCGCATTTCCGGGTCCAATTCCAGCAATTTGGGCAGCAGCACCAGGCCGGAGTCGCCGTCCATTTTCAGGTCGAGCGCGGCGTAGTCCGGCAGGTCGGCCTGGGCGATGGTCAGGCCCTCTTCGGCGGAACCGGCGGTGCTTACGCGAAAACCGCGACGGCTCATGGCGCGCGCCATCACGCGGGTAAATGTGGCGTCGTCATCTACCAGCAGCAGGTGCGGCAGTTCTTCGCCTTCGACTTGGATCTCATCACTCATCGATATCTCCTCGTGCGACACGGGGCAGGCGCAGCTCGGTGAGCGTGCCGCCGTCCTCATGACTATAGAGCTTCACTGAGCCGCCGGCGCGGGTCACGCTGGCCTTGCTCAAAAACAGACCGAGGCCGAAGCCCTTGCCCTTGGTGGTAAAAAACGGTTTGCCGATCTGCTCGGCAATGGCCAACGGCACGCCCGCGCCGTGGTCGCGAATGCTGATGGTGAGGTTTTCCGTGTCCCAGTCCAACTGCACTTCGAGGCCTTCGGGGCAGGCATCAGCGGCATTGTTCAACAGGTTGAGCAGCGCCTGGGTCAAGTCCGGCGGCGGCGCCATGCGCGGCACCGGGCCCTGGCCCAGTAGATGGAATCGGTAACTGGCCTCGGGGCGCATCAGGTGCCAGCGGTTCAGGGCTTCGTCGAGCCACTGGGTCACGTCCTGCATCTCCACCGCCAGGCGGCGGTTGGCTTCGGCGGCGCGTACCAGTTGCTGCAAGGTTTGCTTGCACTGCTTGACCTGTTCGCGCAGCACGCCGAGATCCTCTTGCAGCGCCGGGTCGTGATGGTCCTGGGTCATCTCGTTAAGCAGCACGCTCATGGTCGCCAGCGGCGTACCTAATTCGTGAGCCGCGCCGGCCGCTTGAGTGGCCACGGCCAGCAATTGCTGGTCGCGCAAGCCTTCTTCACGGCGAATGGCGCGCAGTTCTTCCTGCCGGCGCAGTTCTTCGGCCATGCGCGCGGCAAAGAAAGTGATCACGGCGGCCGACAGGGCAAAGCTCAGCCACATCCCGTATATCTGCAGATTTTCCCGAGCGATAGGGAACGTCTGCAACGGATAGAACTGAGCCAGCAACAGGGTATAGAGGGTCAGCGCGATCCCGGACAGCACCACCGAGTAGCGCCACGGCAAGGTCACGGCGGCGATGGTCAGAGGCACCAGGTAATACGAAACGAAGGGGTTGGTGGAACCGCCGGAGAAGTAAAGCAACACACTGTGGATAAACAGGTCGCAAGCCAGTTGCAGGGCGTACTCCAGCTCGGTCACCGGCCAGGTGGTGCGCAGCCGGATGGCGGTAAACACACAGAGCACGGTGGAAAAACCCAAGGTCACGCCCAGTTGCAGCCACGGCAGCGGCAGCAGATCGAACCAATAGGCAAGCCCGACCGAGCCGGCCTGAGCGGCCAGTACCAGGATGCGTATGAACGTCAGGCGCCAGAGGTTCTGGCGTGTGGCGGAAGTCAGTTTTACGGCGGCGAGCATGAGCTCTCCCGATGAGTGCTGCAGGCAGATCGGCAGGAGTATAAACGAAGCAGACCGGCTGGCACGGCGTGTGTGGCTCTTTGACGCAGGCACACTGAATGACCGTTCGTCGCCCACACGACAACCTGTAGGGAATGTGTAAACCCGAAGAACCCGACATCAACGTCTACAGTCATATCCACAGGATCAACCCAAGGAGCTTTTATGTCTCGTTTCATTCGCAGCGCCGCCGTTCTAACCCTTAGCGCCAGCACCCTGGCCAGCCTTTCGGCGATGGCGGCCGATGAACTGCACTACAACCAGATCTCCCTGCGCGCGGAGGCCAGCCAGGAAGTAGCCCGCGACAAGATGATCGTGACCCTTTACACCGAAGCTCAAAACGCCGACCCCGCCAAACTCGCAGCCGACATCACCACTACCTTGAACACAGCGTTGGGCCAAGCCCGCGAAGTCAAGGCCGTCACTCTGCGTCAAGGCAGTCGTAACAGCTACCCGATCTACGACGACAAGAACCAGAAAATCACCGGCTGGCGCGAGCGCGCCGAGCTGCGCCTGGAAAGTGCGGATTTCCCGGCGCTGTCCAAACTGACGGGCGAGTTGCTGAACACCCTGAAAATGGACAGCATGAACTTCGCCATCGCCGACGCCACCCGCAAGGCCAGCGAAGACGCTCTGCTCAAGGACGCGGTCGTGGCGTTCAAAGCGCGCGCGCAACTGGTCACCGATGCGCTAGGTGGCAAGGGCTACAAAATCGTCAACCTGAACTTCAACACCAATGGTTATCCACAACCCTACGAACGAGGCGGGATGATGATGAAAGCCGCGGCGATGGATTCGGCTCCGACGCCGCAAGTCGAGGCCGGTACCAGCCAGGTCAACATGAGCGCAGATGGAGTGATCGAAGTCTTGCAGTAACCGTTGCAATCCACAAAAACGGCCCAGCCTGATAGCTGGGCCGTTTTTTTTGGCCTGCCGTTTTATCCATGGCATATCGTTCAGCGAACACGCCAGACAAACCCTCCATCAATAAACTCAGCGTTATTAAACAAGCTGATGAGCAGCGCAGCTCACACCCAGAACCCAGTAGGCCTTTACTTATATTGTCAGGCTAACATCACTGCCCACCCATAAAAGTTGAACCACTCCTCTACGCGCCGCCACATAGTTAAGCGAGGCTGAATCCAACGCAGCGGCTAGTTGGTCGACCACCCTCAAAGGAGTTTTTCATGCCACTCGCTATTCCAGCACAGAGCACCTGAAGCTCAAACGCAACACACTTCAGTGAAGAAATTAAATCCAAGGACAGGGTCACCAGGCACCGTCAGGAGAGCGGTGCAACGTCTATGTCTGACAGACAGGCATAGAGGCAACTTTATTCGAGCGCTCATAGGGATGATGGGATTGCGAAAGTGAATCCAATGAAGACGACAGAACATGTGATCTGACCCAGCCTCAAGATACACGCAGTTGATAAAGCAGCCGGCACACCGATGCCATCACGCCCCCACGAATAAAGTGAGCCTTTAATGAACATACAGTCAGTTGTGAGTCCACCGACCGTACACAGGCCTCATGCCCCTGCAATCAGCCCCCCGTCCTCTCAACGCACGACCAGCGAGCAAGACAAAAGCCGCTCATCGCAAGCGCCAGGTCCAGCCACGGCCAGTCATCCTGAAACAACCGTGCAAGAAAACGTGATTTATGGCTTCAGTGCTGTCTCTGCGCCTTCGGCTGGCTACACCCTGAAAGAGCGCGAGCAGCGCATCAAAGACTATTCCGTTCGCGTTCAGATGCTGCTTGGAAATATACCCAGTATTCGCCCAGGTGAAAGCAGCGTCAGGTTCCAGAACGCCCGCATGTTCATGGAGCCCGCAGGCTACTTCAGCGGTGGTTTATTGGCCGCCGGATACGACCCGCACGAACAATTCACAGTGACGTTCTCTGCCTATACGGGAAAGGGAAAGCCGGAAACCCTGATCAGCACATCGCAGCGCACCTACTTCGCATGGGAAATTGCCGCGGGTGCTTTAGCACACGATAGAGTCCAACGGGGCGGTCCTATCAACTTCAACTTTATGGAAATAGCGTCGAAGGATCAGAGCAAGATCAACGACCTGGAGACGGTGGGTAGAAGCCTGCAAAACCATTGGGAAAATGAAGTTTCAAAACCTATGCGCGACCCTTCCGGCCCCTTGGCAGCCATCTCCGGAGAAGCGGATGCCTATGCTGTAAAAGGCACCTTGCAAAGCCTGCGCAATAACACGGAAAGCTTTCAAAAACTGAGCCATGCAGGACAACAAGCGGTAGCGCGTACGCTGGATAAAAACTCGCAGGTCATCATTCCAAATGTGTATGGCTATCCAATGTCCGGGTATGCCTTTATTCCCTACACTCCTTACGATGGAAATTATGAACACCGGCCCAACCAGGGATTAATGATCGATATCAAGAATGGTTCCGTCCGCGAGCTACATGGCGATGCAGACTTTGCGCGTTGGGCCAAAGACAACTACTCCACTTTACTGAATCGTTTTAATACCGGAGATACGCAAGGCGGCAAGGATGCCCACTGGCCCAGTGCGAAGTATGTGCTCGATACGCTGATCTCAGGTGAAAAGGCTTACTTCCCCGGATACCACAACTTGCTCTCGGATGAGCAAATACCGGCTGCGCAACTATTCAACTACACACGCGCCCGCGGTGGCGATTACCAGTTGAAGTTTGGCAATTTGAACAACGGCGTTGCCTCCCACTATCAGGCGGTCAATGCCAAGAATGCGTTATGGTCCGATCAGACGGAAGTATTCGGCTCCTCACAGCAAGACTGGAAGTCCGCGAAAGACTTTTGGGGCAATACGTTCGGCTACGTTCCCATCATTGGTAACACCGGCAATATTGTATTCGGCGTCCACGATGCCCTCGATGGGATGACGGCAGAAGATCGTGTGGGAGGCGGTGCGGCCGCGGTCCTCTCAGGCCTGCAATTGGCCCATGAAATTGCTCCAGTCGCTGTAGAAGCCGGGCTGGGTGACGTCCTCAAAGGCGGTGGCCTTCCGAGCGCGAGAAATTACGCATGGAAGAAAAACCCGCAGACAAACGACTTTGAACTCGTCTACACATCCAAGCCCAAAACGAATACCGGTAAAATCGTTGTTCCGGATGAGACTCCGCCCGGCAACCGGCTGCGCCCCAGCCAAGCGGGACAAATCAGCCAGCACGCGGTACCGGATGGAGAGCACTTGATTGAAAACACTGTCCCCAACGCCAAGGGCATTTATCAGATCAAGGATGCAAGCACAGGCGCCGACCGCTGGTTGATCCGCTACACCGACGCAACAGGCATCAAAAAGGTGTACGAGATCCGAGGGGATTTCAAGCTGAGCAACAATTACGTGCAGATTATTGACCCCGAAACCAGACGGCCTGTGATGACCGTCCACTCTTCGGGCAATGGCGAATGGACGCCGGCCAAAGGAAGCGGAGGCATCCGCTGGCCCTGGACGCGCGACCAGTCACCCACCCCCAGCGATGACCCGAAGTCCCCACCTTCCTTTGCCAGTCATTTCCGCGATTACACAGGCAGCCCCATGAAAGGTTCCGAAAGAGTCGATGAATTCTTGAAACCCAACGCGGGAACCCACTACGACTTCGCCATTTCCAATTTTGAGGCTGAAGAAGGCCAGCCCAAAACAAACTTCAAGGTTCTATGGAATGTCGACGAAACTGAGTTTTCCGTTGGCGCGGGTGAAAAGGCGCAGCCCACGGAGCACAGCCCCAACGAATACTCACCCAACTTTGTTTTGGATATAAACCGCAACCCCTACACCGTCACCACAACAGAAAATGGACTGACCAAAACCCTGCGACTGGATGCCACGGCGAACTCGGCCGAAGGTATCAGGCAAGCGCGGCTCAGTCAGTTTGAGAGCGCCATTCCGGATGACGACCTGCGTGCACGCATTTCCGAAGTCGCCCATCAAGGCTCAATAGCCCCCGCCACCATTGAGTTGAACGGCGGTTCGGTATTGCAGGATGGCTACTACTTTGGCGCTGACGACACCCAGTTTCACATCTATCACGACCGGTCCAACAATCTAACGAAAGTCGAGATCACGTCCAAAGGGCACCTCTCCAATCCGGAAAACGATGTCAACCGCGTTCCGGGGGTGGAAGTGACCATCAAGAGAACTTTCACGATCCGGGAAGGCAATGAACTGGATAGTATGTTCACGATCGACAAAGATGCGCCCACTCAAATCGAAGTAGCGGTCGCCGGGTAGTCGAAGTGTCGCCACACAGCCCACTTACCTGATCCCCCGAACGGCGGTAACCTCGGTCACCGCCGTTACGCTTGAGCAGCGTTCATACGCCTGCCACTTCAGGGGTCTACATGGAAAGAATCGCCTTAAAACCACTCGTCCTCGCCGCCGGCCTGCTGGCCTTTATGCCGATGGTCCAGGCCGCCAGCACTCTGGTCTATTGCTCCGAAGCCAGCCCCGCCGGGTTCGACCCTAGCCAATACACCAGTGGCACCGACTTTGATGCGTCCGCCGAAACCGTGTTCAATCGCCTGACCCAGTTCAAGCGTGGCGGCACTGAGGTCGAGCCTGGGTTAGCGACCCGCTGGGAGGTATCCAACGACGGCCTGACCTACACCTTCCACCTGCGAGAAGGCGTCAAGTTCCACACTACTGACTTCTTCAAACCCACTCGTGATTTCAACGCGGATGACGTGCTATTCACCTTCAACCGCCTGTTGGACGCCGAAACCCCGTTCCGCAAGGCCTATCCTTCCGAGTCGCCGTACTTCACCGACATGGGCCTGAACACCACGATCAAGCATGTCGACAAACTCGACGAGCACACCGTGCGCTTCAGCCTGAACAACGTCGACGCCGCGTTCGTGCAGAACCTGGCCATGAGCTTTGCCTCCGTGCAATCGGCCGAGTACGCGGGCCAATTGTTGAAAGACGGCAAGGCCGAAGATATCAACCAGAAGCCGGTGGGCACCGGGCCGTTCGTGTTCAAACGTTATCAGAAGGACTCGCAGATTCGCTACGTGGCCAATAAACAGTATTGGAAACCCGAGGATGTGAAGCTCGACAACCTGGTCTTCGCGATTACCCCCGACGCCGCTTCGCGCCTGCAAAAACTCAAGGCCGGCGAATGCCAGGTCAGCGGCTATCCGCGCCCTGCCGACATTGAGGTGATGAAACAGGACCCGAATCTGCGCGTGCTGCAACAAGCTGGTTTCAACCTGGGCTTCCTGGCCTACAACGTGACGCATCCGCCGTTGGATCAGTTGAAAGTGCGCCAGGCTCTGGACATGGCCATCGACAAGCAGGCGATTATCAAAGCGGTGTATCAAGGTGCCGGACAATTGGCGCAGAACGCGCTGCCACCGGCCCAGTGGTCTTATGACCCATCGCTGAAGGACGCGCCCTACGACCCGGTCAAAGCCAAGGCGCTACTAAAAGAAGCAGGGGTTGCACCCGGCACCACCCTCAACCTGTGGGCGATGACCGTACAACGCGCATCCAACCCGAACGCGCGCATGTCGGCCCAGATGATTCAACAGGATTGGGCCAAGGTGGGCATCAACGCCAATATCGTCAGCTACGAATGGGGCGAGTACATCAAACGGGCCAAAAATGGCGAGCACGACGCGATGATTTACGGCTGGACCGGCGATAACGGCGACCCGGATAACTGGCTCGGCGTGCTCTACAGTTGTGCCGCGCTCAAGGGCAGCAACTACGCCAAATGGTGTAACCCGGCGTACGACAAACTGGTGCAGCAGGCCAAAGTGAGCAACGACCGCGCGCAGCGCATCAAGTGGTATCAACAGGCACAAAAAATTCTTAAGGAACAAGTACCTATAACGCCTATTGCGAACTCGACGGTTTTCCAACCTCTGCGCAAGGAAGTCAAAGACTTCAAAATCAGCCCCTTTGGGCTCACGCCCTTTTATGGCGTGAGTCTGGAGAAGTAACAGTGACGCCCCAATCGAGTGCGCTAGACGCCTCGGTTGGCCTTTCTTGGTGCAAGCCGCGCACCGAAAAAACCCTCAAAACAGGCGCAAATATGTCAAAACTTTTATAATTGCGACATTCCTGTACGCCCGTACCACTCTTTGCGTCTTGCAACCGCTCAACGTCTTGCATTGGGTAT
The DNA here is from genome assembly GCF_001029595.1 of Pseudomonas sp. ARP3. Lineage (NCBI taxonomy): Bacteria > Pseudomonadati > Pseudomonadota > Gammaproteobacteria > Pseudomonadales > Pseudomonadaceae > Pseudomonas > Pseudomonas sp. ARP3. The sequence goes on from NZ_LEKF01000004.1 coordinate 166,880, forward strand.
GGCGCCTGCATAAGTATCGGCAGGCCGACTCACGAGGTCGCCCTCACCACCAAAAATGACAACAAATCATGAGGCCAACATGCTTAAACACGCAGTCCTTCCGTTATTAGTGAGCGCGGGCCTTATGGCCGCGGCCCCATTCGCCCATGCGGCGACTAACCTGGTGTTCTGCTCCGAAGGGAGCCCGGCCGGTTTCGATCCAGGCCAGTACACCACCGGAACAGACTTCGATGCTTCGGCCGAAACCATGTTCAACCGTCTGAGCCAGTTCGAACGCGGCGGCACCGCCGTGGTACCTGGCCTGGCCACCAGCTGGGACGTATCCCCGGATGGCCTGACCTACACCTTCCATCTGCGCGAAGGCGTCAAGTTCCACACCACCCCGTACTTCAAGCCCACTCGTGAATTCTCGGCTGACGACGTACTGTTCACCTTCAATCGGATGATCAACAAAGACGATCCATTCCGTAAGGCCTACCCCACCGAGTTCCCGTATTTCACGGACATGGGGATGGACACCAACATCAAGAACATCGAAAAAATCGATGACCACACCGTCAAGTTCACCCTTGGCACCGTGGACGCGGCATTTATCCAGAACCTGGCCATGAGCTTCGCGTCGATCCAGTCGGCGGAATACGCGGCGCAGCTGCTGAAAGAAGGCAAGCCTGCGGACATCAACCAGAAGCCGATCGGCACTGGCCCGTTCGTGTTCAAGAGCTACCAGAAAGACTCCAACATCCGTTACACCGGCAATAAGGATTACTGGAAGCCTGAAGACGTGAAGATCGACAACCTGATCTTCGCCATCACCACCGACCCGTCGGTGCGTATCCAGAAGCTCAAGAAAAACGAATGCCAGATCACCTTGTTCCCACGTCCGGCCGACCTCAAGGCGCTGGGCGAAGACAAGGACCTGAAACTGCCGCACCAGGCTGGTTTCAACCTGGGCTACGTGGCCTACAACGTCATGGACAAAGTCAAAGGCAGCGACCAGCCCAACCCGCTGGCTGACCTGCGCGTACGCCAGGCACTGGACATGTCGGTGAACAAGCAGCAGATCATCGACTCCGTCTACCAGGGCGCAGGCCAACTGGCCGTCAACGCCATGCCGCCGACCCAGTGGTCCTATGACACCACCATCAAGGACGCCAAGTACGACCCTGAGAAAGCCAAGGCGCTGCTCAAGGAAGCCGGCGTCAAGGAAGGGACCGAGATCGTGCTGTGGGCCATGCCGGTTCAGCGTCCGTACAACCCGAACGCTAAACTGATGGCAGAAATGCTGCAGAACGATTGGTCGAAGATCGGCCTGAAGGTCAAGATCACCAGCTACGAGTGGGGCGAGTACATCAAGCGCTCCAAAGGCGGCGAGAACCAGGCCATGATCATTGGCTGGAGCGGCGACAATGGTGACCCGGACAACTGGCTGAACGTGCTGTTCGGCTGCGATTCGCTGGCCGGTAACAACTTCTCCAAGTGGTGTGACAAGAAATTCGACGGCATCGTGAAAGAGGCCAAGGCCACTTCCGACGTCGCTAAACGCACCGAGCTGTACAAGCAGGCGCAACATATCCTCAAAGATGCAGTCCCGATGACACCTATCGCGCACTCGACGGTGTATCAACCCATGCGTAACACCGTACAGGACTTCAAGATCAGCCCGTTTGGCTTGAACTCCTTCTATGGCGTGAGCGTAAGCGGCAAGTAAGGACCAGTGACGGCGACGTTTCATAACGTCGCCGTTATTGCATCCGCCAGACCAGTAGGAAACAGACCACGCTCGCATCCGTTGCGTCCTACAGCAACGAACTGCGGTCCGCGACTCCGTTGCCTACAAGGTCAATCCGATTTGGCGCATTTACTGCGAACTCCGCGACCCATAACGTCGTAGGACAGCAGCGGTAGCTATATGGGAAAGGCACTTGCTGTGCGTGGGATCAGTGATGTCTCCCAGTCCGAAAGGCTGGGCGATTGCTCGCTGATGACAACTACAAACAAGGATCGGGATCGTCATGCGCCATACCACCGTTCTATCCGCAATTTTTGGCACCAGCCTGCTGGCTGTGGCCACGATGGGCCAAGCCGCCGACAAGAAGAGCCTGGTGTTCTGCTCCGAAGGCAGCCCCGCAGGGTTCGATACAGCGCAGTACACCACCGCCACCGACAACGACGCGGCCGAGCCGCTGTACAACCGCTTGGTCGAGTTCGAGAAAGGCGCCACCAACGTAGTACCTGGGTTGGCGACCAAGTGGGATATTTCAGAAGATGGCCTGACCTACACCTTCCATCTGCGTGAAGGGGTGAAATTTCACAGCAACAAGGAGTTCAAGCCGACGCGGGACTTCAATGCCGACGACGTGCTGTTCACCTTCAACCGCATGCTTGACCCGGATCATCCGTTCCGCAAGGCCTACCCCACCGAGTTTCCGTACTTCAACGGGATGAGCCTGAACAAGAACATCGCCAAGGTCGAGAAAACCGACCCGTATACCGTAGTGATGACCCTGAACACGGTGGACGCTGCGTTCGTGCAAAACATCGCCATGAGCTTCGCCTCGATTCTGTCGGCCGAATACGCCGAGCAATTGCTCAAAGAAGGCAAGCCCAGCGACATCAACCAGAAGCCGATCGGCACCGGGCCGTTCGTATTCCAGCGTTACCAGAAAGACTCGCAGATCCGTTACGTGGCCAACAAACAATACTGGGACCCGAGCCGCGTGAAGCTCGACCAGTTGATTTTCGCCATCAACACCGATGCCTCGGTGCGCGTGCAAAAACTCAAGGCCGGCGAATGCCAAGTAACCCTGCACCCGCGTCCGGCGGACGTCGATGCGCTCAAGGCCGACCCGAACCTTCAATTGCTGACCAAACCGGGTTTCAACCTCGGTTACATCGCCTACAACGTGCGTCACAAGCCCTTCGACCAACTTGAAGTGCGCCAGGCGCTGGACATGGCGGTGAACAAGCAAAGCATCCTCAATGCCGTGTACCAGGGCGCCGGGCAACTGGCGGTCAACGCAATGCCGCCGACCCAATGGTCCTACGACGACACCATCAAAGACGCCGCCTACAACCCGGAAAAAGCCAAGGAACTGCTCAAGGCCGCCGGCGTGAAGGAAGGCACCGAGATCACCCTGTGGGCGATGCCGGTGCAACGGCCGTACAACCCCAACGCCAAGCTGATGGCCGAGATGCTGCAAAGCGACTGGGCCAAGATCGGCCTCAAGGTCAAGATCGTCAGCTACGAGTGGGGCGAATACATCAAGCGCACCAAGAACGGTGAGCACGATGTCAGCCTGATTGGCTGGACCGGCGACAACGGTGACCCGGACAACTGGCTGGGCACCCTCTACAGCTGCGACGCCATCGGTGGGAACAACTACTCGATGTGGTGTGACCCGGCGTACGACAAGCTGACCAAGCAAGCCAAGGTCGTAACCGACCGTGAACAAAGGACTGTTCTATACAAACAGGCGCAGCAACTGCTCAAGCAGCAGGTGCCGATCACGCCCGTCGCCCACTCGACGGTCAACCAGCCGTTAAGCGTCAAAGTCGAAGGGTTCAAAGTCAGCCCCTTCGGCCGCAACGTGTTCTCGGGCGTCAGTATTACCCCATAAGAAAATAACCGGATTGCGCAGGGCGAAAGCTGCCCTGCTGCAAACGTGCAGCCTTTTATTGGGATTTTTCCTACGGCAAACGTTTGCAACAGCTTGAACGAGTTACACACCAATAGCCGGTTCACCTAAAAAGACCGGCATAAAAAAGAGAACCAAAGGAGCTCCACCCATGAAACTGAGCAGCAAAGTGCTTCTGGCTATGGCCATCAGCAGCATCACGGCCACCGCCTACGCAGAACCGGCCAGCCAGGACTTCGTTCCGACGACATTGGCCGGCACCAGCGCGCAAAGCGAAGCAAGGGTTTTATCGAAGATTTCAGCCTGGGCGGCACCACGCGTAACTGGTACTCCCATGAAAGCAAATACCGTGGCGGCACCTTCTCCTACGAGAAACACGGCGAAACTCGCACCGACCGCAACCGTACCAACTGGGTGCAGGGCACTATCCTTAACGCAAGCTCGGGGTTCACCCAGGGCACTGTCGGTGTCAAGACAGAAGTAGCGGTTTACAACGCGCTGGTCTTGGATCGCAGCAAGCGTGACATCAAGGGCGGCTCCAACCGTACCCTGGCCGACTCCGACGGCAACGCCGTAGATCAGTGGAGCAAACTGGGCCTGGCCAACGTGCAGTTCCGCGTGTCCAACACCACTTTGACCGCAGGTCGCCAGAACTTCAGCAGCGGCATCGTCGACACCATCGGCAACCGTGCTTTGCCATCGAGCTTCGAAGGTGTGAGCTTCAATAGCGAAGAGTTCAGCAACCTGTCGTTCCAGGGCGGTATCTTCGATCGCGTTTCGCCACGTACCGAACAAAGCCTGTCGAAATTCCGTAGCGAATACGGCAACGGCACCCAGGAAACCGACAAAGTATCGACCCTGGGCGTGAACTACCAGCCGCTGAAAAGCCTGAAAACCAGCTTCTTCGCCGCCAACGTAAAAGACTTCTGGAACCAGTACTACTTCGGCGCTACCCACGAATTGGGCGACGCTCAGCAACTGGGGCTGACCACCGGCTTCAACTACTACAAGACTGTCGACGAAGGCAAAAAAGAGATGGGGGAAATCGACAACGATACCTTCTCCCTGTCCTTGGGCCTGACTCACCAGGCACACAGCCTGACCTTCGCTTACCAGCAAGTGAACGGTAACGAGTACTTCGACTACCTGCACGAAACCAACGGCATCTACCTGGCCAACTCCCTGACCTCGGACTTCAACGGCCCGAACGAGAAGTCTTTCCAGGTCGCCTACGCCATCAACATGGCGGAGTACGGTGTACCAGGCTTGAAATTCAACGCCTACTCGGCTCGCGGCTGGGGTATCGACGGTACTCACTACACCGGTAACAACGGCCGGGCCAAGTTCGCCTACGACGGCATCCAGTCCCAAGACGGCGAGAAGCATCAGGAATACGGTGTAGGCGCCTCTTACGCCCTGCAAAGCGGCCCACTCAAAGCCACGACCGTGCGCGCGACTTATGTGGAGCACCGTGGCAGCGAGTTCCAGGCGGACGGCAGCATCAAAGAGTTCCGTCTGGTCACCACCATCCCATTCAACATTCTTTAATTAGCACCAGGCAGACGGCAGGCTCAGGAAGAGCCTGCCGTCTACGCTTGTCTGGTCCCATCGATTGCAGAGGGCTCTGAATGAAAATGCTCCCGCTACAAGCTGCCGTTGCCGCCGCGCTATTGAGCGCAGCTATCGGCGTATCGGCCAAACCCCTGGTGGTCTGCACCGAAGCCAGCCCGGAGGGTTTTGACCCGGTCCTGTACACCACCGCCGTCACCGCGGACGCCGCGGCCGAAACCGTGTTCAACCGTCTGGTGGATTTCAAGCCCGGTACTACCGAAGTGGTTCCCGCGCTGGCCAAGGACCTGCCGGAAATCAGCGCCGATGGCCTGACCTACACCTTTCACCTGCGTGAAGACATCAAGTTCCACACCACCGATTACTTCAAACCCACGCGCAACCTGAATGCCGACGACGTGCTCTGGAGCTTCAAGCGCCAGCTGGACCCGAATCACCCGTGGCATAACAAGTCCACCGTGGGCTACCCGTACTTCGAGAGCATGGGCTTCAAAGAACTGCTCAAGAGCGTAGAGAAAACCGACGATCACACCGTCGTCTTTACCCTGACCCGTCCTGAAGCACCATTCCTGGCCGACCTGGCCATGGCGTTCTCCTCGATTCACTCCGCCGAATACGCCGACCAGTTGCTCAAGTCCGGCAAGACCGATGAGCTGAACAGCAAGCCGATCGGCACCGGCCCGTTCATCTTCACCCGCTACGCCAAGGACGCCCAGGTGCGCTTCAAGGCCAACCCGGAGTACTTCCGTGGCAAGCCGCCGGCCGATCCGCTGATCCTGGCGATCACCACCGACAACAACGTGCGCCTGCAAAAGCTCAAGGCCAACGAATGTCAGATCGCGCTGTATCCCAAGCCCGACGACGTGCCGAGCGTGAAGGCCGACCCAAACCTGAAAGTGGCGGAATTGGCGGCGATGACCACCGCGTACACCGCCCTGAACACCACCCACAAGTACATGAGCGACGCGCGGGTGCGCCACGCGATCAATATCGCGTTCGACAAGAAAGGCTACAACGAATCCCTCTATGGCAAAGGCAACGCCATCGACGCCACCGGCCCGTATCCACCAACCCTGCTGGGCTTCAACAATAAGTTGAAGAACCCTGAGCGCGACCTGGACAAGGCCCGCGCCCTGCTCAAGGAAGCTGGCGTACCGGAAGGCACCGAGTTCACCCTGTTCACCCGTAACGGCGGCGGCCCGACGAACCCCAACCCGATGCTCGGCGCCCAGCGCATGCAGGCAGACCTGGCGCAGATCGGCCTGAAAGTGAACATCAAAGTCATGGAATGGGGCGAGATGCTCAAGCGTGCCAAAGCTGGCGAGCATGACATGGTGTCCGCGGGCTGGGCCGGCGATAACGGCGACCCGGATAACTTCCTCACGCCGAACCTGAGTTGCGATGCTGCGAAAAACGGCGAAAACTACGCCCGCTGGTGTAACAAAGAGTTTCAGGCTTTGATCGACAAGGCCCGCGCTGACGCTGAACCCGCTGAGCGCGCTGCACTCTATGAACAAGCCCTGGATGTTTTCGAGAAAGACCAACCGTGGATTCCCATGGCCTACCCGAAAATGTTTACCGCCATGCGCAAGAACGTCGAAGGCTTTACCCAAAGCCCTCTGACGACTAATAACTTCGCCACCACCCAGGTGAAGTAAATAAGAAAAACGCTCGGCACCGTCGACATGGGCGGTGCCGAACCTGCCTAACCGGCTGATTGAGGTACACCACAAGATGTTTAGTTTTATTGCCCGCCGACTGGGGTTATTGATCCCCACGTTCTTCGGCATCACGTTGCTGACGTTTGCGTTGATACGCATGATTCCCGGCGACCCCGTAGAAGTCATGATGGGCGAACGCCGCGTCGACCCCGAGATGCACGCACAGGCAATGGAACGCCTTGGCCTTAACAAGCCGCTGTATGCGCAATACCTGGACTATGTCGGCAAGCTCGCCCAGGGCGATCTTGGTGAGTCCCTGCGCACCCGTACCAGCGTGTGGACCGAGTTCACCGCCCTCTTCCCCGCGACCCTGGAACTGTCCATGGCCGCCCTGTTGTTCGCCGGCGTCCTGGGCCTGTTGGCCGGGGTAATCGCGGCACTCAAGCGAGGATCCCTGTTCGACCACGGGGTGATGGGCATCTCCCTGGCGGGCTATTCGATGCCGATCTTCTGGTGGGGCCTGATCCTGATCATGTTCTTCTCGGTGAGCCTGGGCTGGACCCCGGTTTCCGGGCGCATCGACCTGCTCTACGACATCGAGCCGCGCACCGGCTTCATGCTGATCGACACGCTGCTGGCTGACGAGCCGGACGCGTTCTTCGACGCCCTGCACCACCTGATCCTGCCGGCCATCGTGCTCGGCACCATTCCGCTGGCGGTGATCGCGCGGATGACCCGTTCGTCGATGCTCGAAGTGCTGCGCGAAGACTACATCCGCACCGCCAAGGCCAAGGGCCTGTCGCCGACACGCGTGGTGTTCGTACACGGCCTGCGCAACGCGCTGATCCCGGTATTGACCGTAGTGGGCCTGCAAGTCGGCACCCTGCTGGCCGGCGCTGTGCTGACCGAAACCATCTTCTCCTGGCCCGGCATCGGCAAATGGCTGATCGAAGCCATTGGCGCGCGGGACTACCCGGTGGTGCAGAACGGCATCCTGCTGATCGCCTGCCTGGTGATCCTGGTGAACTTCGTGGTGGATATCCTCTACGGCTTCGCCAACCCACGCATCCGTCACCAGCGCTGAGATCATGACCATGACCACACCTACTCCAGTGTCAGCAGTCGATCAAAGCCTGCTGTACCCGTCCCCGTACAAAGAATTCTGGCAAGCCTTTTCCAAGAACAAAGGCGCGGTTGCCGGCCTGCTGTTTATGTTGCTGATCGTGTTCTGCGCGATCTTCGCCCCGTGGGTCGCGCCCCATAACCCCAGCGAGCAATACCGCGACTTCCTGCTCACCCCGCCGGCGTGGCTGGAGGGTGGGCAGATGCAGTTTCTGTTGGGCACCGACGAACTGGGCCGTGACCTGCTCTCGCGTCTGATCCAGGGTTCGCGCCTGTCGCTGCTGATCGGTTTGTCGTCGGTGGTGATGTCGCTGATCCCGGGCATCCTGCTGGGTCTGTTCGCCGGGTTCTTCCCGCGTCTGCTGGGCCCGACCATCATGCGTCTGATGGACATCATGCTGGCCCTGCCGTCGCTGCTGCTGGCCGTGGCCATCGTTGCCATCCTCGGCCCTGGCCTGATCAACACCGTGATCGCTATCGCCATCGTGTCGCTGCCGTCCTACGTGCGTCTGACCCGTGCTGCGGTGATGGGCGAGTTGAACCGTGACTACGTGACTGCCGCGCGCCTGGCCGGTGCCGGTCTGCCGCGCCTGATGTTCATCACTGTGCTGCCCAACTGCATGGCGCCGCTGATCGTGCAGGCCACCTTGAGTTTCTCCTCGGCGATCCTCGATGCCGCGGCGCTGGGCTTCCTCGGCCTTGGCGTACAACCGCCGACCCCGGAGTGGGGCACCATGCTGGCTTCGGCCCGTGACTACATCGAACGCGCCTGGTGGGTGGTGAGCCTGCCTGGTTTGACCATTTTGCTCAGCGTGCTGGCAATCAACTTGATGGGTGACGGCCTGCGCGATGCGCTGGACCCGAAACTCAAGAACGCCGCCTGAGGAGATTCCCATGTCACTGTTAGAAATCAAGAATCTCAACGTACGCTTCGGCGACGCAACCGCCGTGCCGGTGGTCGACGGCCTCGACCTGTCCGTGGACAAGGGCGAAGTACTGGCCATCGTGGGCGAGTCGGGTTCGGGGAAATCCGTGACCATGATGGCGCTGATGGGCCTGATCGAGCATCCCGGCATCGTCACCGCCGATGCGCTGACCTTCGACGGCAAGGACATGCTCAAGCTGAGCAGCCGTCAACGTCGCCAGATCGTCGGCAAAGACCTGGCGATGGTGTTCCAGGACCCGATGACCGCGCTGAACCCCAGCTACACCGTGGGTTTCCAGATTGAAGAAGTGCTGCGCCTGCACCTGAAAATGTCCGGCAAACAGGCACGCAAACGCGCGATCGAATTGTTGGAAAAAGTTGAGATCCCAGGCGCCGCCAGCCGTATGGACGCCTATCCGCACCAACTGTCCGGCGGTATGAGCCAGCGCGTAGCCATCGCCATGGCAATTGCCGGCGAGCCGAAACTGCTGATCGCCGACGAACCGACCACCGCGTTGGACGTGACCATCCAGGCGCAGATCATGGACCTGCTGCTGGCCCTGCAAAAAGAGCAGAACATGGGCCTGGTGCTGATCACCCACGACCTCGCCGTGGTGGCCGAAACCGCCCAGCGCGTATGCGTGATGTATGCCGGCCAAGCCGTGGAAGTTGGCCAGGTGCCGCAACTGTTTGATATTCCCGCGCACCCTTATAGCGAAGCGCTGCTCAAGGCGATCCCCGAGCACAGCCTGGGCGCCACCCGCCTGGCCACGTTGCCTGGCATCGTGCCCGGCCGCTACGACCGCCCGCAGGGTTGCCTGCTGTCGCCGCGCTGCCCGTATGTGCAGGAATCCTGCCGTGCCCAGCGCCCGGGCCTCGATCCCAAAACCAACAGCCTCGCGCGCTGCTTCTACCCCTTGAACCAGGAGGTGGCGTAATGGCCGTCGTTCTTACCGCCCGCGACCTGACCCGTCACTACGAAGTGTCCCGTGGCCTGTTCAAGGGCCACGCCACCGTGCGGGCCCTCAATGGTGTGTCGTTCGAGCTGGAAGCCGGCAAGACCCTCGCCGTGGTCGGCGAGTCGGGTTGCGGCAAGTCCACCCTCGCCCGCGCACTCACGCTGATTGAAGAACCGTCTTCGGGCTCGCTGAAAATCGCCGGCCAGGAAGTCGCCGGTGCCGACAAGGCCCAGCGCAAGCAATTGCGCAAAGACGTGCAGATGGTGTTCCAAAGCCCTTATGCCTCGTTGAACCCACGGCAGAAAGTCGGCGACCAATTGGGCGAACCGCTGCTGATCAACACCAACCTGTCCGCCGCCGAACGCCGCGAGAAAGTGCAGGCAATGATGAAGCAAGTGGGCCTGCGCCCCGAGCATTATCAGCGCTACCCGCACATGTTCTCCGGCGGCCAGCGCCAGCGGATTGCACTGGCTCGGGCGATGATGCTGCAACCCAAAGTGCTGGTGGCGGATGAACCGACCTCGGCGCTCGACGTGTCGATCCAGGCCCAGGTGCTCAATCTGTTCATGGATCTGCAGCAGGAATTCAACACGGCCTACGTGTTCATTTCCCACAACCTGGCGGTGGTGCAACACGTTGCCGACGATGTGATGGTGATGTACCTCGGTCGCCCGGTGGAAGTCGGCCCGAAGGAAGACATTTACGCGCGCCCGCTGCACCCCTACACCCAGGCGCTGCTGTCGGCCACGCCGACCATTCATCCGGATCCGAACAAACCGAAGATCAAAATCGTCGGCGAGTTGCCCAACCCCTTGAACCCGCCGCCGGGTTGCGCGTTCCACAAGCGCTGCCCGTACGCCACCGAGCGTTGCAGCACCGAGGAGCCGCAATTGCGAGCGTTGGATAACCGTCAGGTGGCTTGCCACTACGCGGAACAATTCGTCGCCTGAGCGCGCCGGACCGATCAGTAGCAGAGTTTCACAGCCCTTCCCATCAGGTTGCGCATCAGCCTGGCGGGAGGGGCTTTCTTTTTGCGGCTATTGGTCGCCATCGTCATAGGTTTCGCTGTCTTCCCCTTCGTTGTAGGGGTTTTCTGCGTCCTCTTTGGGAGCCGGTTGGGCCTGGGGTTGCCAGCTGCCGGAATTGACCTCTTTCTGCTTTTTCTTGGTGACCGGGCCGGTGTCTTTCCACTGAGGCGTGCCTGCGTCAGCCAGTGCCGGGAGGGTCGTCAGCCACAGGCAGGCCAGCAACAGCAGGGATATGGCGCGTTGAGCCTTTCGCACGGTGGTCTCCTTTGCAGTCGGTGGTTAAACGCTAGACCGGATGCCGGGTTCTCGCCAATCTAACGCCTGGTGGAAAAAAATGTGGGAGGGGGCTTGCCCCCGATGGCTGTGTGTCAGCTAGCACATTCAGGGCTGACACACTGCTATCGGGGGCAAGCCCTCTCCCACATCTGGGCCAAGATGTGCTGGCAAATTCGCCACAACTTGGCCCGCTAACCGCCAATTTCCGCCTATCCAAGTTCCGGGGCAGACACAACGCGGTAAAAAAAGTGGGAGGGGGCTTGCCCCCGATGGCAGTGCGTCAGCCAGTACATTCAGGGCTGACACACTGCTATCGGGGGCAAGCCCCCTCCCACATCTGGGCCAAGATGTGCTGGCAAATTCGCCACAATTTGGCCCGCCAACAGCCAATTTCCGCCTATCCAAGTTCCAGTTAGACACAACGCGGTAAAAAAAGTGGGAGGGGGCTTGCCCCCGATAGCTGTGTGTCAGCCAGTACATTCAGGGCTGACACACTGCTATCGGGGGCAAGCCCCCTCCCACATGTTGTTTAGTGGTGCTCGCGGGTCGCGCGGAATTTCACGTCCGGCCAGCGCTCTTCCATCAGCGCCAGGTTGACGCGGGTCGGGGCCAGGTAGGTCAGGTGCCCGCCGCCGTCGAGCGCGAGGTTTTCCACGGCTTTGTTGGAGAACTCTTCCAGCTTTTTCTTATCGGCGCATTCGATCCAGCGTGCGGAGTACACGGTGATCGGCTCGTAGGAGCATTCGACCTTGTATTCCTCTTTCAAGCGGCTGGCGACCACATCGAACTGCAGCACACCCACGGCGCCGAGGATGATGTCGTTGCTGCGCTCGGGGAAGAACACCTGGGTGGCGCCCTCTTCCGCCAGTTGCTGCAAGCCTTGGCGCAATTGCTTGGATTTGAGCGGATCGCGCAGGCGCACGCGGCGGAACAGTTCCGGGGCGAAGTGCGGGATACCGGTAAAGCCCAGCGCTTCGCCTTCGGTGAAGGTGTCGCCGATCTGGATGGTGCCGTGGTTATGCAAACCGATGATGTCGCCGGCGTAGGCTTCTTCGAGCTGTTCACGCTCGGAGGAGAAGAACGTCAGGGCGTCGCCGATGCGCACGTCCTTGCCGGTGCGCACGTGGCGCATCTTCATGCCTTTTTCGTATTTGCCGGAGCAGATGCGCATGAACGCGATACGGTCGCGGTGCTTGGGGTCCATGTTTGCCTGGATCTTGAACACGAAGCCGGTGAATTTCTCTTCCACCGGTTCCACGGTACGTTCGTTGGCCACCCGTGGCAGCGGGCGCGGGGCCCAGTCCACCACGGCGTCGAGCACATGGTCGACGCCGAAGTTGCCCAGGGCGGTCCCGAAGAACACTGGGGTCAGCTGGCCGTCGAGGAATTCCTGTTGGTTGAATTCATGGCAGGCGCCCTGCACCAGCTCCAACTGATCGACGAAGCGGTCGTACTCGTCACCCAGGTGGGCGCGGGCTTCGTCGGAGTCGAGTTTTTCGATGATCTTGGTTTCGGTGCGTTCATGCCCGTGGCCGGCGGTGTAGACGATGATGTAATCGTCGGCCAGGTGGTACACGCCTTTGAAGTCGCGGTAGCAACCAATCGGCCAGGTGATCGGCGCGGCCTTGATCTTCAATACGGCTTCGATTTCGTCGAGCAGCTCGATCGGGTCGCGGATATCGCGGTCGAGTTTGTTGATAAAGCTGACGATGGGCGTATCGCGCAGACGGCACACGTCCATCAGCGCGATGGTGCGCGGCTCGACGCCCTTACCGCCGTCCAGCACCATCAACGCCGAGTCCACCGCGGTCAGGGTGCGGTAAGTGTCTTCGGAGAAGTCTTCGTGGCCCGGGGTGTCGAGCAGGTTGACCATGTGATCGCGATACGGGAACTGCATGACCGACGTGGTAATGGAGATACCCCGTTGTTTTTCCATTTCCATCCAGTCGGAGGTGGCATGGCGGTCGGATTTGCGGGATTTCACCGTGCCGGCCACTGCGATTGCCTTGCCCATCAGCAAGAGCTTCTCGGTGATGGTGGTTTTACCGGCATCGGGGTGGGAAATAATGGCGAAAGTGCGGCGTTTCGCGACTTCGGCGGCCTGGTGGGTCATGGGAAATCGCCTGGCAGGTGAGTCAAAAAAGGGCGGCGAGTATAGCGCAAACCCAAGGTGACGGACCACCGTTCACCCGATCAGGGGTGGCTAAATGGTGCCAAGTGTGGAACCTTTTAAAAGGTAGAGACGTCCACTCCCCTGCTATCGCACTCGTAACAGGGGCTGAAAAATCAGCAAGTTAGCCTGACGAGGCTGCGCTTATGGCTCGAACTCATGCCGCTTTTGACGGCATTGGCGAGCTGCATTTCGCGTTCACTTTTCGCTGACAGCCAGCCATGGCATGCCACGCAGGAATGTGTTCGTCGACAGAAGAAAAAAGGAGTCCGCCTGTGGCTATTCGCTATGGCAAAGGGCTGATAGGGGGCGCGGTTGTCGTCGCGCTCCTGGCCCTGCTGATCCACTGGATCGGCATCAACACGATCGAGTTGTACCGCGACGATTTGTTGTTTTACCTGCAAGCTCACTTAGTTCTCGTTCTAGTCTCCATGCTGGCGGCCCTCGTTGTGGGCATCCCCGCCGGTATCCTGCTCAGTCGACCGCACATGGTCGGGCGCGCAGAACGCTTCATGCAGATTTTCAACATCGGTAATACCGTCCCTCCCCTGGCCGTACTGGCCATTGCCCTCGGCGTCCTCGGCATCGGTAGCGGCCCGGCCATCTTCGCGCTGTTCCTCGCCTCCCTCCTCCCTATCGTGCGCAACACCTACGAAGGCCTGAAAAACGTTCAAGGCTCGCTCAAAGAAGCCGCCACCGGCATCGGCATGACCCCGCGCCAGGTGCTGTTTCGCGTGGAGTTGCCCAATGCCGTGCCGATCATCATCGGCGGCGTGCGCGTGGCGCTGGCGATCAATGTGGGCACCGCGCCCCTGGCGTTTCTGATCGGCGCCAACAGCCTGGGCAGTCTGATCTTCCCCGGCATCGCCCTGAACAATCAGCCGCAACTGTTGCTCGGCGCCGCATGCACGGCACTGCTGGCCTTGTTGCTGGACGGTCTGGTGACCATGGCCAGCCGCCTCTGGCTGGAACGCGGGTTGCGTCCGTCTTAAGGCTTGGCAAAGGAATTCACATGAAAAAGCTGACACTGATATTGAGCTGCGTCCTGCTGTGCGCAGGGTTTGCACAAGCCGCAGAAAAACCGGTAATCCGCATCGGCGCCCGGGTGTTCACCGAACAGACCCTGCTCGCCGAGATCACCTCCCAATACTTGCGCACCAAGGGCTATGCCCCTCAAGTGACCGGCGGCCTTGGCAGCAACCTGGCGCGCAGTGCCCAGGAAAGCGGGCAACTGGACCTGTTATGGGAATACACCGGTGTGTCGCTGGTGGCCTACAACCACATCGACGAGAAACTCGACAGCGAACAGTCCTACGCTCGGGTCAAAGAACTCGACGCGAAAAAGGGCCTGATCTGGCTGGCGCCGTCGCGCTTCAGCAACACCTATGCCCTGGCGTTGCCACAGAAGGTCGCGCAGGAACATCCCGAGATCAACAGCATCAGCGACCTCACCAAGGCGATGGCGGAAAACACCCGGGAACATCGCCTGGTCGCGCTGGACACCGAGTTCGCCAATCGCTCCGACGGTCTTGCCGGCATGGTCAAGCTGTATGAGATGAACCTGACCCGCGCAAACACCCGGCAAATGGACGCTGGCCTGGTCTACACCGCGCTGCGCAATAGCCAAGTGTTCGCCGGCCTGGTCTACACCACCGACGGTCGCTTGAACGCCTTCAAATTAAAACTGCTGGCGGACGACAAGCATTACTTCCCGGACTACACCGCCGCGCCGGTAGTGCGCCAGGCCTACCTGGACGCGCACCCGCAACTGGCCGCCGACCTCAAGCCGCTGGCCGCGCTGTTCGACGACGAAACCATGCGCCAACTCAACGCGCGAGTCGATGTCGATCACGAAAGCCCGTCCGTCGTGGCCGCTGATTTTCTGCGCCAGCATCCGATCAACTAACGAGGAGAAGACATGGAATTCCTGAACGCCTTTTCCCATCTTGATTGGGCCCAAGTCCTGCACCTGACCTGGCAGCACATCACCCTGGTCGGTATCGCGGTGATCCTGGCGATCTTTATCGGTGTGCCCCTGGGCATCCTGATGACGCGCTTCCCGACGCTGGCCGGCCCGCTGCAAGCCAGCGCCACCGTGTTGCTGACGGTGCCTTCCATCGCCCTGTTCGGCCTGCTGTTGCCGTTCTACTCCAAATTCGGTCAGGGCCTGGGGCCGATGCCGGCCATTACCGCCGTGTTCCTCTACTCCCTGCTGCCGATCATGCGTAACACCTACCTGGCCCTCACCGGCGTGGAGCCGGGCATTCGCGAAGCCGCCAAAGGCATCGGTATGACCTTCGGCCAGCGCTTGCGCATGGTCGAGTTGCCCATCGCGGTGCCAGTGATCCTCGCTGGCGTGCGCACTGCCGTGGTGATGAACATCGGTGTGATGACCATCGCCGCCACCATCGGCGCCGGTGGCTTGGGTGTACTGATTCTGGCCTCCATCAGCCGCAGCGATATGTCGATGCTGATCGTCGGTGCCGTGCTGGTCAGCCTGCTGGCCATCTTCGCCGACCTGCTTCTGCAATGGCTGCAACGCTCGCTGACTCCAAAAGGATTGCTCAAATGATCGAACTTCAAAACCTGTCCAAGACGTTCCAAAGCAACGGCAAAACCGTCACCGCCGTCAACGATGTCAGCCTGACCGTCAATGAAGGCGAGATCTGTGTATTCCTCGGGCCATCGGGCTGCGGCAAAAGCACCACGCTGAAGATGATCAACCGCCTGATCAAACCCACCTCGGGCAAGATCCTGATCAACGGCGAAGACACCACCGACCTCGACGAAGTGACCCTGCGCCGTAACATCGGCTATGTGATCCAGCAGATCGGCCTGTTTCCCAATATGACCATCGAAGAGAACATCGTGGTCGTGCCGAAACTGCTCGGCTGGGACAAACAGAAATGCCACGACCGCGCCCGCGAGTTGATGAGCATGATCAAGCTGGAGCCCAAGCAGTACCTACATCGCTATCCGCGTGAATTGTCCGGTGGCCAACAACAGCGGATTGGCGTGATCCGCGCCTTGGCGGCGGATGCGCCGTTGCTGCTGATGGACGAGCCGTTCGGCGCGGTCGACCCGATCAACCGGGAGATGATCCAGAACGAGTTTTTCGAGATGCAGCGGGCGCTGAACAAGACGGTGATTATGGTCAGCCACGACATCGACGAAGCCATCAAGCTGGGCGACAAGATCGCGATTTTCCGCGCCGGCAAACTGTTGCAGATCGACCACCCGGACACATTGCTGGCACACCCGGCAGACGAATTCGTCAGCAACTTTGTGGGCCAGGACAGCACCCTCAAGCGCCTGCTGCTGGTCAAGGCCGAAGACGCGGCGGACAACGCCCCGTCGGTGAGCCCGGAAACCCCGGTGGCCGATGCGCTGGAACTGATGGACGAGCACGACCGTCGCTACGTGGTGGTGACCTGCGCCGAGAACAAGGCGCTGGGCTATGTGCGCCGTCGCGACCTGCACCGTCAGACCGGCACTTGCGGCCAGTACCTGCGTGAGTTCAATGCCACGGCGGCGTATGACGAGCACTTGCGCATCCTGTTGTCGCGCATGTACGAGTTCAATCGCTCGTGGTTGCCAGTGATGGATGCCGAGCGGGTGTTCCTGGGGGAAGTAACGCAAGAGTCGATTGCCGAGTACCTGAGCTCCGGTAAGTCCCGTGGGGGCAAGACCAGCATCGTCTCCCCTGCCGAGACCGCCCTGGCCTGATCTTGTGCGGGAGGGGGCTTGCTCCCTCCCATATTGGGTCCGTGATCTGTCAGGGAAATACCTTCAATTACCCCCATGCGGGGAACATCATTCCGTCACACCGGTCGGTTACATAAGTAGCTGCACAACGCAGCGCGACGAACGCGTGCAGAAACGCGACATTTTTAGTTGATCTATGGCCCCTCACGCCCTAAAGTTCGCGCCGAACGTCCATGCTGGAAACGATCCATCCGGCTCAAGTACTGACGACGAGACAGCAAGGCCAAGGGCAGCTTATCCCATGGCCTTTTTGCTTTCGGCGACATGCCTTGGGAAGTAGGCGAACCAAAGTGGGGATACGGAGGACGTTCAGTTGTACCCATTGATCAATACAGTTTGCCCTTAGGAGTTCCCAGCATGTCGATCAACGTCGAAGATTATTTCGCGCGCGCCACTTTTGACAAAATGAAGGCGTTCGCCGACAAGCAAGAAACCCCATTCGTGGTGATCGACACCGCGATGATCAGCCAGGCCTACGATGACCTGCGCGCCGGTTTCGAATTCGCCAAGGTTTATTACGCGGTCAAGGCCAACCCGGCCGTCGAGATCATCGACCTGTTGAAAGACAAAGGTTCGAGCTTCGACATCGCCTCGATCTACGAGCTGGACAAGGTCATGGACCGTGGCGTCAGCGCCGACCGCATCAGCTACGGCAACACCATCAAGAAATCCAAGGACATCCGCTACTTCTACGAGAAGGGCGTGCGTCTGTTCTCCACCGACTCCGAAGCCGACCTGCGCAATATCGCCAAGGCCGCGCCGGGCTCGAAAGTGTATGTGCGCATTCTCACCGAAGGTTCCACCACAGCCGACTGGCCGCTGTCGCGTAAATTCGGCTGCCAGACCGACATGGCCATGGACCTGCTGATCCTAGCCCGTGACCTGGGCCTGGTGCCGTACGGCATCTCGTTCCACGTCGGCTCGCAACAGCGCGATATCAGCGTGTGGGACGCGGCTATCGCCAAGGTCAAAGTGATCTTCGAGCGTTTGAAAGAAGAAGACGGCATCCACCTCAAGCTGATCAACATGGGCGGCGGCTTCCCGGCCAACTACATCACCCGCACCAACAGCCTGGAAACCTATGCCGAGGAAATCATCCGCTTCCTCAAGGAAGACTTCGGCGACGATCTGCCGGAAATCATTCTGGAGCCCGGCCGTTCGTTGATCGCCAACGCTGGCATTCTGGTCAGCGAAGTGGTGTTGGTGGCGCGTAAATCCCGCACCGCCGTCGAGCGTTGGGTGTACACGGATGTGGGCAAATTCTCCGGCCTGATCGAAACCATGGACGAGTCCATCAAGTTTCCGATCTGGACCGAGAAGAAAGGTGAGATGGAAGAAGTGGTTATCGCTGGACCGACCTGCGACAGCGCCGACATCATGTACGAAAACTACAAGTATGGCCTGCCGCTGAACCTGGCGATCGGTGATCGTTTGTACTGGTTGTCCACCGGTGCGTACACCACCAGCTACAGCGCCGTTGAGTTCAATGGGTTTCCGCCATTGAAGTCCTACTACGTCTAAGCCGTGCTTCCTATAGGAGCGAGCGGTTCGCTCCTATAGGTTTTCCAACTGTCGGGCTCGTTGTTGATAAGCTTGCGCCATCGCCCGGATCCTCGGGTCATCCGTAGCCGCCAGCGCCGTGTGGGCCACCCGCAGAAACTTCAGATTCCCGCCCGCCAGCGCTTTGCGCAGCCATGCCAACGCCGCTTCGATCTGGCCATTATCCGCCAGCACCGCCGCATGACTGAATTGCCCGCGAAAATCCCCGCCCTCGGCTGAACGGCGATACCACTGCTGCGCGGCTTCCAGATCCCGTGGGCAGAATTGTCCTTCCTCCAGATACCGCCCGAGCAAGTTCATCGACTTGGCATGACCCCGCTCGGCCGCTTGGCGATAGCACGCCAATGCCTGGGCTTGATCCTGTGCAACACCACGCCCGGTGGCCAGCAGGTTGGCGTAGTTGTACAACCCCCAGTCCAACCCCGCCTCGGCCGCCAGGCGATATTCCCGCGCGGCCGCCGCTTCGTCGACGGCGCAGCCCCAGCCGTGTTCCAGGCAACGCCCGAGCATATTGCGCGCCATCAACTGCCCGCCTTGTGCCGCAATGCGAAACCACCGCAGCGCCAGCGCTTGATCGCGTTCGATACCGCGCCCGTCCAGCAGAATCTGCCCCAGCAACGCCTGGGCATCCACCACCCCTTCCTTCGCCGCGACCAGGATCGCCTGGGCGGCGCGCACCGGGGAGTCATCAAGCATGCTCTGCAATTGCTCGACCGTGAGCACCTCTTGGCGACGCAACAAAAAGCTCATATCAAACCTCAACCCAGCGACGTAGCAGGTTGTGATAAGTGCCGGTGAGCTGGATCAACGCCGGGTGATCGGGCACATCCCGGGTCAACTGCTGGATCGCGCCGTCCATCTCGAACAGCAATGTGCGCTGGCTGTCTTCGCGCACCAGGCTCTGGGTCCAGAAGAATGAGGCGTAACGCGCGCCCCGGGTCACCGGGTTGACTTTGTGCAGGCTGGACCCGGGGTACAGCACCATATCGCCGGCCGGCAACTTGACCCGCTGCACACCGAAAGTGTCCTGGATCTCCAGTTCGCCGCCGTCGTAGTCCTCGGGGTCGCTGAAAAACAATGTGGACGACAAATCGGTGCGCACCCGCTCAGGGCTGCCCTTGGGTTGGCGCACGGCGTTATCGATATGAAAGTCGAAACTGCCGCCGGCGGTGTAGCAGTTAAGCAGCGGCGGAAACACTTTGTGCGGTAACGCCGCCGACATGAACAGCGGGTTTTGCCACAGGCGTTCGAGCATCGCCGTGCCGATTTCCTTGGCCAAGGGGTGGCCTTCGGGCAATTGCAGGTTGTGTTTGGCTTTGGCCGATTGGTGCCCGGCGGTAATTTTACCGTCGGCCCAATCGGCGTTTTCCAAGGCCTGGCGGATGCGCTGCACCTCCTCGCGGGAGAACAGGCCGGGAATGTGCAGCAGCATGGGGCAGTACCTGGGTGCGGAGGGACGCCAATGGTATTGATTCTTATCCACGCTGTAAAACCCAAGGACGGATGAGATCGTAAAAACCGTAAGCAAAAAGTGTAAAGAATGTAAATTCAGTGCAATTAGCAATGTATCGCAATTGATAGAAAGTCGTGTTCACCCTATATTCCGCCGCCTCACATCCTTGGGGAAAGGACACGTCATGTCGCGCACTTCAACAAAAACCTCTGCCGGTTCACCACGCATGCTGGCCTCGGCCATAGGCGTCGCTCTGAGCGCCAGCTCTGCCGCCCACTTGGCGCAAGCGGCTGAAGACACCGAACAAAAAGGCGAGCGCAATAGCATCTCTCTGGGCGCCACCAGCATTACCGGCCAGGAACAGGACGACACCTCTTACCAAGTGGAAAAAGCTGCCTCGCAGAAATACACCGCACCGCTGGTGGACACACCGCGCTCGGTCACTGTGGTGCCGCAACAAGTACTCAAGGACACCGCCGCTACCTCGTTGCAGGATGCGCTGCGCACCGTACCGGGTATCACCTTCGGTGCCGGTGAAGGAGGTAACCCTCAGGGTGACCGTCCGTTTATCCGCGGTTTCGATGCCCAAGGCGACACCTACCTGGACGGCGTGCGCGACACCGGCGGCCAGAGCCGTGAGATTTTCGACATCGAATCCATCGAAGTCAGCAAAGGCCCGAACTCCTCCTTCGGCGGACGCGGCTCGGCCGGTGGCAGCCTCAACCTGGTGAGCAAGACCCCACAGGCACGGGACTTCACCAACGGCGGCTTCACCTACGGTTCCGACCAGACCCGCCGCTACGTGCTCGACGTGAACCGCCAGTTCCTCGACGACAGCGCCGCATTCCGCCTGAACTTGATGAGCCACGAGCAGAACGTGGCCGGGCGCGATGCCGTGAACTACGACCGCTGGGGCGTTGCGCCTTCGCTGACCTTCGGCCTGGGCACCCCCACCCGCGTCAACCTCAGCTACTACCATCTGGAAAGCGACGACCTGCCAGACTCGGGGATTCCCTACGGCTACGGTTCGGCCACCGCCACCGCCCACGTCCACGACAAACCCAACGACGGCGGCGACAGCGATAACTTCTACGGCCTCAAAGGCCGCGATTTCCGCAAGACCCGCGCCGACATCAGTACGTTCTCCATCGAGCACGATCTGAACGACAACATGACCCTGAAAAACACCCTGCGCCACGGCAGTACTGGCCAGGACTACGTACTGACCCAGCCCGACGACAGCAAACTCAACGTGAACAAGTTCGGCACCGTGTGGCGCCGGGCCAATTCGCGTGTATCCACCACCACCACGACCACCAACCAGACCGACCTGTTCGGCAGCTTCCAGGCCCTGGGCTTCAAAAACACCTACTCCACCGGCCTGGAATTCACCGGTGAAGAAACCCGCGTCAGCAGCTACACCGTGAGCCCGAACGCGAATCCGGTGTGCACGCCGGCCAAAGGCGGCCTGGGCGGCCAATGCACGTCGCTGAGCAACCCGAACCCGGACGATGCCTGGACCGGTTCCGTCGCCCGCAACTACAACGGCACCAACACCAAAGCCACCAGCCGCGCCGCGTACGTGTTCGACACCATCGAACTGGACCCGAAATGGCTGCTTAACGTCGGCCTGCGCTACGACACTTTCGACACCGAAGCCAACACCAATGCGGTGCCTAGTGCGACGGTCAAGGCACGCAGCAAAATTAAGGACGACAGCCAGTTCTTCAACTGGCAGGCCGGCCTGGTCTGGAAGCCTCTGGAAAACGGCAGCATCTATGCCTCCTATGCCACCTCAGCCACCCCGCCAGGCGGCCTGGTCGGCGAAGGTTCGGACGGCAACCCACTGTCCGCCGGCGCCGCCACCAGCGATCTGCAACCGGAAGAAACCGTCAACTATGAGCTGGGCACCAAGTGGGACCTGTTCCACGACCGCCTCTCGCTGACCGCCGCCGTGTTCCGCACCGAGAAGAAAAACACGCGCATTCTGGTGGATGCCCTCACCTACCAGAACGCCGGCGAGTCTCGGGTCGATGGTCTGGAATTGTCCGCCAGCGGCAAAATCACAGAGCAATGGCAAGTGTTCGCCGGCTACAGCTACCTGGACAGCGAACTGGTCAAGGCTGGCCGTAACGGTCGCAACGGGGTGATCAGCGCCGGTTCCAACGAAGGCAACCAGATGCCCAACACGCCGAAGAACACCTTCAGTCTGTGGACCACCTATGCCCTTACACCCAAGTTCACCATTGGCGGCGGCGCGTTCTATGTCGACCAGGTTTACGGCGACGTGGGCAACACCGTGTATGTGCCGTCCTACACCCGCTACGACGCCATGGCCAGCTACAAGCTGACCAAGAACGTCGACCTGCAACTGAACGTGCAGAACCTGACCGATAAGGTCTACTACGACAAAGCCTTCTCGACCCACTTCGCCAACCAGGCGGCCGGTCGCACGGCGCTGCTGACCACCAGCTTCCACTTCTAAACGCTGGCCCATAAGCCCCACGCATCGAATGCGTGGGGCTTTTGCGTGTTAAACAACAAAGTTTCTCGACAACCCACGGCATAATGCGCGCCGTGGCATTTATATCCCGATGAGCGAGGCGGTCCGACGTGTTGAAGAAAACCCTGTTTCAGTTGCACTGGTTTTTCGGCATTACTGCCGGGCTGGTGCTGGCCTTGATGGGGATCACCGGTGCGGCGGTGTCGTTCCAAGATGAAATACTGCGGGCCCTCAACCCCAGCGTCCTGCATGTGGAAAAACGCGAAGCCGGGGTGCTGCCACCGGCCGAACTGGTGCGCAAGCTCGAAGCCGCCGAAGGCAAAACCGTGGCGATGCTGTGGGTGGAACGTGACAGCGGCAATGCCGCGCGCGTGGCCTTTACCCCGCCACCGGGTGAGCGACGTGGCCAGATGCGCTACTTCGATCCGTACACCGGCGAGTACCTGGGCGACGCCGTGGGCCAGGATGTGTTCGGTTTTGTCCTGCAACTGCACCGCTTCCTCGCCATAGGCGAAACCGGCCGGCAGATCACCGGCGCCTGCACCCTGATCCTGGTGTTTTTCTGCCTCTCCGGCCTGTACCTGCGCTGGCCGCGCCAAGTGGCGAGTTGGCGCGCCTGGCTGACCCTGGACTGGCGCAAAAAGGGCCGCAGCTTCAACTGGGACCTGCATTCGGTGTTCGGCACCTGGTGCCTGCTGTTTTACCTGCTGGCGGCACTCACCGGGTTGTCCTGGTCCTACGATTGGTACAGCCGAGGGCTGACCCAACTGCTGTCCGATGCCCCGCAGAACGAACGGGTACGCACGCGCGGCCCAGCGCCGACAGGCCCTGCACCGGTGGCCAACTACGACGCGATCTGGAGCAGCCTCTACAGCAACGCCGGCCCGGACCTGAGCGCCTACAACATCCGCATGCCAGGCGCTGCCGGGCAACCGGCCACCGTGTATTACCTGCTGAGCGACTCGCCCCATGACCGCGCGCTCAACCAGATCAACCTGGACCCGGCCTCCGGCGAGGTCAAATCCCACGATCGCTACGCCGACAAGAGCCTCAAGGCTCAGTTACTGACCAGCATTTATGCCCTGCACACCGGCAGCTACTTTGGCTTGATCGGGCGGATCGTGTTGACCGTCAGTTCGCTGTTGATGCCGTTGTTCTTTATCACCGGCTGGTTGCTGTACCTGGATCGCCGTCGCAAAAAACGCCAAGTGCGCGACGCCCGCCAGCGCCTCAGCGCCAACCTCAGCGACGCACCGGCGTGGCTGATCGGCTTTGCCAGCCAGAGCGGTTTCGCCGAGCAACTGGCCTGGCAGACCGCCGGGCAATTGCAGGCGGCTGGCCTGCCGGTGAAGGTGCAGGCACTGGGCAGCGTCAATGCGGACGACCTGCGCCAAGCGCACAACGCGCTGTTCGTGGTCAGCACCTTCGGCGACGGCGAAGCCCCCGACAGCGCCCGTGGTTTCGAGCGCGGCGTGCTTGGCCAGGCTCTGTCGCTCAACGATTTGAACTACGCGGTGCTTGCCCTAGGGGATCGTCAGTACCAGCACTTTTGCGGCTTCGCCCGACGCCTGCATTTCTGGCTGACCAACCAGGGCGGCACGGCGCTGTTCGCGCCGGTGGAAGTGGACAGCGGCGATACCCAAGCCCTACTGCACTGGCAGCAACAATTGGGCGAACTGACCGGCCACGCCCCCGCCGCCGCCTGGCCCAGCGCCCAGTACGAGCACTGGACACTGAGCCAGCGCACCCTGCTCAACCCCGGCAGCGCAGGCGAAGGCGTGTACCTGCTGGGCCTCACATCGACGTCGCCGCAGCACTGGGACGCTGGCGACCTGGTGGAAATCCTGCCGCGTAATCCCGCGTCGGCAGTCGAGCACTTTCTGGCGGGCCTGGGCCTGCAAGGCAGCGACGGCGTACTCATCGAAGGGCTGGCACAGACGCTCGATCAGGCCCTGACCACTCGCCAATTGCCGGACAACCGCGCGCATCTGGTCGGCCTGCACGCCCAAGCGCTGGTGGATGCTCTGGTGCCGCTGAGCATGCGCGAATACTCCATCGCCTCGATTGCCAGCGACGGCGTGCTGCAACTGATCGTGCGCCAGGAACGCCACGCCGACGGCCGCCTGGGCCTGGGCTCGGGTTGGCTCACCGAACACGCGGCTCTCGGCGGCGCGATCAGCCTGCGTCTGCGGCGCAACAGCGGCTTCCACCTGCCGGACGCGCCGGTGCCGCTGATCCTGCTGGGCAACGGCACCGGCCTGGCCGGCTTGCGCAGCTTGCTGAAAGCGCGCATTGCCGAAGGCCAGCAACGTAACTGGTTGCTGTTCGGCGAACGCAATATCGCCCACGACTACCTGTGCCAGGACGAGCTGCAAGGCTGGCTCGCCAGCGGCGATCTAGCGCTGTTGGACCTGGCGTTCTCCCGCGATCAGGCGGAGAAGATCTACGTGCAGGATCGCCTGCGCGAATCGGCCGACGTGCTACGTAGATGGCTGGCCGATGGCGCGGCGATCTATGTGTGCGGGAGCTTACAGGGCATGGCTGCCGGGGTGGACCAGGCGCTGCTGGATATCCTCGGCCGCGAGGCGGTGGAGCGCTTGATCGAACAAGGCCGCTATCGCCGCGACGTGTACTGAGGTCACTCACTGTGGAAGGGGGCTTGCCCCCGATGGCGGTGGATCAGTCGTCTGAAAAATGACTGTCACACCGTCATCGGGGGCAAGCCCCCTCCCACATTGGGATTGCATTTCAAGTCAGTGTTCTGTGCCGGTGGCGCTTTTTCGAACACCACTTCAGGCCCAAAGGTCTTATCCAGCAGATTGGGCCCAAAGCTGCCGCCGCGCGATCCACTGTGGGAGGGGGCAAGCCCCCTCCCACATTGGGATTGCATTGCAAGTCAGTGTTCTATGCCGGTGGCGCTTTTTCGAACACTACTTCAGGCCCAAAAGTTGTATCCAGCGGATTAGGCCCAAAGCTGCCGCCGCGCGATCCACTGTGGGAGGGGGCTTGCCCCCGATAGCGGTGGATCAGTCGTCTGATAATTAACTGTCACACCGTCATCGGGGGCAAGCCCCCTCCCACATTGGGATTGCATTTCAAGTCAGTGTTCTGTGCCGGTGGCGCTTTTTCGAACACCACTTCAGGCCCAAAGGTTTTAGCCAGCAGATTGGGCCCAAAGCTGCCGCCGCGCGATCCACTGTGGGAGGGGGCTTGCCCCCGATAGCGGTGGGTCAGTCGTCTGATAAATAACTGTCACACCGTCATCGGGGGCAAGCCCCCTCCCACATTGGGATTGCATTTCAAGTCAGTGTTCTGTGCCGGTGGCGCTTTTTCGAACACCACTTCAGGTCCGGCAACAAACTCCCGGAACGGCTCGAAATCCTGGAACGCCGCGCGATCCACTGTGGGAGGGGGCTTGCCCCCGATAGCGGTGGATCAGTCGTCTGATAATTAACTGTCACACCGCCATCGGGGGCAAGCCTCCTCCCACAGTGGGACTGCATTTCAAGTCAGGTGGGTTGCAACTTCTGTTCGAATACTGAGACTCCATCCAAGTCGCGCAGGATCACCGTCAACTCTCCCGTCTGGCCATCAATATTCACCTCGCCAAAAAACTGAAACCCGGCAAACGGCGAAGTGTTCTGTGCCGGTGGCGCTTTTTCGAACACCACTTCAGGCCCAAAGGTTTTATCCAGCGGATTGGGCCCGAAGCTGCCAGCGTTCAACGGCCCGGCGACAAACTCCCAGAACGGCTCGAAATCCTGGAACGCCGCGCGATCCGGGTGGTAGTGATGCGCCGCGCAGTAGTGCACGTCTGCCGTCAGCCACACATGGTTGCGTACCTGCTGCGCACGCAGGAACGCCAGCAGTTCGGCGATTTCCAGCTCGCGGCCTTGGGCCGGGCCAGGCTCGCCGTTGGCGATGGCCTCCCAACGCGGCACGCCGGGGCTGACTTCACCGTCGGGCACGCCCAGGCCGATGGGCATGTCGGCGGCGATGACTTTCCATTGCGCCTTGGAGCCCTTGAGTTCGCTCTTGAGCCAGTCCAATTGTTCACGCCCCAGAAACGGCTTGGCCGCCCCCAGGTTGTCATCGTTAGGACCACGGTAGCTGCGCATATCGAGCACAAATACATCCAGCAGCGGGCCATAACTGAGCTTGCGATAGATGCGCCCGCCGCCGTCGGCGCTTTGGCGGCGCATCGGCGAATATTCCAGCCAGGCCTGGCGCGCGCGGCCCACCAGCGTGTTGATGTCGCGGGTCTGGTAGCGCTCGTCCAATTGCTTGCTCGGCGACCAGTTGTTGATCACTTCGTGGTCGTCCCACTGCCAGATCTGCGGTACTTCGGCGTTGAAGCGGCGCACGTTTTCATCCATGAGGTTGTAGCGGTAGTTGCCACGGTATTCGTCCAGGGTCTCGGCGACTTTGCTCTTGGCCTCGGTGGTGATATTGCGCCAGATACGCCCGCCTTCAGTGGCCAGTTGCGCCGGCACCGGGCCGTCGGCGTAGATGGTGTCGCCGCTGTGGATAAAGAAGTCCGGCAGACGCAAGCGCATGGCTTCGTAGATGCGCATGCCACCGATGTCCGGGTTGATGCCGAAGCCTTGGCCGACGGTGTCGCCGCTCCATACAAAGCGAATGTCGCGGCGCTGTTGCGGCACGCTGCGCAGGTGGCCGAACCAGGGCTCGCTGGCCACGCCGCTCTGGGCGTCTTCGAAATGCACGCGATAGAAAACCGCCTGGTCGGCAGGCAACCCGGTCAGTTCAACGCGGGCGGTGAAGTCCGTGCGGTTGTCGGCCAGCGGCGAAACAAAACGGCGCGGGCTGCTGAACACGCTGCGGGTGTCCCATTCCACCACCATCCGCGCGGGCCGGTCGCTGCGGCTCCAGATCATCGCGCGGTCGCCCAGTAGATCGCCGGACTGCACCCCATCGGTAAGTTGCGGCCGGTCCTTGACCGACGCGATCACCGCCGGCGCCAGGCCCGGCAATAACAGACCGGCGCCGACGGCTTGCATCACGCGGCGACGGCCCAGATCGAAGTGGCTCATGCAGGTGCCCTCTTGAGTCTCAAAAGAGGCACTTAACCACGCGGGGATGAAGCGGGTGTGACACTCTGTGGGAGAGGCTTGCCTCCCCACAATTTCGGGCCCTGCCAGACCGTGTCAGGCGTTGGCCGGCGCGACGCTCAGCTCCACCACTTCCGCCCGTTTGATCAGCGCATACACCACCCCGGTCAGCAGGCTGCCCGCAACGATCGCCAGCAGATACAGCAACGCATGATTGATGGCATTCGGAATCACCAGCACGAACAAACCACCGTGGGGCGCGGCCAGTACGCAGCCGAAGTACATCGACAGCGCGCCGGTCAACGCACCGCCGGCGATGCTTGCCGGGATTACACGTAGCGGGTCTTTGGCGGCGAAGGGGATCGCGCCTTCAGAGATAAAGCACATCCCGAGGATCATCGCGGCTTTGCCGGCTTCGCGTTCGGTCTGGGCGAATTTGCGCCGCGCCAGGAACGTGGCGATGCCCATGCCGATGGGCGGCACCATGCCGGCGGCCATGGTCGCGGCCATCGGCGCGCCGCTGTGGGCGGCCAGCAAGCCGACGGAAAACGCATACGCCGCTTTGTTGATCGGCCCGCCCAGGTCCACGCACATCATGCCGCCCAGCAGAATGCCCAGCAGCACCGCGTTGGTGGTGCCCATGGTGCTGAGGAATTCAGTCAAGCCGCTGAGCATGCGCGCCACCGGCGGGCCCACCAGGTAGATCATCGCCAGGCCGGTGAATAGGCTCGCCAGCAACGGGATGATCAGGATCGGTTTGAGAGCTTCCATGCTTTGCGGCAGACGCACCACGCGCGTGACGCCTTTGACGCAGTAACCGGCCAGGAAACCGGCAAAAATGCCGCCGATAAAACCCGCGCCCAAGGTGCCGGCCAGCAGGCCGCCAATCATGCCCGGCGCGATCCCCGGACGGTCGGCGATCGAATAGGCGATATAACCGGCCAGCAGCGGCACCATCAAGGTAAACGCGCTGTTGCCGACGGTTTTCAACGCCGCCGCCAAGGTGCCTTCCTGTTCGAACGCATGAATGCCGAACGCAAACGACAGAGCGATCAGCAAGCCGCCCGCCACCACCATCGGCAACATGAACGACACACCGGTGAGCAAGTGCTTGTAGACGCCGGTCTTTTCCGACTTGGCTACCGGCGCACCGGCGGCGCTTTCCACAGCGCCTTCGGCCAGGGCTTTGTTCAGGGTCGCTTCGGATTGCTTGAGAGCAATGCCGGTGCCGCAACGGTAAATCTTCTTGCCGGCGAAGCGTTCGGTAGCCACTTCGATATCAGCCGCCAACAGCACCACATCGGCATTAGCGATAGCTTCGGCGCTCAGCGGCGTACGTGCGCCCACCGAACCTTGGGTCTCGACCTGCAAGTCGTAACCCAGGCGCTTGGCCGTCTGCTGCAAGGCTTCGGCAGCCATAAAGGTATGGGCCACGCCGGTCGGGCACGCGGTGACGGCGACGATGCGTGGGGCATTCTTTGCCGCGACCGGCGCCTCGCTGGCGACATACACCTGAGCCTCTTCAGCACCGCGACGCAACACCGCTTCCACATCCGCCAACGCCTGGGCCGGCGTACTTTGGAACACGCGCTTGCCGATGAAGCGCTGCATATCCACCGGCGTGCTGCTGACCAGCAACACCCACTCGGCGGCGGCCAGGGTCGCGTCGGATAGCGCGCGCTCGGGGTGCTGCACATCCACCACTTCGACACTGGTGCTCCAGCCTTGGCGCTGCGCGGCGGCGTCCAGCAAGCGGGCGCACAGCACACTGGTGACCATGCCGTTGGGGCAGGCAGTAACAATGGCTAACTTCATGACTAACCCTCTTATTGTTCTGTGAGCGGGCGTACATCGACGCCGCTTTGCAGATGCGCCAACTGCGCGTCATCGCTGATGCCGAAACCGATCTGCGTCACCGCCATCGCGGCAATCGCCGTGGCACGGCGCAGGGTCTGTTCGGGGCCCTCGCCACTGAGCAGACCGTGCAACATGCCGGCCAGCAACGAATCCCCGGCACCCACGGTGCTGGCCACGCTGACCTTGGGCGGCGTGGCATGCAGCGCCAGCGTCGGGCTGAACCAGTTCACACCGTCGGCGCCATGGGATACCACCACATGTTCCACCCCCTGGGCGTGCAGGCGCTGCGCGGCTTGGCGCTGCTGTTCGAGGGAGTCGGTGGGGCAATCGAGGGCATCGGCCAGTTCTTCGGTGTTCGGCTTGACCAACCACGGGCCGGCTCGCAGACCGGCACGCAGCGCCTCGCCACTGGTGTCCAGGGCAACCTTCAAACCGAGGCCTTTCAACTGCACCAACACATCGTGCAGCCACTGCGCACTGACGCCGCGCGGTAAGCTGCCGGCGACCACCACCGCATCGTGACCGGGGGCGATCAGAGTGAGCTGGTTGAGCAAGGCCTGTTGCGCCTGCTCGCTCACCTGCGGGCCCGGCGCGTTGATATCGGTGACACGACCGTCCTGCTCGGCGATTTTGATATTGCTGCGGGTTTCCCCCGGCACGCGGATAAACGCGTCGGCAAAACCGCGACGAGCGATCAGCGCGTCAAAGGCTTGCGGGTTGTCCGCACCGAGAAAACCGCCCACGGTCAATTGATGCCCCAGATCGGCCAGCACCTGCGCCACATTCACGCCCTTGCCGGCGGCATGGGTCAGCAGGGTTTCGCTGCGGTTGACTTCACCCGGTTCCAGGCGGGCCAAGCGCACCGTGAGATCCAACGCCGGGTTCAGCGTCAGGGTCAGAATCCTTGCCATTTACACCGCCTCCACGAGGGCTCGCACATCGGCGGGGGAACCCACCGCCAGCGCTTGTTGTGCCAGGCTCCGGGCCTGGCTCAGACTGAATTCGCGCACACGCGCCTTCACTTCGGGAATGCTGCGCGCCGACACGCTCAGTTCGTCCACTCCCAAGCCCACCAGCACCGGCACTGCCAGCGGGTCCGCCGCCAGTTCGCCGCACACGCCGACCCATTTGCCGTGGGCATGGGCGGCGCGCACGGTGATATCGATCAACTGCAACACCGCCGGGTGCAAGCCATCGGCCTGGGCAGATAAGGTTGGGTGGCCACGGTCGATGGCCAGGGTGTATTGGGTCAGGTCGTTGGTGCCGACACTGAAGAAGTCCACTTCCTTGGCCAGCACCGGCGCCAGCAAGGCGGCCGACGGTACTTCGATCATGATCCCCAGTTGCAGGTCGGCCACCGGGATTTCCAGGCGCAGGCGCTCGGTCATGTCACGGGCGGCGCGCCACTCATCGACGCTGCCGACCATGGGAAACATAATGCGCAGCGGGCGGTTATCCGCCGAACGCAACAGCGCGCGCAGCTGCGCTTCCATGATCTGCGGGCGTTGCAAGGTCAGGCGAATGCCACGCACGCCCAGGAAAGGGTTTTCTTCCTCGGCAATCGGCCAGTAAGGCAACGGTTTGTCGCCGCCCACGTCGAGGGTGCGCACCACCAACGGGCGCCCGCCGAGGCCGTCGAGAACGCGGCGGTACTCGGCTTCTTGGGTGGCTTCATCCGGCGCTTGTGGGTGAGCCATAAAAATCAGTTCGGTGCGCAACAAACCGATGCCTTCGGCGCCCTGCTCCACCGCTGCGGCGACACCGGCGCTTTCGCCGATATTGGCAAACACTTCCACAGCATGCCCGTCGCGTGTCAGAGCTGTTTCATGGCGCTGGGCGGAGGCCGCTTGCAGGCGTTGTTCACGGGTGTCGCGCTCGACGGTAGCCCGTTGCAGGGTAGCGGCATCGGGGTCCACATGCAGGCGGCCGCGCTGGCCATCGAGCAACAGCGGCGTGCCGGCGGCGACCAGCAAGACGGCGGCGCCAGCACCGACCAGCGCGGGGATACCGAGGGCACGCGCGACGATGGCGCTGTGGGCCGTGGCGCCACCGCGAGCGGTGAGGATACCGGCGACGCGCGCCGGGTCCAGGCGCGCCACATCGGACGGGCCGACCTCGTCCATCACCAGGATGTACGGCTCATTCGGCTCTTGGGCGGTTTCGACGCCGCACAGTTGCGCCAGCACGCGACGGCCGATATCCCGCAGGTCGGCGGCACGCTCGGCGAGCAAGGCGTCCTGCAACGACTCCTGCTGTTTGGCGGCGGCTTCGATCACGCTCATCCACGCGGCTTCGGCGCTTTCGCCTTGCTTAAGGCGAGTGTCGACGTCGTCGGTCAGTTCCGGGTCGTCGAGCATTTCCTGGTGGGTGATGAAAATCTCGCGGATCGCTTTGGATGGGCTGCGCTCGATCAGCCCCTGAATATCGCGGCGCACGTCGGTCAGGGCGGCATGCAGACGCTGACGCTCGATCACCGGTGACTCGCCGCGCAGTGGGTAGTCGAACACCTGCTGGGTCTGGACATGAGCGGGGCCAATGGCAATCCCCGGCGCCGCAGCGATAGCCTGGATCTGGCTACCGGAGGCCGGTGCGCTGAGCAGCGGTTCGAGGTCCAGGGTTTCGGGGGGCGCGCTGACGGTCGGCAGCGGCTCGACCTCTTCACCGAGCCCCTCCTCCACCGCGGCCAGCAGTGCCGGCAGCGCATCACCGGCAATGCCGGGTTCGGCAACGAACTCCAGCACCTGGCCACGGCGGGCGCCGAGGCTGAGCAGCTTGCTCAAGCTTTTGACCGACACCGCGGTGGCCGGACCATCGATGATGCGCACACGGATATCGCCGTCAAAACTCTTGGCTAACTGCGCCAGGATCTTCGCCGGCCGCGCGTGCAGGCCATGGGCGTTGGCCAGGGTGATGCGCGCGCTCGGCCAGTCCGGCGGCAGTTCGCCGCCCAATACTTCAAGCACTGCGCGGCTGCTGGTGGCGCGGCCCAGTTCCTGGCCACGGCCTTCGATCAGCAACGCGCACAAACGCTCAAGCAAGGCCTGGTGCGCTTCGCCCAGGCTGGCCAGGCAAAACAGGCCCGTGAGCGGTTGGCCCAGGTAACGCATGGGTTTGTCCGGGGTGACGAACGCCAGGCCCGGGCGTTTGACGGTCTGCTCGCTGTGCAGCCACCACAGGCCGTCGCCCAGGGGCAGCGCATCGACCTGTTGCAATACGGCGGCGAAGCCGTTGCTGACGCAATCGGCCTGGCGCAGCAGGCGGGCGCCACGCCATACCAGCTCTTCAAAATCGTCGGCGGACACGCCCAGGCTGATCATCTGTGCATCCAGCGCCAGCTCCTGCGGTGCACCCTGCAGCAATTTCAGCAGAGCTTCTGCGGAGGCGGCGCGACGCAGCGCCTCACCCAGGTCGGTCTCGCCGAGGGCGCGGGTCAGCAATTGCAGCAGGCGAAGGTGTTCGTCGGATTGAGCGGCAATGCCAATGGCCAAATACACGATCTGGCCGTCGCCCCAGTCCACCCCTTCGGGGAACTGCAGCAGACGCACGCCGGTGGCAAACACCTGGTCGCGGGTTTCTGGCGTGCCGTGGGGGATCGCAATACCTTGGCCGAGAAACGTCGAGCCCTGGGCTTCACGGGCTTGCAAGCCACTCAGATAGCCCTCGGCGACCAGACCGTCGGCCACCAGTGTGTCAGCGAGCAGGTGCAAGGCAGCAGATTTATCCACAG
This sequence comes from Pseudomonas sp. ARP3, assembly GCF_001029595.1. Lineage (NCBI taxonomy): Bacteria > Pseudomonadati > Pseudomonadota > Gammaproteobacteria > Pseudomonadales > Pseudomonadaceae > Pseudomonas > Pseudomonas sp. ARP3. Next base: position 200,159 of record NZ_LEKF01000004.1, read on the forward strand.
CCACCTGGCCCATGGATATCTGCTCTACAGTGAGCTCAAGCATGCCGTTCTCCTAGTTAGTGCGCTGGGCGCACTAGGTATTGTTTTGAATAAAACAGTGTAGGGGTGTTTGAAAACTACTGACTGAGCGGTCAGTTGGCAGGAGCCGCTCGGTCGCGAACGTCGTAAAAATACGCTGGCTGAAACGTTTAATCTAGAATTTAAGGCAGATTACGCGTTAATTGTGCATCCTTGAAGGACCACTCGGCGATTGAGCTGGGACATTGGTCGTGTGCCGTAATCGGTTACGATTGGACAAAATGTCGGGGCAAGCTCCAAAAAACAAGGAAATCCCGGTTTGAAACTCAGTGATATCGCACGTCTGGCCGGTGTGTCCGTTACCACCGCCAGTTATGTCATCAACGGCAAAGCCGCCCAGCAACGCATCAGCCACGCCACCGTCGAACGAGTGCGTGCGGTGGTGGAGGCCCACGGCTTTACCCCCAATCCCCAGGCCGCCGGGCTGCGCAGCCGGCACACGCGCACGTTGGGCTTTATTCTGCCCGACCTGGAAAACCCCAGTTACGCGCGTATCGCCAAATTGCTGGAGCAAGGCGCGCGCGCGCGGCTATCAATTGTTGATCGCCAGCTCCGACGACGATGCCGACAGCGAACGCCAATTGCTGCAACTGTTCCGCGCCCGGCGGTGCGATGCGCTGTTCGTGGCCAGTTGCCTGCCCACCAGCGACGACAGCTACCGCGAGCTGCAAGCCAAAGGCCTGCCGGTAATCGCCATCGACCGGGTGATGGAGCCGGCGCAGTTCTGTTCGGTGGTCAGCGACGACCGCCAGGCCTGCCAGCAACTGACCAGCAGCCTGCTGCAACCATTGCCTAAACAGATTGTGCTGATCGGCGCGCGGCCCGAGCTGAGTATCAGCCAGGAACGCGCCGCCGGTTTTCAGCAAGCGTTGAAAGGCTTTACCGGCGAGATGCTCATCGAACACGGCGAAGCCTTCAGCCGCGATTGTGGCCGACAGCTGATGGAGCAATTGCTGCAGCGGCTGGGCCATTTGCCTGACGCGCTGGTGACGACGTCCTACGTGCTGCTCCAAGGGGTGTTCGACGCACTGCACGACTACCCGCTCAAATCACGGCCCCTGCGCCTGGGCACGTTTGGCGACACCCAACTGCTGGACTTCCTGCCGCTGCCGGTCAACGCCATGGCCCAGCAGCATCAGTTGATCGCCGACACCGCGCTGCGCCTGGCCCTGGCCGCCATCGAAGAAGAGCAGTACCAACCGGGCGTACACGCCATCGGCCGCACCTTCAAGCAGCGTATTCACGAGGCGTGAACGTGACGCTGATCGACACCCACACGCACCTTGATTTCCCGGAATTCGACAGCGACCGCCGGGAAGTCCTCGCCCACAGCCGCGAGCTGGGCGTGCAGCGCATGGTGGTGCTGGGGGTGTATCAGCAGAATTGGCAGCGGTTGTGGGATTTGGTGCAGACGGATGAAGGCCTGTTCGCTGCGTTCGGCCTGCATCCGGTGTATCTGGACGATCACCGCCCCGCCGATCTGAGGGCATTAGGTGACTGGCTGACCCGCCTGCAAGGCCATCGGCAACTCTGCGCGGTGGGCGAGATCGGTCTGGATTACTTCCTCGAACACCTGGACCGCGCACGTCAGCAACAGCTGTTTGAAGCGCAACTGCAACTGGCGGCGGATTTTCAGTTGCCTGCCCTGCTGCACGTACGTCGCAGCCATGCGGCGGTGATTGCCACGCTCAAGCGCATCCGCGTGCCACGCGGCGGCATCATTCACGCGTTTGCCGGCAGCCGCGAAGAAGCCCGCGAATACATCAAGCTGGGCTTCAAGCTCGGCCTGGGCGGCGCCGCCACCTGGCCCCAGGCGTTGCGCATGCACAAGGTGCTGGCACAGCTGCCGCTGGACGCGGTGGTGCTGGAAACCGATTCGCCCGACATGCCGCCCGCCATGTACCCCGGCCAGCGCAACAGCCCCGAGCACTTGCCGGACATTTGCCAGGCCCTGGCCGAGCATATGGGTATCGACCCGCTATCGTTGGCCGAGGCGAGCACACGCAATGCGCGTGAGTTGTTCAATTGGTAGCGTCGGTTCGACGGCGTGCAGGTTGAGGGTGATGCGCTGGCGATGACGGGCATAGCGCAACACCATGAAATGCACCAGCAACACCACCAGCGAAATATTGAACTGCCCAATCACACTGATCAGCCCCACCCACTCTGCCACCAGCGCCACGATCAGCACCACGCAAGTGAACGTCACCATGCTTGGACGCACCAACGCCCAATATTCCAGGGACTTGAAATGGCGCAGTTGGCGAGGGCATTTGAGTTCAAGCTCCCGGTGGCAATACGGGCAGTCGAAGGGCTCTTCGATGGCGATGGCATTCAATTGCCAAGGCTTGAGTTCAAAGGTGATATCGCAATGGGCGCATTGCCCTTTGATGCCGAGTGCAGCGGTCATCGTGGTGCCTCCCCGGCTCCCGGTTTGAATGAAATAAATTCTCACTCATCTACGCGGCCAGAAAAGACACCCCGGAAAATTCAGACGCACACCACACCCGTTAACGCTTTAGTCCTACGCCTACGCCTTACACGCGGAAGGCGCCGATCAGCTGTTTCAACTCCACCACCTGCAATGACAAGCGTTGACTGGCCGCAGCGGTCTGCTGCGCACCGTCGGCGGCATGCTCGCCGGCGCGATTGATTTCGACGATGTTCTGGTCGATATCGTGGGCCACGGCGGTCTGCTGTTCCACGGCTGCCGCAATCTGTTGGTTCTGATCCACGATCATGCCGACGGCACCGAGGATATTCTCCAACGCCTGCTGGACCTGTTCCGACTGCCCGACCGTGCCATTGGCCATTTCATGGCTGCTGCCCATGGCCTTGACCGCCGCGTCCACACCGCTGTGCAAGCGACTGATCATCTGCTCGATCTCTTCGGTGGACTGCTGCGTGCGCCGCGCGAGGGTACGTACCTCATCCGCTACTACCGCAAAACCGCGCCCCTGCTCACCGGCCCGCGCCGCCTCGATCGCGGCATTGAGCGCCAGCAGGTTGGTTTGCTCAGCGATGCTTTTGATCACTTCTAACACCGTGCTGATGGCCTGGCTGTCGGTGGCCAATTGGTTGATCACCCGTACCGACTGGTCGATCTCCGACGCCAACCGCGCGATGCTGCCCTGTTGGGATTGCACCAGGCCGCGACCGCTGACGGTCTCCTGGTTGACGCTGTGGGCGCTGCTCACGGCTGCAGCGGCGTTGCGGGCCACCTCCTGGGCGGTGGACGACATCTGGTTCATGGCCGTCGCCACCTGTTCGATCTGTGTACGCTGGCCGCAGACGGCCTGGTTACTCTGCGCCGAGACCGTTTCCACCTGACCGGCCTGCTGCTCGACCTGGTTGACGGTGTGCCCGACGCGCTCGATCAGATCGTGGATTTTCGCCACGGTGCCGTTGAACACCTGACCCAGGTCACCCAGTTCATCGCGGCTGCGCGCCACGAAGGAGACGGTCATATCACCGGCCGCCACTTTGTCCATCATCGTGCCCAGATGTCGCAATGTGGTGCGCGTGGAGGCATAGAAACCGGCGTAGAGGTAGAAGATCAGCAAAAACACGGCGGTCAGCGCCGACACAAGCACCACCATGTGCAGGCGGTTCTGCGTCAGGCGATGCTGCAACTGTTGCTCAAGAAACCCCAGGGTGGCCTCATCGAGTTGATAGGTCTGGGCCATCAACTGGCTGACCGCATCGTAGAACGTCTGCCAGGGCGCATCGAGGGTCTCGGCCATAACCACCTGCTCTTCGAACAGCTCACTGCCTTGCTTGAGGCTGGCGTTACTGGCCTTGGCCAGACCGTCGAGCGCCGTGTGCGCGGCACTGCTGGAGCCCAGCGCATCCTGCAGTTTCAAGCCATATTCGCCGTGGAGTTTTTCCAGTTGCTGCAGCAGTTCGTCAAAGCGCGTGCTGGAAGATGAATTGAGAAACCCCTGCCCCAGCGAATAGGCGCCCATAGCCCGCCCCTCTCCCAGTGTTTGGGTCACCTGCGGCGTGACGCTGGTGATCAACTCAGTCAGCTGGCGCAGATCGCTTTGGGGGTCGCGGCTCAAGCCCGATTGACTGGCGACGATCTGGCCGAGCATCTGCGCCTTGTTCAGCAGCTTGCCGATCAATGCGCTTTTACTCAGCAGCGAAGTTTCCTGTTGCTGGGCCTTGAACGCGCCGATCAATTCGTCGCGCTTGGCCTCGAACACCGCGATTTGCTCGGGGTCGGTGGCCATCGCGGTAAAGCCCTGCAAGCGGCTCAGTACGCTCTGCTCCAAGGCGCTGATCTTGCCTTCCAGGTCGCCCGCCTTACCCGACTGGCCCAGAGTGGCGTTGATTTGTACCTGATTATTCAGGGTTTCCAGGTCACGGCGCAGGGCCAGGCTGCTGCCGAGCACGTCGAGGCTTTGCAGTTCGACGCGGGTGCCCTGGAATTCGCGCCACGAATCGCGCACCAGGAAATAGTTGGTGACCAGCATCGGCAACAGGAACAACACACTGATCAGGCTGAACTTCAGGCCGAAGCTCAGGCGGTTCATCAGCGCGACGGCGGGATAGAGCAAGCTCTTCACAGGTGAACTCCCTTTTTGTTTTATTTTTATTGAGGGCGCAGGGCGGCGGCAGAAAGCCACTATTTGGCGCTCTGTCTGTATAGCTCAATTTGAAAGGGAGTTTTGTAACTTAAGGTTAACAGCCAGTGGGAGCCGAAGGGGCTCCCACGTAACGCGGTCTGCGCTTTACGGCAACACCGTCCAGATGGCGAACCCGGCATACCACAGCACAGCCGCGCGCAGCAGCAGTTCCCATAGGCGGTCAAGGCTGTTGATACCGTCGGCCCCCACTGCCGGCGCCGGTATCTCGGCGGCGGCCAGACCGACTTTATCCACCAGTTGGGCCGCGCTGATGTCCCAGCTCAGTAGCTCGTGCAGCATGACCCGGCTGACCGCGACAAAGTTGCCCACCAAGGCAAAACTGGCGGCCAGTAGGCGTACCGGCAACCAGTCGAAGGCGTGGCGCATTTGCCCGGCGCGCTCGGCGACCAGCGGGTTCTGGCTGTGTTCGCTGGCCAACGCCAACAGGCGATAAGCCAGGGCAGCGACCGGGCCCAGCAGGAAATACCAGAAAATCACCGCAAAAAAGCTCTGGTAGGCCTGCCATAACAGGTGGCCCTGTACCCGATCGAGCAGTTGCTCGCCGCTGTCGGCGCCCAGCTTGAGGTCGCGCTCGGCGACGTGCTCGGCGGCCTGCAAGTCGCCGCGTCGCCAGGCATCGCGGAACGGGCCCAGATCAGCCAGCAGATCGCCACGGCCCAGGCTGTAGATCACCACCAGCAGGTGCACCGGCAGCGCCAGTAAGCCATAGGCCACCGGTTCCAGTACCAGCAGCAACAGCGCCAGCAATGCCACCGGCAGTAACACCAACAAGGTCAGAATCAACCAAGGCCGCTGCGCCATACGTGGGCTCGATTCCAGTTTGGCCAGCTCGCGCAGCCAGCCGCCATCGCGCTGCAACCGATGACGCAGGGCCGAAAACTTCTCGATCCAGACCGCCAACACCAGTACCAGGAAACTCATCAGGTGTGTCCTCCATCCTGCAGGGCGCTGCGAAAGCGCTTCCAATCAAAAGCGGGGCCGGGGTCGGTCTTGCGTCCCGGCGCGATATCGCTGTGGCCACAAATGCGTTGCGGGGTGATATCAGGGTAAGCCGCCTGCAATTGGCGGGTCAGGTCGATCAGTGCACGGTACTGGGCATCGGTGAACGGCAGCTCGTCCGTGCCTTCCAGTTCAATGCCCAGGGAAAAATCGTTGCAGGTTTCCCGCCCCTCGAACTGCGAAACACCGGCATGCCAGGCCCGGTCGAGGCAGGACACAAACTGCGTCACCGTCCCGTCGCGCTCAATCAGAAAATGCGCAGATACCCGTAGGTCGGCAATCCCTTCAAAGTAAGGATGTTCCGTGACATCCAGGCGATTCTGGAAAAACGCCTGCACTTTGCCAGTGGCGAACTGCGCCGGTGGCAAGCTGATGTTGTGCACCACCAGCAGTGAGATTTCGCCTGCGGGGCGCTGATTGAAGTTGGGCGAAGGGCAATGACGAATGCCCTGGCACCAACCGCTGGCGGGGTCCAACTGCATACAGGTTCCTTGAATGGGGCAACAGGTGACCAGTATGCCGCGTTCGACCCCGAGGTTGCGATCACTTGCCGTGATTGAGTTGCCGCAGCTTACTCACTACGGCAGCCAATGCACGCTCGAACAGCGGGCTGTCGTCCAGAACCTGCAAGACGCCCTGCTTAAACGCCAGCGCCAGCTGGCCGACGCTTTTTTCCAGCACCTTGAGCCCCGTGCGGCTGACGAACACATACGTGTTGGCCGGGGCCATGATCGCCGCGAGCTTGCAGCGCTGGGTAAAGGCGCCATCCTGCTGGAACATGACCCAAGCGCCGACCCGCAATTGATGAACCTTGAGCAGGTCGGGATCGTTGGGCGCCAGGTCGAGCGCGGGGTCCGGCGGCAGCTCGCTGAATACCAAAGGCTCGCGTACTTCGATCAGCTCGTCGACACCGTCCGCCGGCTGCACATGCATAGCCTGGAGGCGGACGAAAAATTCTCGGGTGCTGAGAGGGTCGAACGCCGCGCTGGTCAAACCGTCGCGCAGCGCCTTGAGCAAGCCGGGCAAATGCTCGAGCAAGCGCCGCCCGGCCTCGGTGTCTTCCTGCAGGCCGACGCTCCAGATCAGTTCGTCCATGGTGCGCAGAGCCGATTGCCATTGCACCGACTCTTCACCGTGCTTGAGGCTGACCAACAACAGCACCTGGCTCCAGGCCTGTTGCAGAAACTGCACCACGGCGAGGGGCAACACTTTGCCCAGCAGCCGCCTGTTGAGCACCTCGGCCACCCGCTGACGGGCCGCCTCGGTGCGCACCCGGCCTTCTTCGGCATCGCGGGTGTGCTGTTCGAGCAACTCGCTGCGGCGACACTCATCAGCGGCGAACGCGCTGAACTCAGCGAGCAATTGGGCAAAAATCGCCGGATCTTCGACAAACTCATTGAGCAAACGCTGCACCACCTGCTCGATGCGCAGGTACAAAGGGTCACGCGGGTAGTCATCGCACAGGTTGCAGCCCAAGGCCATCGCAGCGATTTCGTTCAGCAGGCGCCGCGCCGGGTGGCCGGCATGGCTGAAAAGACTCTTGTCCAGCACCGCCACTTTGAGCATTGGGATTTGCAGGCGCGCGATCAGCGCTTTGAAAGCGTCCGGGACGGTAGGGTCGTTGAGGATAAATTCGAACAGCAGGGCGATCAGATTGATGACGTCTTCATCGGCCTCCTCCACCACCCGTGACTTGCCGCTCTTGACACTGACGCGGGTGAGCAATTGCTCCAGCTGGTTGCACAGGTCGAAATCGTCCTCGGCGTCCGGCGTCGGCACGTACTGCTGCAAATGGGACAACAGGCGCAGCAGGTCCCGCGTGGCGATAGGCTGGGGTTCGGCGCTGGCTTCGAGGGTCGGCGCCACGCTGCCGCGCACGGGTTTGAGCAAGGCTTGCAGCGCCGCAAAAGCTTGCTGGCCGTTTTCGTCGAGGGGTTGATCGGTGCTCGGCGATGCGTCTTCGCGCGAGCGTTCACGGGCGGCCCGCCCACCGGCGCGGCGCGAAGGCACGGTCTTGAGCTCCGGCAACACCCCCGTGGCGACCAACAATTGATTGGCTTCGGCGTAGAGTTGATCGGCATCGCTGAGGACATACTTCTCGAATAGCTTGAGCATGATCAGTTTGACGCGAATCTCCACGCCCAGGCTGCGCCCCGCCTGCAAGAAAAATTCGCACAGCAGCGCCGGGCCCAGGGGGTTCTCACGCTCATCCAGGGCATTGCCCAGTACCGCACTCAGCCGCGCAGTGAGCTGCGACAGTGCCAGTCCATCGCGATGCCGGACGCGGCCCAGCATGGCTTCGAGCGCCACGGTTTTTTCCAGTGCGTCATGGGACGAACCGGGTGCCGCATCGTAGGAAACCACTGGCACCAACTGCAGCTCCCTGCGCCCGGTGTCGCCCAAGCCGGCAAAAGCGGCAAACAGGCGCTCCATGAATACACGCTCGAAGTTCTTGCGCTTGAGGCGCAGGTCGCGCATGGCTTCAAAGAAAATATGGTGATCGACGGTGCTGCGGGCCTTGTCGGCCATTTCAAACAGCGTGTCGTCGGCGTTATCGAAGAGTTCCTGCAAGCCTTGCTGCAGCTGCTGCGCCGCCTTGTCGCGGACTTGCAGCAACACAACCGGCAGGCGGGCCAGCGGCGATGGCGTGGCATGCGCTTTATTAATCGGCACCACCTTTCCGTCGTTGTGCATCCTGGCCTCCTGAAACGGCGGTATTGAGTTGGGCGACAATCATCGACAGGCCGTATCGACCCTGTGGATAACTGCACGCCAGCAGACGTCAAAGCTATGACGCCAATTGCAAGGCGCGAGATTATCTTGCAAACCGGGGGGCAAGCGCCAGCGCCCTCTGTGATTTGCGCACAAATGAGCGGGTGGCTGGGTTCCCAGTCACACAGCCCCTATAATCGACGCACTTTGTTTGTGGAGCCTGTTATGCCGAATCTCCGTCTTGCCGACCTCACCGCCGAAATCGAAGCCAATGTGCGCCGCGCACTGCTGGAGGACATCGGCAGCGGCGACATTACCGCGCAATTGATCCCGGCCGAACGACTGGCCAAGGCCACCATCATTACCCGCGATGACGCCGTCATCGCCGGCACGGCGTGGGTGGACGCGGTGTTCCGGCAGTTGGACCCTCGGGTCGCCGTGCACTGGCAGGTGGCCGATGGCGAACGCGTCAGCCCCAATCAAGCGCTTTTTCACCTCGAAGGCCCGGCGCGCTCGCTGCTCAGCGGCGAGCGCAGTGCGCTGAATTTTTTGCAGATGCTGTCCGGCGTCGCCACACGCGCGAAGTACCTGGCGGACTTCGTTGCCGGCACTCAAGTCAAATTGCTGGACACCCGCAAAACTCTGCCGGGCCTGCGCCTGGCACAGAAGTACGCGGTGACGTGCGGCGGCTGTCACAACCATCGCATCGGTCTGTACGACGCGTTTCTGATCAAGGAAAACCACATCGCTGCCTGCGGCGGCATTGCACAGGCCATCACGGCGGCGCACAAGATCGCTCCCGGCAAGCCCGTGGAAATCGAAGTAGAGAGCTTGGAGGAACTGCGCGAAGCATTAGCGGCGGGCGCCGACATCATCATGCTCGATGAGTTGAGCCTCGACGACATGCGCGAAGCCGTGCGCCTGAACGGCGGCAAGGCGAAGCTGGAAGCCAGCGGCGGCATCAATGAAACCACCCTGCTGCCCATTGCCGAGACCGGGGTGGACTACATCTCCATCGGCGCGATGACCAAGGACGTGAAGGCGGTGGACCTGTCGATGAGGCTCAGCCTCTGAAAAGCGGCAAGCGGTCAGCGTGACGCTGCAAGGAAGCCGAGTGGCCCCTTGCAGCTTGCCGCTCTGTTCTAAACCACCAGGTTATTCATCTCGCAATACTCATCCCAATCCACACCCAGCACCTCGGCCGCTTCCTTATGCAGGACCAGCCGTTGCGCTTCGAACTCTTCCGGTGTCGAGGTGTACTTGAGGGTCAGTTCCCAAGGTTGGAGGCCCTGGCTTTCGGCCTCGTCCTCGAATGCCCACTGAATCTGGTCGCGCTGATCATCGGCGCTCAGGTCCTTGATCTCTTCTTTAAGCTGCGGCGATTCCTTGAGGTAGTGCTCAAGAGCTGCTTCGTGCCGGGCTTCCTGGGTCATTTCAGTCGTGGTCATGGTGTTCTCTTAGATCGAGGAATGGGGATGCATCTGGGACATCAGGTTGCGCAGATACAAAAGAACAGGCACGAATGCCGGCTCGTCTGGCCTTCAGAACCATTCTGGGATCAGCTGAAAACATTGCCTTTGAAACAGTGTTGCCTTTGTGCCCGAGACAGGAATCGAACCTGCGACCTTCGCGTTACGAGTGCGCTGCTCTACCGGCTGAGCTACACGGGCGGTGGACTAAAGCTAGCACCGCATCCGGCGTCCGGCAACTCGCGGCCTTCAGCGGGCGATAACACCCTGCGCCCAGAAACGCGGTTGCAAGTAGCTGCCCAGGGTGTCGAGGTACTGTCGCTGGGCCTGCTTGATATGGGGCACATCGCGCAGCGCGACAGATACCAGCAATGCAATGGCCAACGCGCTCAACAGCTTCCATGCGCGCCAGGCCAACGGCCATGACGCCGTTACAGGTGTGCGCCAAGGGTGCAGCGCCATCAGCCAGCCCACTACCAGCGCAAGCCAAACCTGGGACGTGGGCATCACCAGCACACCGTCGACCATGGACTGCGTCAGCGCACCGACCAACGCAGCGAACAGACATAAGCGCAGTAGATCCGCACGCTCGCTGAACTGCGCGCGCTCACGCAGCACGACAATCGTGGCCCAGCCACTGCGCGCCGCCAAAAACGCCACGCACAATGTCGACGGCACGCCCCATTCGCTGGCCCACTGCAAAACAGCCTGATGCGGATGGGCGGCAACTTTGTTGGCAATATCGGCAAAGTGCATCGGTCCGAAGCCTAACCACGGCCGCTCAGTCAGCATGTGCCAACCCTGCCACCAGATCGGGCCGCGCCCCGACAGCGAAGTGGTGAGGCGCTCGCTGGCGTCATTGGAGGTGTCGATTCCCAGGTAGGTCGCCAGCACCGTAAACACCAGCCAGTAGATCCACAAGCCGCTCAGCATCCCCGCCAATTGCCAACCCAACCAACGCCGCCCCCATGGCCCGATCAGTGCCACGACCATGCCCGCCACTGCCATGCCGAGCCAGGTGCCGCGTGTACCGCCGCTGATCGCGATCAACCACCAGGCGCATAGCAACGCAAATGCCATCCCCCGCAATGAGCGAGAGACTGTGGGTAACAGCAAAGGCAATGCCAACAGCGGCAGCGTGAATGTCTGGAACTGGCCATAAAAGCGCTTGTTGGAAAAGCTGGATAACAGCAGATCAGGGTTCATCGTGTGCCCGCCGCTGGCGAACGCAAGCACGCCGGCGTACAGGTACTGGAGGGTTTTGATCAGGCACAGCAACACCACGATCAGCAGCAGCACACGATCCAAAGGCTCGCCGCCGTGACGGCGCAGCGATGCAAAAGCTAACGCGATTGCCGCGCAGCTGACGAACAGCGCCATCTCGGTCAGCGCCCAAAGCGGCTGATGGGCCAGCAGCGAAGACGCCAGGCCCAATCCCACGATGAGCGCCAGCCCCCATGCCGTCTGGCGATCCACCCAGGGCTCGGTCGGGGTAATCGAGCTTCCGTACAGCACCGCACAAAACCCGATGGCAATCTGCATGACCCGCTGTAGATCGTGCCCACTGAACGGTGCACAAATCCCCACCACCAACAGGCACACCGTCACCACCAGGAAAATACTGCCGCGCTGCTGTACGGATAACACCATCGGTTACCTCAACGTCCTTGTGGGTACAGGCACCGCTAAGCGCCGCCGGCTCCGCAGCCCTTGCCGGCGTATTTGGCCTCGGCCGTGGTGGTGCAGGTCCAGCCGCTGGTGGCGTTGCGTGTCAGCACAATGCTCTTGCCCAGTACGGGCGCCGGTGCATCGAGGATCTCGCAACGGATATCGCCCGCGCCCGTTTTAACGTCCCCTGTCACCTCGATTTTGCAATTGGCGGTAGGGCTGGTGCCGCCGATCAATGCCAGGGTAGGTACGGTGCCCTGATTGAGGGTGTCTTCGTACCCGGCCTTCAATGCGCTGATTTCAGCCAGGCCGGCGGTGAACTTGGCCTTGGCTTGATGGGTGGTGTACATGGGCAGGCCAATGGTGGCCAAAATGCCGATGATTGCCACGACTATCAACAACTCGATCAAGGTAAAACCTTTCTGACGCATCACTCTCACTCTCCAGAATAGAACTCATGACAAGGCGCTTCCTGCGCCCCGCGTTGTGCAGCGGCGCCAGTGTACTCATCCGCCGGTGGTCAATCGCCTGCATGACGCACATTCTGACATTTTATCCACCACCACAGCCTGCCCGCCTTCAGCCCGTGACTAAGCTTTGAAAAACTTCAACGACCTGCGCGCGGAACCGTGACATGAACAACGCTGTAACGCTCTACACCTGGGAAGGCATCAACCGCAAAGGCCGCAAGGTGTCCGGCCAAAGCACCGGACGCAGCCCTGCCGTGGTCAAGGCGCAACTGCGCCAACAAGGCATCCGCCCCGGCCGTGTGCGCAAGTCAATTCCACGGCTGCCAGGCCTTGCCGCGCCGATCAAAGCCGCCGACATAACCTTGTTCACCCGCCAGTTGGCCACGTTGCTGAAGGCCGGCATTCCCCTGCTGCAAGCCTTCGATCTGATCAGCGAAGGTGTCGAGAAGCCGCCTGTGGGTGAACTGCTGCAAAGCCTGAGACAACAGGTCGCCGCCGGCACCACCCTGACTGAAGCGTTACGCAGTCAACCGCGTTATTTCGATGAGCTGTACTGCCATTTGGTAGCGGCCGGCGAACAGGCCGGCGCGCTTGAGACGCTGCTGGAGCGCCTAGCGGTTCATCGCGAAAAGAGCGAACAACTCAAAGCCAGGATCAAAAAAGCCATGACCTACCCCATCGCGGTCGTGATCGTGGCCGGGCTTGTCACTGGCGTGCTGCTGGTGCATGTGGTGCCGCAGTTCCAGAGCCTGTTCGCTGGAGTGAACGGTAAGCTGCCGGGCTTCACCCTCGCAGTTATCGCTCTGTCGGAGTTCATGCAACATGCCTGGTGGATCGTCGCGCTGGGGCTTGGTGTGGGGGTTATTGGCCTGCGTCAGGCCTGTCGAAAATCGCCAATCTTTCGCCATTGGCTGGACGCCGGTTTGTTGAAAGCACCGCTGGCAGGCAAACTGCTGCAAAAATCAGCCGTGGCCCGCTACGCCCGTACGCTTTCTACCACCTTCGCGGCCGGGGTGCCGCTGGTGCAGGCCCTGGATTCAGTGGCAGGCGCCGCGGGCTCCGCCCCCTACAAACAGGCAATCGAGCATATGCGTCGCGATGTATCCACAGGTATGCCGTTGAATCACGCCATGGCCACCAGTGGTCTGTTTCCAGGGATGGCGATTCAGATGACGGCAATCGGCGAAGAATCCGGCACGCTGGACTTCATGCTGGAAAAAGTCGCCAGCCACTACGAAACCGAAGTGGATAACCAGGTCGATCACCTCACCAGCCTGATGGAGCCGCTGATCATGGTCGTGCTGGGAGGCATCGTCGGGTCGTTGGTCATTGCCATGTACTTACCCATCTTCCAACTGGGGAGCGCATTTTGATCCTACTGCTGAATGAATCCCCATGGGCCTTTGTCGCCCTGGCTTCGGTGCTGGGGCTGATCGTGGGCAGTTTCCTCAATGTGCTGGTGTGGCGCCTGCCGAAGATGCTTGCACGGGAGTGGCGTGCCCAGGCCCATGAAGTACTTGGCTTACCGGCCGAACCCGTCGGGCCGACCTACAACCTGATGCGCCCAAATTCCTGCTGCCCTCAGTGCGATCATGGGATCCGCCCCTGGGAAAATATTCCGCTGCTCAGCTATCTGGTCCTCAAGGGCCGCTGCGCTCACTGCAAGGCAAGGATCAGCCTGCGCTACCCATTCACCGAACTTGCCTGCGGATTGTTGTCGGCGATCGTGGCCTGGCACTTCGGCGTTGGTTGGCAAGCCGGGGCAGTATTGCTGCTGACTTGGGGCTTGCTGGCGATGAGCCTGATCGACGCCGACCACCAGTTACTGCCGGATGTGCTGGTACTGCCGCTTATGTGGCTGGGTCTGATCGTCAACAGCTTTGCACTGCTGGTGCCGTTGCCCGACGCCGTATGGGGAGCGGTGGCCGGATACATGAGCCTATGGTCGGTGTTCTGGCTGTTCAAGTTGGTCACTGGCAAGGACGGCATGGGCTACGGCGACTTCAAACTCCTGGCCCTGCTCGGGGCCTGGGGCGGTTGGCAGATCGTGCCGATGACCCTCTTGATGGCGTCACTGGTTGGGGTATTTGCCGGGTTGATACTGATGCGCGTGCGCAAGGCCCAGGTGTCCACGCCAATGCCATTTGGGCCCTATCTGGCGATTGCCGGCTGGATTGCATTGCTCTGGGGTGGTCAAATAACCGACTTCTATTTGCAGTCTGTCGGTTTCCAATGAGCACTTCTTCTGTTCCAACCCCGTGGATACTCGGCCTGACCGGCGGCATCGGCAGTGGCAAAAGCGCGGCAGCCCAACACTTTATCGATCTCGGAATCGATGCGGTGGACGCCGACCACGCCGCACGCTGGGTGGTCGAGCCAGGCCGTCCCGCGCTGGCGCGCATCGCCGAACACTTTGGCGATCGCGTGCTGTTGCCCGACGGCCAATTGGACCGTAGCGCACTGCGCAAACTGATCTTTGAAGTGCCCGAGGAACGCCGCTGGCTTGAAGCGCTGTTGCATCCTTTGATTGCCGAAGAAATTCGCAGCCACCTGGCACGGGCGCGCTCGCCTTACGCGATTCTGGTGTCACCGCTGCTGATCGAGTCTGGTCAGTACAGCATGACCCAACGCATTCTGGTGATCGACGTGCCGCAATCGCTGCAGATTGAGCGTACCCTGCAGCGCGACGGCATCAGCGAGCAGCAGGTGCAGGCCATTCTCAAGGCCCAATCCAGCCGCGAAGACCGCCTGAACCATGCCGACGACGTACTGGTCAATGACAGAGACCTCGCCTGGCTGCACAGCGAAGTCGAGCGACTGCACCACTTTTACCTTACTTTGCGTGGAGGCCGATCATGAGCCAACCCTTGACCGTCGACTGCCCAACCTGCGGCGCACCCGTGGAATGGAAAGCGACCAACCCCAACCGGCCATTCTGCTCGGACCGTTGCAAATTGATCGACCTGGGGGCCTGGGCCGCCGAAGAACACAAGATCCCCGTGGCCCCGGATGCCGAAGACGAACTGTTCTCCGAAGACCTCCCACCCCGCCACTAAGGGCGCATAAAGGCGTATTCCTGCTGGTCGTCGAGGTTTTCTGCCAGGTACTGCAGCTCGTCGGCCAGGTCTTCGAAACTGCGCACGCCCTTGCTTTGCTGCACGACGGCGCTCAGCATGGCGCGCAGGGTCAGGCCCGGATCGAAACCGATCTCCTGTGCCGCGTCCTGGCTTCTGCGAAGTTCCTGCCGTGCCCACTCATACACACTCATGATCCGCACTCCTGGAAAATTTCCCAGAGCATGGGCCTGCCGTGACACAGGGTGTTTGATTTGGATCAACGCAGCGAATCGTCGTCCTTCCAGGGCGCCGAGAGGTAGCGTGTGCGATTGAAGGTTTCCAGCCATTCCGGACAAAACACCACCAGAGCGCTGATCACCGTGCCATTGATAAAGGCTTCGGGGAAGATGATCAGCCACAGGTAACCGATGAAGTCTTCCAACCATTCCGGCATGGCGAAAAGACCGTCGAACCACAACAGTCCCAGCCCCAGTAGTAGGCACGCCAATGCCGCCAGCGCTGCTGCCAGAAACCCTGAACAGAAGATATACACAAACGGATTGCGCGGCTGCGCGCGCTCTACCCGCAGTGCGACGCCTTCCGTGATCAGTACCGGCAGCACAATCAACAAAAGACCATTGATGCCGATGGCGGCCAGGTCTTGACGGCCCAGCATCATCAGACCCAGTTGTGCGACAAAACCACCGACAATCGCCAGCGGCCAGTCCAGCAGCAGGGTTACGGCTGTCATGCCAATGAAGTGATAGGAAACGCCGGTATCGAAATCGCGCCGGACCAACCACAGCATAAACAGCGCAAACACGGTGCCGAACAGCAAATGCTGGCGCCGTCGGTCGGCAAACAACTCAACCCACGGCGAACGCAGCACCGCCCACGCCAGCACCGGCGCATACAGCAGCCAGCCGATGCCGAGGGTGGGCGCTGTCAGCACGCCGGCGCTGATCACGGTTTCACCTGCTCCAGGGCCTGGCGCAGTTCAGCCGCGGAGCCGTATTCATGCTGCGCAATCAACTTGCCGCTCTCCAATTGCAGCCACAGCACTTTGTCCACAGCTCCCGGGTAGCGCGGCGCGATGCGCGCATCCCGGTCCAGCATGACCCGGTAGCTGTACGACTGCATGGCAGGTACCGCGAACAGTCTGGCGACCAATCGCGGCATGCGCTGAATGTCGGCGACAAATACCCCGTGACGGGCCTCCAGATAGCCCTTGGGCTGACCTTGCAGCGCGCCGTCGACGATTTTGGCGGCGTCCATGCTGCGGGCCACCAACAAGATTTGCGCCTGGTCATCCAGGGTATAGGCCTGATCGAACTGATCCAGCAGTGTCCAGGGCGCGAGGCGCTCGCCGACTTCGACGGCCTGGGCCCATAACGGCAAAAGACCCAGGAACAGCACTACGAATAACTTCACTGCGCACTCCTCATGCTCGCTTGATCGATAGAGCCGCCAGTCTACACCGACCTTTCGCATCGGGACTTCCTGTGGTCATCATTTGAACGCTAAGCTGCAAGCATGGATGACTCAGATTACTTGCGCCTGCTCACCGTAGCGGCCGAACAAGCCAATGCTTTCCTGTCCAATGCCCGCAAATGGGAGCGTGAGCGTTGGGTGTGCCAGCGCCTGTTGCAAGGCCTGAATGTGCCCTATCGCGCCGAAGAGTTCCACGCCGCCGGCCAAGAGCCGCCGGACGTGCTGTTTCGCGATGCAAGCTTCGAAGTGTTTTTCGTACTGGACGAGGGGCGGCGCCTGAACGACGAATGGCGCGATGAGTTACTGCGTCGACGCAGCGCGTTTTCCCTGAGCCAACTGGTGCGCCGCGAAGCCAAGCCACGGCGCATCCCCGCCCATGAGTTCCTGCTGCGCCTGGCGCCGACGCTGCGCAAAAAGGCGCATAACTACAAAGAGCGCGGGATGGATTTGGGCGAATTGGATATCGTCGCCTTCGCCAGTCTCAAGCGCGAAGTGCTCGACCTTAACAGTCACTTCCCTCCGCCGACCGAATACCTGCGCCAAGGCTGGCGCTCGCTGTCGCTGGTGGGGCCGACCTTTGCCCGAGTGCTGTTCGCGCACCCCGATGCGCCGGATTTCTTGCGCAACAATCTGGGCCGCAGCATAGTGTTCGACGTGGGCATCAGCCTCTGATCCCCGCCCTGTAACGTGGCGCCCCTTTGCAACGTCTACCTGACGAGGCCTTTATGACCAGCCGCCTGAAACCCGAAGACCAACAACGTGTCGAAGAATACCTGCAACTCTCCCAGCACAGAGTCGAGCGCAAGCCTTTCAGGCCCTGGCTGCTCCTCTGTGTGGTGCTGGTCGCAGTGATCGGGCTCGGGCTGCTGAGCCGTCTTTTGAGTTACCTGACGCTATGAGCTGCCTGGCGCTCGCGGGGGTAACCGCACCGATTTCTTTTAGCCTTGCGAGATATCCCCATGACCCATCGTATTATTATCGTCGGCGGCGGCGCCGGCGGCCTGGAGTTGGCTACCCGCCTGGGTAAGACTCTGGGCAAGCGCGGTACCGCCAACATCACGTTGGTCGATACCAACCTGACCCATATCTGGAAACCCCTGCTGCATGAAGTGGCTGCCGGTTCTCTGAACTCTTCGGAAGATGAACTCAATTATGTCGCCCAGGCGAAATGGAACCACTTCGAGTTCCAGCTGGGGCGCATGAGCGGGCTCGACCGTGAGCAGCAGAAAATCCAACTGGCCGCCACCCTCGACGAAGAAGGCCGCGAATTGGTCCCTGCGCGCGTATTGGGCTATGACAGCCTGGTGATCGCCGTCGGCAGCACCACCAACGATTTCGGCACCGAAGGCGCGGCGCAACACTGCCTGTTCCTCGATACCCGCAAACAGGCCGAGCGCTTTCACCAACAATTGCTCAACCACTACCTGCGCGCTCATGCCGGGCAGACCGATGTAGTGGAAAAAATCAGCGTCGCCATCGTCGGCGCCGGTGCGACCGGTGTTGAGCTGGCCGCAGAACTGCATAACGCCGCCCATGAACTGGCGGCCTATGGCCTGGACCGGATCAAGCCAGAGAACATGCACATCACGTTGATCGAAGCCGGTCCACGAGTACTGCCCGCCCTGCCGGAGCGCATTGGCGGCCCGGTACATAAAACCCTGGAAAAACTGGGAGTGACGGTGCTCACGAATTCGGCGGTCAGCGAAGTAACGGCTGATGCGCTGATCACCAGCAGCGGCCAGGTGATTCCGGCCAGCCTGAAGGTGTGGGCTGCCGGGATTCGCGCGCCGGGCTTCCTCAAGGACATCGACGGCCTGGAAACCAATCGCATCAATCAACTCCAAGTGCTGCCGACGCTGCAAACCACCCGCGACGAAAACATTTTCGCTTTTGGCGATTGCGCGGCCTGCCCGCAGCCGGGCACTGACCGTAACGTCCCGCCACGGGCCCAGGCCGCGCATCAGCAAGCGTCGCTGTTGGCCAAATCCCTCAAGCTTCGGATCGAAGGCAAACAATTGCCGACGTACAAGTACACCGACTACGGCTCGCTGATCTCGCTGTCGCGATTCTCGGCGGTGGGTAACCTGATGGGTAACCTGACTGGCAGTGTGATGCTGGAGGGTTGGCTGGCGCGGATGTTCTATGTATCGCTCTACCGTATGCACCAGATGGCGCTGTACGGCGTGTTCCGCACGGCAATGCTGATGTTGGGCAGCAGGATCGGACGTGGGACGGAGCCGAGGCTCAAGTTGCACTGACAGTAAGGCCAGAGGGGGCTTGCTCGATATGAGAGCAAGCCCCCTCTTCACATGTGACCAGCCAAACTTTTGAGTTTTTGCGCGCACAAAAAAAATCCCCGTATCTTTCGATACGAGGATTTTTAATATGGTCGGGGTAGGGGGATTCGAACTCCCGACATCCTGCTCCCAAAGCAGGCGCGCTACCGGACTGCGCTATACCCCGGTAATAAAAAGGCGACCTTTCAGTCGCCTTATTCGATCAGTGCTTTTGGCCTCTGATCTTAAGATCTGATCCCAGCGTTAACTGGTTTCAAAAATGGTGGGTCGTGTGGGATTCGAACCTACGACCAATTGGTTAAAAGCCAACTGCTCTACCAACTGAGCTAACGACCCAAATATGGTCGGGGTAGGGGGATTCGAACTCCCGACATCCTGCTCCCAAAGCAGGCGCGCTACCGGACTGCGCTATACCCCGATTTGAAATTGGCTCCGTGACCAGGACTCGAACCTGGGACCCAATGATTAACAGTCATTTGCTCTACCGACTGAGCTATCACGGAACTTAGCATTTCAAACGTACAACTTACTGCTTTTTACTTCCTCTTCGACGTTTACGTATCGCTACGTTCGTGTCTCTGAGGCGCGCTATTCTACAATCTTAAAAACCCCTGTCAACCCTTTAAATTGCTTTTAAGACAATGATTTGCGCTTGTTTCTGATTTCTTCTTGGGGAGAAGAAACCCGTGGGTTGACGTTGCTGCGGGGCGCACTTTACAAGCCTTTGCCTTACAGTTCAACGCCCTAGCGAAAAAAAAGGCCCCGCAATGCGGGGCCTTCTCTTATCAACCGGCGGTCAGGCCTCAGTGGAAGACGATTTCGTCGTTTTCCACGCTGGCTGTGACGCTGGTTCCCGGCATAAAACTGCCCGAGAGGATCAACTGCGCCAGCGGGTTTTCGATCCAGCGCTGGATCGCACGTTTCAGAGGTCGTGCGCCATACACCGGGTCGTAACCTACCGCGATCAGCTTGTCCAACGCTTCGCTGCTCAGTTCCAGCGACAGCTCGCGTTCGGCCAGACGACCACGCAGGCGGCCCAACTGGATCTCGGTGATGCCGGCGATCTGATCCCGCGCCAATGGCTCGAAGATCACCACTTCATCGACCCGGTTGATAAATTCCGGGCGGAAGTGCGAAGTCAACGCGTCCATCACCGCTGCGCGCTGGGCCTCACGATCCCCTACCAACTCTTGGATCTGCGTCGAGCCAAGGTTGGAGGTCATCACGATGACCGTGTTGCGGAAGTCCACCGTACGCCCGTGACTGTCGGTCAGACGGCCATCCTCCAGCACTTGCAGCAGGATGTTGAACACATCCGGGTGGGCCTTCTCGACTTCATCCAGCAGGATGACCGAGTAAGGTTTGCGCCGCACAGCTTCGGTCAGGTAGCCGCCCTCCTCGTAGCCCACATAGCCTGGTGGCGCACCGATCAAGCGAGCGACCGAGTGTTTCTCCATGAATTCGGACATATCGATCCGCACCATGGCCTCTTCAGTATCGAAGAGGAACTCAGCCAGGGCCTTGCACAGTTCGGTCTTACCCACACCGGTCGGGCCGAGGAACATGAACGATCCACTTGGACGGTTCGGGTCGGACAACCCTGCACGGGAACGCCGCACCGCGTTGGATACCGCCACGACGGCCTCTTCCTGACCAATAACGCGCTGATGCAACAGACTTTCCATTTTCATCAGCTTGTCGCGTTCGCCTTCCAGCATCTTCGATACAGGAATGCCGGTCCACTTGGAGACAACCTCGGCAATTTCTTCCTCGGTCACCTTGCTGCGTAGCAACTGGTTCTCGCTATGGCCATGCTGGTCGACCATCTGCAGACTGCGCTCCAGATCGGGAATCACCCCGTACTGCAACTCGGCCATACGGTTCAGGTCACCTTTACGACGTGCGGCCTCCAGCTCCTGACGAGACTGCTCGATTTTTTGCTGGATCTGAGCAGAACCCTGCACTTCGGCTTTCTCCGAGGTCCAGATTTCTTCGAGGTCGGAGTACTCACGCTCCAGGCGCTGAATTTCCTCTTGGAGTTTTTCCAAGCGTTTCTTCGCCGCGTCGTCCTCTTCTTTCTTGAGGGCCTGGGATTCCACCTTCAGTTGGATCAAGCGCCGATCCAAACGATCGAGTACTTCCGGCTTGGAGTCGATTTCCATACGGATACGGCTCGCCGCTTCGTCGATCAGGTCAATCGCCTTGTCGGGTAACTGGCGGTCGGTGATATAGCGATGGCTCAATTTGGCCGCCGCAATGATCGCCCCATCAGTAATCGCCACCTTGTGGTGAACCTCATAACGCTCTTTGAGGCCACGCAGGATTGCGATGGTGTCCTCTTCGCTCGGTTCTTCCACCAGCACTTTTTGGAAGCGCCGCTCAAGCGCCGCGTCCTTTTCGATGTACTGACGGTATTCGTTAAGCGTCGTGGCGCCCACGCAATGCAGCTCACCGCGAGCCAGCGCCGGCTTGAGCATGTTGCCCGCATCCATGGAGCCTTCGCCTTTACCGGCGCCGACCATGGTGTGCAGTTCGTCGATAAACAGAATGATCTGTCCTTCCTGCTTGGACAGCTCGTTCAGCAGAGCTTTGAGGCGTTCTTCGAACTCACCACGGAACTTGGCACCGGCGATCAGCGCCCCCATGTCCAGAGACAACAGACGCTTGCCTTTGAGGCCATCCGGCACTTCACCATTAATGATGCGCTGGGCCAGCCCCTCGGCGATCGCGGTTTTACCTACGCCAGGCTCACCGATCAGCACCGGGTTGTTTTTGGTGCGACGCTGCAGCACCTGGATGGTGCGACGAATTTCATCGTCACGACCGATCACTGGGTCGAGCTTGCCGTCTTCGGCGCGCTTGGTCAGGTCGACGGTGTATTTGTCCAGGGCTTGGCGCGACTCCTCATGATTAGGGTCGTTCACCGCATCGCCACCGCGCAGGTTGTTGATGGCATTTTCCAGGGCTTTCTTACTGACGCCCTGCCCCAGCAACAACTTGCCCAGTTTGCTGTTCTCGTCCATGGCGGCGAGCAGCACCAGTTCGCTGGAGATGAACTGGTCACCTTTTTGTTGAGCCAGACGATCGGCCTGGTTCAACAAGCGCGCCAGATCCTGGGACATATTTACGTCGCCAGTGGGGTTTTGGATTTTCGGCAGTTGGTCGAGCTCTTTGCTCAACTCCTTGCGCAGGCTGTTGACGTCAAAGCCCACCTGCATCAACAAGGGTTTGATGGAACCACCTTGCTGCTCCAGGAGCGCCTGCATCAAGTGCGCAGGCTCAATGGCCGGGTGGTCGAGGCCCACCGCCAAGGATTGAGAGTCCGATAAGGCCAACTGCAATTTGCTGGTTAAACGATCAATACGCATTAGTCACCTTCCTTTTGAGCAGGCCGGATCTATAAACACATCCTGAATGAAGAAACCTGCCAGATACCCTTATAGATGTGGTCGATTCTGGGAGATTCAAGCAACAAACAGTTGACGCAGATCAGAAGAGTCTAGCGCTCAAGCCAGATAAGGGAGGCGAATCGTCCGGTGCGAGGACTGCGACGATAAGAAAAGAAACGCGGATCGGTCACGGTGCACAAACCACCACCATAGACCGCCGTGATGCCGCGCGCAGCGAGGCGCAGGCGCGCGAGTTGATAGATGTCGGCCATGAACTTGCCAGGATTACGGCTCGGCACGAACGCCTGGGCAGTCGCCGGCAGTTGCTGCATGAACACTTCACGCACTTCCGGACCGACTTCAAAGGCTTGGGGGCCAATCGCCGGGCCCAGCCAGACCAATACGTCGTCAGGCTCGGCGGCCAGGCTATCGACCGTCGCCTCCAGTACGCCGGCCGCCAACCCCCGCCAACCGGCGTGGGCGGCTGCCACGCGGGTGCCGGCGCGGTTGCAGAACAGCGCCGGCAGACAATCGGCAGTCATGGATGTGCAGGCGATACCCGGCGTGTCGGTCCAGCAGCCATCGGCTTCGAGGGTGCGACCGGGGTCGGCCTTGACGACGTTCACGCCATGGACCTGCCGTAGCCAGGTTGGCTGGATATCGAAGGTTTGGGAAAGTCGATGGCGATTTTCCAGGACTGCCTCAAGGCTGTCCTCGACATGATCGCCCAGGTTGAGGCTGTCGAACGGCGCCAGACTGACGCCGCCCGCACGGGTGGTGACGCAGGCCTTGACCTGAGCCGGCGCGGGCCAGTCAGGAATCAGCCAGTCATTCATCCGATAAACGCCTCGCGGTCCTGTTTGAGCAACGACAGCAACCACACCAGGTCGTCCGGCAGCGGCGATTCCCAGCTCATGCGCTTACCGCTCGTCGGATGATCCAACTCAAGGAAGCGCGCGTGCAGGGCCTGACGCGGAAAGGATTTCAGCGATTCCACCATGGTCGCACTGGCGGCCGGCGGAATGCGGAAGCGACCGCCGTAGGCCGGATCGCCGACCAACGGGAAGTTGATATGGGCCATGTGCACGCGGATCTGGTGGGTACGACCGGTTTCCAGCTTGACCCGCACATGGGTGTGGGACCGGAAACGCTCCAGAACTCGATAGTGGCTCACGGCCTGCTTGCCGCCTTCCATCACCGCCATACGCTGGCGCTGCTGGCCGTGGCGACCGATAGGGGCGTTGATCTTGCCACCGGCCACCACCACGCCGATCACGATGCACTCGTAGATCCGGCTGACGCTGCGGCTTTGCAACTGGGTGACCAGTTGGGTCTGGGCCTGAATGGTCTTGGCGACCACCATCAGACCGGTGGTGTCCTTGTCCAGTCGGTGCACGATGCCGCAACGCGGCACATTGATGATGTCCGGTACGTGGTGCAACAGGGCGTTGAGCAAAGTGCCATCAGCGTGCCCGGCAGCCGGGTGCACCACCAGGCCTGCAGGTTTGTTGATGACCAGGATGTCGTCGTCTTCATAGACGATATCCAGCTCGATGTCCTGGGCGACCCACTCTCCCTGGGCTTCCTGCTCGGCAGTCAGCTCAAGAATCGCACCGCCATGGACTATGTCTCGCGGGCGGATAACCGCTCCATCCACAGTCAGGCGGCCGTCTTTGATCCAGGCGGAAAGGCGCGAGCGCGAGTGCTCAGCGAATAATTGTGCGGCGACTTGATCGAGGCGTTGGCCGCCCAATTCGGACGGCACCTCTGCGCGAAGTTCAATTTTATCGGACATGCTCAGACTAGGCGTGGCACAGCCTTTGGTTTCGGCTGCGCGCTTGTGGTTAAATACGGCGTCTTTTGCCCCGAGGCTTTCAACGGGGCGCTCATCATAACAGGACGGCCCCGCCCAAGACAGCGGCCGTCATAGGGACGCAAGCCGCCATGCAAGTGAAACACCTGCTGCTGATCGCCATCCTCGCCATGACTGCTGCTTGCTCGTCAACAAAGGAAGTCGTCGACGAAAACCTGAGCGAAGTCGAGCTGTACCAACAGGCTCAGAAAGACTTGGACAATAATAGCTACACCAGCGCCACAGCCAAGCTGAAGGCACTGGAGTCACGCTATCCGTTTGGTCGCTACGCTGACCAGGCCCAACTCGAGCTGATCTACGCCAACTACAAGAACGCCGAGCCGGAAGCCGCCAAGTCCGCCGCCGAGCGTTTCATCCGCCTGCACCCGCAGCACCCGAACGTGGACTACGCCTACTATATGAAGGGCCTGACCTCGTTCGACCAGGACGTTGGCCTGCTGGCGCGCTTCCTGCCGCTGGACATGACCAAGCGCGACCCGGGTGCGGCCCGCGACTCCTATAACGAGTTCGCCCAGCTCACCAGCCGCTATCCCAACAGCCGCTACGCGCCGGACGCCAAGCAGCGCATGATCTACCTGCGCAACCTGCTGGCTTCCTACGAGATCCACGTCGCGCACTACTACCTGACCCGTCAGGCCTACGTCGCCGCCGCCAACCGTGGCCGCTACGTGGTGGAGAACTTCCAGGAAACCCCATCCGTGGGTGATGGCCTGGCCGTAATGACCGAGGCTTATCAGCGCCTGCACTTGGACGAACTGGCTACTACTAGCCTGGAAACCCTCAAACTCAACTATCCCGATCATCCAAGCCTAAAAGACGGCCAGTTCGTGCCTCAGGTTGCCGAAGCGGACAACCGCTCCTGGCTGAGCAAGTACACCTTGGGCCTGATCGAATCCCGTCCACCGCTGCCGCCGGGCGAAACCCGCGCCAACCAGGACGTGATCAAGCAATTCCAGGACGCCAAGGACGCTATTCCTTCCGACCTCAAGCCGCACGACGAAAACGGCGACGTGATCGAAGAGGAAGAACCGCAAGCCCTGGGCAATAATCAGGACCGCTCGTGGTTCAGCTACATGACTTTTGGCATATTCGACTGATCAGTCCATGTAACACCTAAAAGGGAGCCTCCACAGGCTCCCTTTTTCATGGGCAGCATTATTGCTCTGTGCGCCTGCCACGTCCTTGGCTAAACTGGCCCATTCCTTGTCGAGAAACTGCCCATCATGCTACGTCTTTTGTTCTGGATAGCCGTTATTGCCGCCGCGGTATGGTTCTGGCGCAAGTTCAAAAGCCCGGCCACCAAGCAGCAGCGCGCCAACGAGCCCGATGCCGCGCTGATGGTGCGCTGCGCTCACTGCGGCGTGCACCTGCCGCAGGATCGCGCCTTGCGGCTGCGCCAGGAGTGGTATTGCACCCAGGCGCATTTGGAGCAGGGGCCAAAGTCTATCCAGCGTTGATTCGACCTTCTGGCGCATAAGGCGCCGGGTCAATAATCGGCTTATTGCCTAGCAGCAGGTCGGCGAACAGCTGACAGGACGCTGGCGCCAAGACCAGACCGTTGCGGTAATGCCCGCAGTTGAGCCATAAACCTTTGAACCCAGGCACCGGGCCTATATAGGGAATACCTTCCGGCGACCCCGGCCGCAAACCGGCCCAGTGCCCCACCACTTCAGCATGGGCCAGGGCAGGAATCAGCTCGACAGCAGAAGCCTTCAGGCTTTCCAATGCGGTCTCGGTGGGCGTTTTATCGAAGCCTTCGTGTTCCAGAGTGCTGCCGATCAGAATATGCCCGTCCCGTCGCGGAATCGCATAACGGCCCTTGGCGAGGACCATGCTCGACAGAAAGTTCGAATCACACTTGTAGAGAATCATCTGACCTTTGACCGGTTCCACCGGCAGCGATAAGCCGAGCGTACCGAGCAGATCACCGCTCCACGCCCCTGCCGCCAGCACCACCTGATTACCCAGGATCGGTCCTTCAGCCGTATTCACCCCCACCACACGGCCGTTCTCTACCGCAAACCCCGTCACCACACACTGCTCGCGAATCGTCACACCAGGCAATGCCAACAGCGCAGCCTTGAGGGATTTGACCAGGCGCGGGTTACGCACATTGGCCACGTTGGCCATAAAGATCGCTTGCGAGTACCCACCCCCCAACACCGGAACAGCATCATGGGCGACTGATATATCCACTTTGCTCAAGGGGCGTCCCTCGCGGACAGCCCAGGCCAGCGCTTCGGGCTCATCGTCCAGATCCAACCAGTACAAACCAGTGGTATGCACCTGCGGGTCGACACCGGTGGTGACAAACAGGTGCTCGGCCAATTGCGGGTAAAAATCTTGGGACCAATGCGCCAACGCGGTGACCGCTGGACTATAGCGCCACGGATACAGCGGCGAAACGATACCCCCGCCAGCCCAGGACGACTCCTGCCCAACCCCGGCGCGCTCCAGCAGCACTACCGCCTGCCCTTGGGTCGCCAGGTTGAACGCCGTCAACAAGCCGATGACTCCGCCACCGACAATCACCACTTGCTCTTGCTTAGCCATCATTCGATCCAATCGATAAAAAGGAACAAGCGCCACCGACGCCCAGTGATCCAGCATTCGCATCATTGCCCCCAGCACGCCTGGCGTGACATCTCCGGCGCCGCGCCTGGATTGCTGCGTGCGCCGGTACTGGTCAGGCTGAACTCGCCACAGGCGTCGCCGTCCATGATCGAGCCAGCCACAGGCGTAGCCAGCAAACGGAAATCCTGAGGGTTCAATGCGACGGAGATTCTATAGCGATCATCGCCGGCACTGACGCCGCTTGCGTCAATAAAAGTACCGTTCTTCGCATAGAACCGCTCCAGGTGCTGCGCCTGCTCAGTCAATACGCCGACGATTTGTACGCGGTAGGCCTTTTTCACCTGCGCCGTATAACCGGGGTAAACGATCCCAGCCAGAAGAGCGATGATCACCACGCCGATCAGTAATTCCAACAGGGTAAAACCTCGGGTGTCCATGCCCATCTCATTGCTCCTATAGAAGTTGTCGCCATGACACTCGCCGAAATCGCGGGCCTCCCTCCCCGTCTACCCGGGCATATACGCTCTCCAGCACCGTGCGCGCCTGACCGCTCCAGCCGACTGCCGTCACTCGATACAGCGCGGCCGTTGTATTCGGCGGCAAGTGCGCGATCCCGCGCCCCATGCCTAGAAACTGAACGCCGTAAAGCCCACCTTTGAGGGCAACCCAGGACACCGCTGAAACCGGGTGGGTGCCTGCGGCGATCACCGAAAACGCCTCATCCGGTGGCGCACAGGTGGTGATTGACTGGCACTGCGGCAACGTCCCACCACTACGCCGCACGCTCCACTCTCCGAGTCTCAAACCGCTCTCGGCACTTTGCAGCGACTGATTGCGATGCCAAAAACTGGCGGCCATCTTTTGCTGGGCCACCACCCCTTGCATCGAGGACAGGCCAATCAGCGATAACAGCAGCAAAAACACCAGACTCAATAGCAGCGCCATGCCTGACTGCCGCCGATAAGTCATCCATACGCCCTGCATAACAGCCCTACCCCAGACGGTTTCGTAGCGCCGCCACGACGCTGTAGGTTTGCGCCTTGACCCGGCCGGAGGGGTCTTGCAGCGTCATGAGGACGCGCACGCTGCGAATCAACGCCACGTCGGCAGGGCTTGCGTCGTAGCGCACCACCTGTGCCGATAAGGCATTGGCGGCAACGCCGAAACTGATATCGAACGCCTGAACGTTATCCACCAGTACCGCTTTTGCCGGTGCGGCCGGCGTGCTGATCTTCAACTGGCCGTTCTCGAAGGTGTAAGTGAGTTGGCGAATCGCAAATCGAATCTGCCCAGGGCCGGGCGCAGGCGAGAGGCCGGTGTAGGCCTGGGCGGCACCTGTGCAGTCAGACAATACTGTCCAATCGGGCCTGCCACTCCCTTCGCCGATGCTGGCGGTAACTAATGTCAGTGACTTCGAATCAGTGCCGGCGCTCCAACTGATCGGCCGTTCGAATGCCGGCGGTGCCTGTTCGATATGAGCGGTAGCCAGGCAGCCGAACATGCCGGCTTGACGAATATCCTGGATCATCTTGCCAAGCGCGAACCGCGCGTCGTCCTGCAACAGCATGGCGGCCTGCTGGCTCGCGTGGGTCGTTCGGGAACTGATCGCCACCTGACTGACCCCGAGCACCAGCATCAGCCCCAAGGTCAGGGCCACCAGCAACTCCACCAGGGTAAAACCTCGCGACCTTCGGTTCATTGTGCACCCTCCAGATCGCTGTCGATGCGAGTGGTCAGGGTGACCGTTTCGCGCGCACCAACCGCGCCGGCACCGCGGCTGTCATCCCAACTGATACTCACGGTGACCTCATTGGCACTGATCGCCACCGAGCCTTTGGCGCTCTCCCCGGCGAAGCTCAGAATATTGGCCTCAAAATCATGCAGGTCCAGGTCGCGCACGCTGGCACCCGCGGTGCTGGCCGGAGCGCGCTCGGAGCGGCTCCATGCGTAATCGGCGCCGGCATTGGCGCGGATTCGGTCAAGCATGTCGTAAGCGATAAAGCTGGCCTGACTGCTCATCCTCGAACTGTCCGTGGACTTAAGCGCGTTGAGTTGGATCACCGCCGCGCCCAGCAAGCCCACGGCGAGAATCAGTACCGCCACCAACACTTCGATAAGGGTCGTGCCGGTTTGTCGTCGAGATAAAGCAGGTGCAAAAAAAATGTTCGGGCGAGCAAGCATCACCGTCGTCATCCGTGTCGAGGGCCGAAAAGAGCAGACAAAAGCTGCTGTGCGACCCAAGACTAGCGTCGGTTTTTTGCCCGCGCTGTCCCCGGAACAAAGGGAAATACTTTGGACATAAAGGCCATCATCCGAGGCCAAGATCCAGCCGCTATACCTTTGGCTGCACCTGAAATATCTACCGCGTCCACGGAGGGACAACCTATGCAACAACGAGGTTTCACCCTGATCGAACTGCTGCTGGGGCTGATCGTCAGCGGCATCCTGGCCCATCTCACAGCGCCCGGACTCAAGACGTTGCTGGAGTCACAACAGCAACAAAGCGCCGCGCAATCCCTGGCGAGTGGGCTGCGTTTCGCACGCACCGAGGCCATCGCGCGAAACCGGGCGGTGGTCGTTCATGCGTTGAACAATGATTGGAGTCACGGCTGGCGCGTGATTGTGGATGTCAGCGGGCGTGGCCCTCTGGATGAGGACAATCCGGTGCTGCTGGAGCGACAGGACTCCGGACGGGTAGCCATCGTCGGTAACGGGCCGGTGAAGAGCCAGGTACGGTTCAGCGGGATGGGCGAGCCGGTATTTTCCGGCGGAGGGTTCCGCGCAGGGACATTACATGTATGTGGCACGGACCAGACACAGAGCCTACACCAAGTGGTGCTGGCCCCCAGCGGCCGTATCAGCCTGCGCAGCGACAGCGTCGAGCAGGCGTTGTGCCGGAGTTATTCCGGCACCCTGGCACTCAGAGCAGCGAACGTACCCGCAGCTCCTTGGGCATGGAAAAAGTGATGTTCTCCTCGCGCCCAGCCAACTCATCGGCGCCGGTCGCGCCCCATTCGTGCAACTGCTGGATGACGCCGCGCACCAGCACTTCCGGCGCCGAGGCGCCTGCGGTGATACCGATACGCTCGACGCCATCGAACCAACTGCGCTGCATGTCTTCGGCACCATCGATCAGGTACGCGGGCGTCGCCATGCGCTCGGCCAACTCGCGCAGACGATTGGAGTTGGAGCTGTTCGGGCTGCCGACCACCAAGACCACGTCGCATTCATCGGCCAGTTGCTTGACCGCATCCTGGCGATTTTGCGTGGCGTAGCAGATGTCATCCTTACGCGGCCCGCCGATCGCTGGAAAGCGCGTGCGCAAGGCATCGATGACACGACTGGTGTCGTCCATGGATAAAGTGGTCTGGGTCACGAATGCCAAGCGTTCCGGGTTGCGCACTTGCAGATTGGCGACGTCTTTTTCGTCCTCAACCAGGTAGATGGCGCCGCCGTTGCTGGCGTCGTACTGGCCCATGGTGCCTTCGACTTCCGGGTGGCCGGCATGACCGATCAGGATGCACTCGCGGCCGTCGCGGCTATAGCGCGCAACCTCAATATGGACTTTGGTGACCAATGGGCACGTTGCATCGAAGACTTTCAGTCCACGACCTGCCGCTTCGCTACGCACGGCCTGGGAAACCCCGTGAGCACTGAAAATAACGATAACGTCGTCCGGCACTTGGTCGAGTTCCTCGACAAAGATGGCACCGCGCGCGCGCAGGTCTTCGACTACGAACTTGTTATGCACCACTTCATGGCGCACGTAGATCGGTGGCCCGAAGACTTCGAGAGCGCGGTTGACGATTTCGATCGCCCGATCCACACCGGCACAGAAGCCACGGGGGTTGGCGAGTTTGATTTGCATGCTGTGCCTCGTGCCTGGCGTTTGGGTCAGAGTTGATGCTGCTGAACTGACAATTGAGGTCAGAGGTGGGAGGGAGATTGCTCCCTCACACATTCTAGATCGGGGCGTTGATCAAAGAGCTTTAACGTCGATGATTTCCACATCAAACGTCAAGGTTTTACCGGCCAACGGGTGATTGAAGTCGATGGTCACTTGCGCGTCATCGAACGCCTTGACCACCCCTGGCAGTTCTGTATTGGCCGCATCGTTGAAAATCACCAGCAGGCCTTCAGACAGCTCCATGTCCTGGAACTGCGAACGCGGGATGATCTGCACATTCTGCGGATTGGGCTGGCCAAACGCATTTTCCGGCTGGATCTGCAGGGTGCGCTTGTCGCCAGCCTTGAAACCGAACAAGGCGGCCTCGAAACCCGGCAGCAGGTTGCCGTCGCCGACTTTGAAGGTGGCCGGGGCCTTATCGAACGTGCTGTCGACCGTGTCGCCGTTTTCCAGGCGCAGTGCGAAATGCAAAGTGACTTCCGTGTTCTGGCCGATGCGTTGCTCAGCCAATACCTGATCAGTCATTGACGGTCTCTCCGGTTTTCTTACTTTTAAACATATCCAGCGCCAACATGATTGCACCGACGGTGATCGCGCTGTCGGCAAAGTTGAATGCTGGGAAGTAATGACGGTTCTGCCAGTGCACCAGGATGAAGTCGATCACATGGCCCAGGGCAATGCGGTCGTACAGGTTACCCAACGCGCCGCCCAACACCAGGGCCAAGGCCACAGCCAGCCAGGTGTCATCGCGACCCAGGCGCTTGAGCCAGACCACCAGCACCGCGCTGACCACTACCGCGATCAGGGCAAACAGCCAACGCTGCCAACCGCCACTGTCGGCAAGGAAGCTGAACGCCGCACCGGTGTTGTAAGCCAGTGTCCAGCTGAAGTAGTCCGGGATCACCACGATCTGCTGGAACATTTCCAGGGAGCTTTCGAAGTGAGCCTTGCTGACCTGGTCGATGATCAGGACCAGCAAACTCAAGACAAGCCAGCCCAGACGTCCGAAACGGCCGGCGTTAGGCATAGTGGCGAACCTCACCGGCACCGCTGATGTTGTCGACGCAGCGACCGCAGATTTCAGGATGCTGAGGGTTCACACCGACATCTTCACGGCAGTGCCAGCAACGGGCGCACTTGGCGAACGCCGACTTAACCACTTTGAGCTTCAGGCCCGGCACTTCGGTCGCCACGGCATCCGCCGGTGCCTGGGCGAAAGGCGCCAGGGTCGCGGTGGATGTGATCAACACGAAGCGCAGCTCGTTGCTCAGTTTGGCCAGGTCGGCGGTCAGACCTTCCTCGGCAAACAGGGTAACTTCGGCTTGCAGGTTGCCACCAACTGCCTTGGCCGCGCGCTGAACCTCCAACTCCTTGTTCACCGCAGCCTTGACGGCCATCACACCTTCCCAATACTCGCGGCCCAGCTCGAAGTCGGCCGGCAATTCGGTCAGGCCTTCGTACCAGGTGTTGAGCATTACGGACTCGTTACGCTCGCCTGGCAGGTACTCCCACAGTTCGTCGGCGGTGAAGGCCAGGATCGGTGCGATCCAGCGCACCAGCGCCTCGGAGATGTGGTACAGCGCGGTCTGCGCCGAACGGCGCGCCTTGCTGTTGGCGCCGGTGGTGTACTGGCGGTCCTTGATGATGTCGAGATAGAAACCGCCCAACTCCTGCACACAGAAGTTGTGGATCTTCGAGTAGACGTTCCAGAAACGGTATTCGCCGTAGTGTTCCTGCAACTCGCGTTGCAGCAACAGGGTACGGTCCACGGCCCAACGGTCCAGGGCGAGCATGTCTTCGGCCGGCAGGATGTCGGTGGCCGGGTTGAAACCGCTCAGGTTCGACAGCAGGAAGCGTGCGGTATTACGGATACGGCGGTAGGCATCGGCGCTGCGCTGCAGGATCTGCTCCGACACGGCCATTTCGCCGGAATAGTCGGTAGAAGCCACCCACAGACGCATGATGTCGGCACCCAGGGTGTCGTTGACTTTCTGCGGCGCGATCACGTTGCCCAGGGACTTGGACATCTTGCGGCCGTTTTCGTCGACGGTGAAACCATGGGTCAGCAGTTCGCGGTAAGGCGCGTGGTCGTCGATGGCGCAACCGGTGAGCAGCGACGAGTGGAACCAGCCACGGTGTTGGTCTGAGCCTTCCAGGTACAGGTCGGCGCGCGGGCCGCTCTGGTGGCCCATCGGATGCGAGCCGCGCAATACGTGCCAGTGCGTGGTGCCCGAGTCGAACCAGACATCGAGTGTGTCGCTGATCTTGTCGTACAGCGGCGCTTCGTCGCCCAGCAGCTCGGCGGCGTCCAGTTTGAACCAGGCTTCGATGCCTTCCTGTTCAACGCGCCGGGCCACTTCTTCCATCAGTTCGACGGTACGCGGGTGCAGCTCGCCGCTTTCCTTGTTGAGGAAGAACGGGATCGGCACGCCCCAGTTGCGCTGACGGGAGATGCACCAGTCCGGACGGTTGGCGATCATCGAGTGCAGGCGCGCCTGGCCCCAGGCCGGGATAAA
Source organism: Pseudomonas sp. ARP3 (assembly GCF_001029595.1). Taxonomy (NCBI): domain Bacteria; kingdom Pseudomonadati; phylum Pseudomonadota; class Gammaproteobacteria; order Pseudomonadales; family Pseudomonadaceae; genus Pseudomonas; species Pseudomonas sp. ARP3. Next base: position 233,307 of record NZ_LEKF01000004.1, read on the forward strand.
GCCGGTGTCTTCGATGGCCTTGAGAGCACGATTGCGCAGGGTGTCGCCGGCAACCGGTTGTTTGTCCATGCCGATAAACCACTGCGCGGTGGCGCGGTAGATCAGCGGGGTCTTGTGGCGCCAGCAGTGCATGTAGCTGTGCTGGATAGTCGCGGTCTGCATAAGCGCGCCAACTTCGCGCAGCTTGTCGATGATGGCCTTGTCAGCTTTAAAGATGAATTGGCCACCGAAGAACTCCAGCGACGGTACATAGACGCCGTTGCTTTGCACTGGATTGATGATGTCATCGTTGACCAGGCCGTACTTCTTGCAGATCACAAAGTCGTCGACGCCGTAGGCGGGCGAGCAGTGAACCACGCCCGTACCCGAGCCCAGCTCGACGTAATCGGCCAGGTACACCGGCGACAGACGGTCATAGAACGGATGACGGAAGTTGATCAATTCCAGCGCCGAACCTGTGGTGGTGGCGATCACCGAACCTTGCAACTCGTAGCGCGCCAGGCAGGCCTCGACCATTTCCTCGGCCAGTACCAGCAGGCGATCACCGACGTCCACCAGGGCGTAGGTGAATTCCGGGTGCACGTTCAACGCCTGGTTGGCGGGGATCGTCCACGGGGTGGTGGTCCAGATCACAATGGCCGCCGGCTTGGCCAGGCTGGCCAGGCCGAACGCATCGGCCAGCTTGGCCTCGTCGGCGATCGGGAAGGCTACGTCGATGGTCGAGGACTTCTTGTCCTCGTACTCGACTTCCGCTTCCGCCAAGGCCGAGCCGCAGTCGAAGCACCAGTTCACGGGCTTGAGGCCCTTGAACACGAAACCGCCCTTGACGATTTCGGCCAAGGCGCGGATTTCACCGGCCTCGTTCTTGAAGTTCATGGTTTTGTACGGGTTGGCCCAGTCGCCCAACACGCCCAGGCGGATAAACTCGGACTTCTGCCCTTCGATCTGCTCGGTAGCGTACGCACGGCACAATTCGCGCGTCTTGTCGGCACCCAGGTTCTTGCCGTGGGTCACTTCGACTTTGTGTTCGATCGGCAGGCCGTGGCAGTCCCAACCTGGAACATAAGGTGCGTCGAAACCCGAAAGGGTTTTCGAACGGATGATCATGTCCTTGAGGATCTTGTTCAGCGCATGACCGATATGAATCGTGCCATTGGCATAAGGAGGGCCGTCGTGCAGGACGAATTTCGGACGATCCTTGCCAATTTCGCGCAACTTTCCGTACAGGCCAATACTGTCCCAGCGCTGCAGGATCTGCGGTTCGCGCTGTGGCAGGCCGGCCTTCATTGGGAAGGCGGTGTCCGGAAGGTTTAGCGTGGCTTTATAGTCGGTCATTTAAGGCTCTTCGGTTAGCGATGGGCGCTAGGTGCGGCTAGTGCACGGGCGGCGGCGACATCCGCATTGATCGCCGTTTTCAACGCCTCAAGCGAGGCGAAACGCTGCTCTTCACGCAGCTTCTGGTGGAAAACCACCGTCAAACGCCGGTCATACAGATCACCGGCAAAATCCAAAAGATGAACTTCCAGGTGGGCCTTGCCATCACCTGCAACCGTGGGCCTGACGCCTATGTTGGCGACTCCGGACCACGATTGACCGTCGATGTCGACGCTGACCAGATAAACCCCGGTCAGCGGCACACGGCGGCGCTTAAGTTGCACGTTGGCAGTCGGCGTGCCCAATTGGCGCGCCAGCTTCTGGCCGTGCAGTACCCGCCCGGCGATGCGGAACGGGCGACCGAGCAAACGCTCGGCCAACGCGAAGTCGGCAGCGGCCAAGGCATTACGCACCTGGGTACTGCTCACGCGCAGGCCATCCAGTTCGACGGTTTGCGCAGCTTCGACGGTAAACCCCTGGCTGACGCCGGCCTGTTGCAGAAACTCGAAATCGCCGACGCGATCGCAGCCGAAACGGAAGTCGTCACCGACCTCCAGGTGCTGTACACCCAGGCCATCGACCAGGATGCGGTCGACGAACTCGGCGGCACTGAGGCTTTGCAAACGCTGGTTGAAGGCCAGGCAGAGGACGCGGTCCACACCTTCTTCGGCCAGCAATTGCAGTTTATCGCGCAGGCGTGCCAGGCGAGCTGGCGCGGTCTCAGGGGAGAAAAACTCCCGCGGCTGGGGCTCAAAAATCACCACGCAGCTGGGCACGCCCAACTCGACCGCACGCTCGCGCAGCCTGGCCAGGATAGCCTGGTGGCCACGGTGAACACCGTCAAAGTTGCCAATAGTGGCGACGCAGCCCCGATGCTGGGGGCGCAGGTTGTGGAGACCTCGAACCAGCTGCATAACGCGCTTCTTGCTCATAAAGTGGTCGATTATAACCACACACTGCCCCGGACGACAGGCAACAGCGCAGGCCAAATGGGTCGAATCGATAAAACACCGGTTTTATCGCGGCAAACTCTCTAATTCAGTGACTTGCGATTGAAATCCCGCAGCCGGAAACCTTGCAGCAGCAACATTCCGAAGTACACCACCACACCAGCGATCACCAGTACACCCAGTCGCATAAAGCGCTCCAGCATATGGCCCTGATCCCAGGCGGGCATTATGTGCATCAAGCCAAGCAGCACGGCGGACATCGCCCCTACCGCCACCAGCAATTTGATCGCGAATATCCCCCAGCCCGGCTGCGGCTGAAACATCTGCTGCTTGCGCAGTTGATAGAACAGCAGGCCGGCATTGATGCAGGCGCCGGCACTGATTGCCAAGGCCAAGCCGGCATGGGCCAGCGGGCCGATAAACAGCAAGTTGAGCAGTTGCGTGACGATCAGGGTGAAGATTGCGATTTTCACCGGCGTGCGGATGTTCTGCTGAGCATAGAAGCCCGGCGCCAGCACTTTGATCACGATGATGCCGAGCAGGCCGACGGAGTAGGCGATCAGCGCGTGTTGGGTCATCTGGGCGTCATGGGCGTCGAACTGACCATATTGGAACAACGAGACCGTCAACGGCTCGGCCAGAATCCCCAGCGCCAGTGAACAGGGCAGCACCAGCACAAAGCACAGGCGCAAGCCCCAATCGAGAATGCGCGAATACTCCTGGCGATCCTTACTGGCGTAGGTGCGCGCCAGGGTCGGCAGCAAGATCGTGCCGAGCGCCACCCCCAGCACCCCGGAAGGCAATTCCATCAGGCGGTCGGCGTAGTACATCCACGACACCGAGCCGGACACCAGCAGGGAGGCGAACGCAGTATTGATGATCAGCGAGATCTGACTGACCGATACACCAAGGATCGCCGGCAACATATTGCGCATGACACGCCAAACACCGGTGTCCTTGAGGTTCAGGCGCGGCAGTACCAGCATGCCGATCTTCTTCAAATGCGGCAGTTGGTAAAGCAATTGCGCCAGGCCGCCGGCCAGCACCGCCCAGCCCAGCGCCATCACCGGCGGATCGAAGTACGGCGTGAGGAACAGCGCAAAGATGATCATGCTCACGTTCAGCAGGGTCGGCACGAAGGCCGGCACCGAGAAACGGTTCCAGGTATTGAGGATCGCCCCGGCCAGGGACGACAGGGAGATCAGCAATATATAAGGAAAGGTCACGCGCAACAGGTCGGTGGTCAGCGCAAATTTTTCCGGGGTATTGGCAAAGCCGGGCGCCGTGGCCCAGATCACCCAGGGAGCGGCCAGCATGCCCAGGGCAGTCACCAGCATCAGTACCAGGGTGAGCAGCCCGGAAACATAGGCGATAAAAGTACGCGTCGCTTCTTCGCCCTGCTGGGTCTTGTACTCCGCCAGAATCGGCACGAACGCCTGTGAAAAGGCGCCCTCGGCGAAGATACGCCGCAGCAGGTTGGGCAATTTGAAGGCGATAAAGAAGGCATCCGTGGCCATACTGGCGCCAAAGATGCGCGCTAGCAGGGTGTCACGCACAAACCCCAGAACCCGGGAAATCATCGTGATAGAGCTGACGGCGGCCAGCGATTTGAGCAGATTCATCGAAAGAGTTTGCGCCTATAGATAAAGAGCAGGCGAACTGTGCGCCTACTTATGCGATACTGCGCGCCTGCAACAGCACAGAGCCAAAGCTCGCGAGTTTACAGGTCAAGCGCCGGAAATAAATCACCCGCCTCTTCAGATCGACCGCTCAGCAGTTCGCATCAGCCGCCCTTGACAACCCATCAAGTCATCGGCATGATTCGCGGCCTATTTTGTTTGCTATTTCCTAAAAAGTCTTTCGAGGAGCTCGACGGTGGCCAACACACCTTCCGCCAAAAAACGTGCAAAACAGGCTGAGAAGCGTCGCAGCCACAACGCCAGCCTGCGTTCCATGGTTCGTACCTACATCAAGAATGTAGTTAAAGCCATCGACACCAAAGACGCTGAAAAAGCTCAAGCTGCTTACGTTCTGGCTGTGCCAGTTATCGACCGTATGGCCGATAAAGGCATCATCCACAAGAACAAGGCCGCTCGTCATAAGAGCCGCCTGAATGGCCACATCAAGGCTCTGAGCGTTGCTGCAGCAGCCTAAGTGGTAACGACTGCAACGCAACCCAGGTTGCGTAACAGTTAAGAAATGCCCCGTACCGAAAGGTCCGGGGCATTTTTGTTGGGGCCTGAAAATCCCCCCCTGCGGGATGTGCGGCTTTTTTGTGGTGAGCGGGCTTGCCCCGCGCTGGGCTGCGCAGCAGCCCCAATACATTCAACGCGTTCCTCCAGACAGAACCCAATCTCAGGTTTTAGGGCCGCTTCGCGCCCCGGCGCGGGGCAAGCCCGCTCACCACAAAAAGCCCGCTCACCACTGGAAACCGGTCAACCAAAAAATGCAGGCAAAAAAACGCCCCGAACCAGTCGGGGCGTTTTGCTACCTATTGATCAAACCACGATCAATGGTGATGACCGCCTTCACCGTGGACGTGGCCGTGGGCCACTTCTTCCTGGGAAGCGTCGCGGATGGCAACGATCTTCACTTGAAAGTTCAGGCGCTGGCCAGCCAGGGGATGGTTGCCGTCGACGGTAACGTCGTCGCCGTCCAGGTCACGGATAGTGACGATCTGCATTTGGCCGTCCGGCGCCGAAGCGTGGAACTGCATGCCCACTTCCAACTCATCAACACCTTCGAACATGCTGCGGCTCAGGGTGCTGACCAGTTCGGCGGAATATTCGCCGTAGGCATCTTCAGGTTCCACGGCAACGGTCAGCTCATCACCAACTACTTTGCCTTCCAGGGCCTTTTCCAGGCCAGGAATGATGTTGCCTGCGCCATGCAGGTAGACCAGCGGCGCGCCGCCGGCTGAGCTGTCGATGACCTCACCAGCGTCGTTGGTGAGGGTATAGTCGATGGAGACAGCCTTGTTAGCGGCGATCGTCATGGGGCGAGACCTTTTGCATAAGAATGAAGAACGGACAAGTCTAAACAAGGATTTGCCCGAAAGCGAACAGAACCCGGACGGACGGGGCCGATCAACGGCATCCTACATCGTCGCGTTCCATCAGGACGACAGCGCGCACTGGGTGGCCGAGCTGTCCTGCGGCCACACCCAGCACCTGCGCCACCAGCCGCCTTGGCAATCCCGCGCCTGGGTACTGGACCCGCAGCAACGCAGTGAAAAAATAGGCCAGCGCTTTGCCTGCGGCTGGTGTGCGCAAGCCCACGAATAGCGATAACCTTGGCACCTGATTCCCGGCAGGCCCTCAGTCATAGAGCGCCACCGAAGCCATGCACCTCCAGAGAATTCGCATGCAGACTTTTTTTATCGCGCCCACCGATTTTGGTGTGGGTCTGACCTCCATCAGCCTCGGGCTGGTGCGCACCCTCGAACGAGCCGGGCTGAAAGTCGGCTTCTTCAAGCCAATTGCCCAACCCCACCCCGGCGACACCGGCCCCGAACGCTCCACCGAACTGGTCGCGCGTACCCACGGCCTCAAGCCGCCACAGCCGTTGGGCCTGGCCCACGTAGAGCGGATGCTCGGCGACGGCCAGCTCGATGAGCTGCTGGAAGAAATCATCACTTTGTACCAGCAGGCTGCCGTGGGCAAAGACGTGCTCATCGTCGAAGGCATGGTGCCGACCCGCAGCGCCAGCTATGCCGCACGGGTCAACCTGCACTTGGCCAAGAGCCTCGACGCGGAAGTGATCCTGGTGTCCGCCCCGGAAAACGAAGTGCTCACCGAGCTGTCCGGCCGCGTGGAGTTGCAGGCGCAACTGTTCGGCGGGCCGAAAGACCCGAAAGTGCTGGGGGTGATCCTCAACAAAGTACGCACCGAGGAAAGCATGGAGGCCTTCTCGGCGCGCCTGAAAGAGCATTCGCCGCTGTTGCGCAGCGGTGATTTCCGTCTGCTGGGCTGCATTCCCTATCAGCCAGAACTTAACGCGCCACGTACCCGCGACGTCGCCGACCTGATGGGTGCGCAGATCCTCAACGCCGGCGATTACGAAACCCGGCGCATGACTCGCATCATCATCTGCGCCCGCACCATGCGTAACACCGTGGAACTGCTCAAGCCCGGCGTGTTGGTGGTGACCCCCGGCGACCGCGACGACATTATCCTGGCCGTCAGCCTGGCCGCCATCAATGGCGTACCCCTGGCCGGGTTGCTGCTGACCAGCGACACCCTGCCCGACCCGCGCATCATGGACCTGTGCCGCGGCGCCTTCCAGGCCGGGCTGCCGGTGCTGTCGGTGAGTACCGGCTCCTACGAAACCGCCAACCTGCTCAACAACCTGAACAAGGAAATCCCCATCGATGACCGCGAGCGCGCCGAGATCATTACCGATTTCGTCGCCAGCCATCTCGATGCGCGTTGGCTGCACCAACGCTGCGGCACGCCGCGGGAGATGCGCCTGTCGCCGGCGGTGTTCCGCTACCAATTGATCCAGCGCGCCCAGGCCGCCAACAAGCGCATCGTTTTGCCCGAAGGCAGCGAGCCGCTGACCGTACAGGCCGCCGCTATCTGCCAGGCCCGAGGCATTGCGCGCTGCGTGCTGTTGGCCAAACCGGCGGACGTCGAAGCCGTGGCCCGCGCCCAAGGCATCGAGCTGCCCGAAGGGCTGGAGATTCTCGACCCGGACCTGATCCGCGAGCGGTATGTCGAACCCATGGTGGCGCTGCGCAAGAGCAAGAGCCTCAATGCGCCAATGGCCGAGCAGCAATTGGAAGACACCGTGGTGATCGCCACCATGATGCTGGCCCTGGATGAAGTCGACGGGCTGGTGTCCGGCGTCATCCACTCCACCGCCAATACCATCCGCCCGGCCTTGCAACTGATTAAAACCGCACCAGGTTGCACGCTGGTGTCGTCGGTGTTCTTCATGCTGTTTCCCGAGCAGGTGTTGGTGTACGGCGACTGTGTGATGAACCCGCACCCGAGCGCCGCCGAACTGGCGGAAATCGCCCTGCAGAGCGCCGACTCGGCGCAGGCGTTCGGCATCACGCCACGGGTGGCGATGATCAGTTACTCCAGCGGCGATTCGGCCAGCGGCGAAGAAGTCGAGAAAGTCCGCGAAGCCACGCTGCTCGCCCACGAGCAACAGAGTTCACTGCTGATCGACGGCCCGCTGCAATACGACGCCGCCGCCAACGAAACCGTGGCCCGCCAACTGGCGCCCAACAGCCCGGTCGCTGGCAAGGCTACGGTGTTTGTATTCCCGGACCTGAACACCGGCAACACCACCCACAAAGCGGTGCAGCGCAGCGCCGACTGCGTCAGCCTGGGGCCAATGCTTCAGGGCCTGCGCAAACCGGTCAACGACCTGCCGCGCGGCGCCCAGGTCGACGACATCGTGTACACCATCGCGCTGACCGCGATCCAAGCCGCCAATCGACCTATGGATATCTAAATGCTGGATTTTCTACCTGCCGCCGTACGCGGGGTGATCGCCTCGCTGTTGCTGGCGCTGAACACTATCCTGTTGTGTTCGTTCCTGTTTGTCGTGGCGCTGTTCAAGGCCCTGCCCTTCGCCAAGGGGTTCAGCGAGTGGCTGATGAACCATACCCATGAGGCCTGGGTGACCAACAACAAGGGCTGGATGAACCTGGTTCAGCGCACGCGCTGGCATGTGAAGGGCCTTGAAGGCCTGGATTATCAGCATTCCTATCTGGTGACCAGCAACCACCAGAGCTGGGTCGACATCATGGTGCTGCAATACGTGCTCAATCGTCGGATTCGCCCACTGAAGTTCTTCCTCAAACAGGAACTGATCTGGGTGCCGGTGATTGGACTGGCGTGGTGGGCCCTGGGCTTTCCATTCATGAAGCGTTACACCAAGGCCTACTTGGAAAAACACCCGGAGAAGAAAGGCAAGGATCTGGAAACCACTCGCAAGACCTGTGAGAAATTTCGCGACAACCCGGTGGGCATCTTCAACTTCGCCGAGGGCACGCGGTTTACGCCAGCCAAACACGCACAGCAGAACTCGCCGTTTCGCTACCTGCTCAAACCCAAGGCCGGCGGTATCGCATTTGTACTGGATGCCATGGGCGAGCAATTGAAGTCACTGGTGAACGTAACCATCCACTACCCCGCCGGGCGCCCTGGGTACTGGGACTTGCTATGCGGGAAGGTGAATGACGTGGTGGTGCAGTTTGACGAGGTGCAGATCCCGGTCGAGTTTATCGGCAGGAATTATGAGCAGGATGGAGAGTATCGGCTGGCGTTCCAGGGGTGGATCAATCAGCTGTGGGAAGAGAAGGATGCGTTACTGGACAAGCTACATAAAGACTTCCCAGGCAAACGATAATCAAAAGGTGGGAGAGGGCTTGCCCTCGATAGCAGTGCGTCAGTCAGTACATCTGTCACTGGTGCATCGCTATCGGGGGCAAGCCCCCTCCCACATTTGATTGCGCGAAGTTTAGATCGCGCCGCGCTGGCGCAACAGCTCCAGCACTTGCTTGACGCTCTCTTCCAGCGATAGGGCCTGGGTGTCGATTACCAGATCGGCGTTCAACGGCACGTCGTACGGGAAGGATTCGCCCGGGATGTTATCCCCACCGGCGGCGTACAGACCTTGCGGGTCACGCTCGGCGCACACCAGCGGCGATGCTTGCACGTAGACCGTCAACAGGCGATCGCTGCCGATCAGCGCCTTGGCTTGTTCGCGACCTTCGGCATCCGGTGCGACGAACGCGGCAAGGGTCAGCAGGCCGGCTTCGTTGAACTGACGCGCAACGTGAGCCGCGCGCCGCCAGTTTTCAGTACGCCCGGCGCGATCCTGCGGCAGCCCTTTGTTGAGGTCGTGACGCAGGTTTTGGCCATCCAGCACGAACACCGCGCGGCCCATATCGAACAGCTTGCGCTCGACCGCATAGGCCAGGGTGCTCTTACCGGCGCCCGACAAACCGCTGAACAACACGGTAGCCGGTTGCTGGCCGAAGCGTATGGCGCGCTCTTCGGTTGCCACATGGGCCAACTTGCCGTGGTGCGACGCACTGCCATGGCTGACCGGCGGCGCGATGATCATGCCGGCCGCCACGGTGCCATTGGTCAGGCGATCGATGACGATAAAGGCGCCGGTGGTGCGGTTGCTGTCGTAACCGTCCAGCGCGATGGCGGCGTCGAGGCTGACCTTGACCCGGCCGATCTCATTCAACTGCAACGAACTCGCCGGGCCTTCGGCCAGGGTGTTCACGTCCACGCGGTGCACGATGCTGGTGATGGAACCGGGCACATAGCTGGTGGCGCGCTTGATGTCGTATTTTTTACCCGGCAGCATCGGCTCTTCGGCCATCCACACCAGCATGGCGTCGAACGCGTCGGCCACTTGCGGCACGTTATCGGCATGCACCAGCAGGTCGCCACGGGAGATATCGATTTCGTCTTCCATGGTCAGGGTCACAGCCTGGCCTGGGCCGGCGTGTTCCAGCTCACCTTCAAACGTGACGATGGATTTGACGCGACTGCTCTTGCCCGACGGCAGCACCACGACTTCGTCGCCCTTGTGCACGATGCCGCTGGCCAGGGTGCCGGCAAACCCACGGAAGTTCAGGTTCGGACGGTTGACGTACTGCACCGGGAAACGCAGGTCGGTGTAGTTGCGGTCGTTGGCGATCTCGACGGTTTCGAGGATCTCCATCAACGACTGGCCGGTGTACCAAGGCGAACGCTCGCTCTTGTTGACCACGTTGTCGCCCTTGAGCGCCGACATCGGCACGAACGCCATGGTGCTCGGCTTGAACGCGATGCCTTCGGCGAACTTCAGGTAATCGGCCTTGATCGCCTCGAACACGCTTTGGTCGAAGCCGTTGATGTCCATCTTGTTGACGGCAATCACGATGTGCTTGATGCCCAGCAACGAGGCGATATAGCTGTGGCGACGGGTCTGGGTCTGCACACCGTAGCGTGCGTCGATCAGGATGATCGCCAGGTCACAGGTGGACGCACCGGTGGCCATGTTGCGGGTGTACTGCTCATGGCCGGGTGTGTCGGCGATGATGAATTTGCGCTTGGCGGTGGAGAAGTAGCGGTAGGCCACATCAATGGTGATGCCCTGCTCACGCTCGGCCTGCAAGCCGTCGACCAGCAAGGCCAGGTCGATGTCGTCACCGGTGGTGCCGGACTTCTTCGAATCGCGGGTAATGGCTTCCAGGTGATCTTCGTAGATCATCTTGGAGTCGTGCAGCAGGCGCCCGATCAGGGTGCTCTTGCCGTCGTCGACGTTGCCACAGGTCAGGAAGCGCAACATTTCCTTGCGCTCGTGCTGGCCCAGGTAGGCGAGGATGTCCTCGCTGATCAAATCAGATGCGTGCGACATGACAACCCCTTAGAAATAACCCTGACGTTTTTTATCTTCCATAGAGCCGGCGCCATCATGGTCGATGACCCGGCCCTGGCGCTCGGAAGTTCGCGTCAGGAGCATTTCCTGAATGATGTCCGTCAGCGTCTCGGCTTCGGACTCCACCGCGCCCGTCAACGGGTAGCAGCCAAGGGTACGGAAACGTACTTTCTTTTTGACGATGCGGGCTTTGTCTTCGTCGGACAAATGTTCGAGGATGCGGTCGTCGTCGATCATGATCAACGTGCCGTTCTTCTCGATCACTTCACGTTCAGCAGCGAAGTACAACGGCACGATCGGGATACCTTCCAGGTAGATGTACTGCCAGATGTCCAGCTCGGTCCAGTTGGACAGCGGGAACACGCGGATCGACTCGCCCTTGTTGACGTTGCCGTTGTAGACGTTCCACAGCTCCGGACGCTGGTTCTTCGGGTCCCAGCGGTGTTTGCTGTCGCGGAACGAGTACACACGCTCTTTGGCGCGGGATTTCTCTTCATCGCGACGGGCGCCGCCGAATGCTGCGTCGAAACCATGCTTGTCCAGAGCCTGCTTGAGGCCCTCGGTCTTCATGATGTCGGTGTGCTTGGCGCTGCCGTGGGTGAATGGGTTGATGCCCTGCGCCACACCGTCCGGGTTGACGTGGGTGATCAGGTCCAGGCCCAGTTCTTCGACCATCTTGTCGCGGAACTTGTACATCTCCTGGAATTTCCAGCGGGTGTCGACGTGCATCACCGGGAAGGGCAGCTTGCCCGGAAAAAACGCCTTGCGTGCCAGGTGCAGCATCACGGCAGAGTCTTTACCGATCGAGTAGAGCATCACCGGGTTGTCGAACTCGGCGGCGACCTCGCGGATGATGTGGATGCTTTCCGCCTCCAGCTGTTTCAGATGCGTCAGTTTGTCGACCATGGTTACTCACGGAAAAACGATCTTATGGACGGCCAGCGGGCCGTGTTCGAGCGAGGCATGCTAGCACAGCAACTTCTTCTATTTAGGGCGCCAGCTAGACCGAAACGATATATCAATATGCCGTCAGGTTTGTGTGAAAGCAGGCATCCCCTCCCCCATCCTGGTCAGCGTTGTGGTTCAGATCGGGTTGGGGCAATCGATGAATAGATGTTCCAGGGCAAAGCGCCGCGCCAGGTAATCGCCCAGCGCCTGCACACCGTAGCGCTCGGTGGCGTGATGGCCGGCGGCGATGAAACTGATGTCGTTTTCGCGGGCGCTGTGAAAGGTCTGCTCGGAGGCTTCGCCGCTGAGGAACAGGTCGACACCCGCGGCAATCGCCTGGTCGATATAGCCCTGGCCGCCGCCGGTGCACCAGCCGACGCGCCGGATCATCTCGCTGCCTTCGATCAGCAAAGGCTCGCGGCCCATCACGTCCTGCACGCGGCGAGCGAAATCGCGGGGGGATAGCGGCTCGGCGAGGGAGCCCACCAGGCCGACGACCTTGAGGTTGTCCGGGTCCAGCGGGCCTTCGACGGTGATATCCAACTGGCGCGCCAGCTGCACGTTATTGCCGACGTCGGGGTGCAGGTCCAGCGGCAGGTGGTAGGCCAGCAGGCTAATGTCGTGCTTGAGCAGGGTTTTCAGACGACGCTGCTTCATGCCGGTGATGCACGGGTTTTCGCCTTTCCAGAAGTAACCGTGGTGCACCAGCACCAGGTCGGCCTGGGCTTCGACGGCGGCGTCCAGCAGCGCCTGGCTGGCGGTCACGCCGCTGACGATGCGCATCACCTGCGGACGACCCTCGACCTGTAGGCCATTGGGGCAGTAATCGGCAATTTTTGCACTGCCGAGGTAGCGGTCGGCTTCCTCGACGAGGGTGGTAAGGGGGACGGCCATGAAAGTCTCCTAAATATCCCGTTCAGAGGCGCGCTCAGCCTCGTATAATGCGCGACATTATGGGCGCTCCCCCGCCCCCTGCAACCTGTCAGGACTTACTTGATGCTCAAGGCGCTGCGTTTTTTTGGATGGCCATTGCTGGCCGGCGTGCTGATCGCGATGCTGATCATTCAGCGTTTCCCTCAGTGGGTGGGCTTACCCAGCCTTGATGTGAACCTGCAACAGGCCCCACAGACCACCACGGTGGTGCAAGGCCCGGTGACCTACGCCGACGCAGTGGTGATCGCCGCCCCGGCGGTGGTCAACCTGTACACCACCAAAGTCATCAACAAACCGGCGCATCCGCTGTTTGAAGACCCGCAATTCCGCCGCTATTTCGGTGACAACGGGCCCAAGCAGCGGCGCATGGAGTCCAGCCTGGGTTCCGGGGTGATCATGAGCCCTGAGGGCTACATCCTCACCAACAACCATGTGACCAGTGGCGCCGATCAGATTGTGGTGGCCCTGCGTGACGGCCGCGAAACCCTGGCCCGAGTGGTGGGCAGTGACCCGGAAACGGACCTGGCGGTGCTGAAGATCGACTTGAAGAACCTGCCGTCGATCACCCTCGGCCGTTCCGATGGCTTGCGCGTGGGTGATGTCGCACTGGCCATCGGCAACCCGTTCGGGGTTGGCCAGACGGTGACCATGGGCATCATCAGTGCCACCGGGCGTAACCAACTGGGTCTTAACAGCTACGAAGACTTTATCCAGACCGATGCCGCGATCAACCCGGGCAACTCAGGCGGCGCCCTGGTGGATGCCAATGGCAACCTGACCGGCATTAACACGGCGATTTTCTCCAAGTCCGGTGGTTCGCAAGGCATCGGATTTGCGATCCCGGTGAAGCTGGCGATGGAAGTGATGAAGTCGATCATCGAGCACGGCCAGGTAATTCGCGGCTGGCTGGGCATCGAAGTGCAACCGTTGACCAAAGAGCTGGCCGAATCGTTCGGCCTGACTGGGCGCCCAGGCATCGTGGTGGCGGGGATCTTCCGCGATGGCCCGGCGCAGAAGGCCGGCCTGCAATTGGGTGACGTGATTCTGAGCATCAACGGCGAACCGGCCGGCGACGGACGCAAGTCGATGAACCAAGTGGCGCGAATCAAACCGACGGATAAAGTCGCAATTCAGGTCATGCGCAATGGCAAAGAGATCAAGTTGTCAGCCGAGATCGGCCTGCGCCCACCGCCAGCCCCGGTAAAAGAAGAGGAATAACCGGCCGCACCCAGGTGCCCGTTCGCGGGCGCTTGCCAGCTGACATCTCATAGCGATTCATTCTCATTAGGCATGTTATATTGTTTCAATTAAATCATTGGAACGCTCTCTCATGCCGTCTCGAAAAATCGCTCCCATGGCCGGTCTGGCCCTGGGATTGCTGCTGGACCCTGCCTTCGCCGAAGACAACCGCCTGGAACTGGAAGCTATCAGCGTCACGACCGACGCTTATGAATCCGCCACCGGCCCGGTCACGGGCTACCGCGCCACCCGATCCGCCAGCGCGACCAAAACCGACACGGCTCTGCGTGACATCCCACAGTCCATCAGCGTGATTCCCGCCACGGTGCTCAAAGACCTGGGCAGTACCAACGTGGAACGCGCGCTGGAATTCGCCGGAGGGGTGTCCAAGCAAAACAACTTCGGCGGCCTGACCCTGTACGAATACAGCGTGCGCGGTTTCACCACTTCGGAGTTCTACCAGGATGGCTTCAGCGCCAACCGTGGCTACCCGAGCACGCCGGACACCGCCAATATCGAACGCATCGAGGTGCTCAAGGGCCCTGCCGCCAGCCTCTACGGGCGCGGCGATCCCGGCGGCACGGTGAATATCGTCACCAAAAAACCTCAACCCGAGGCCTTCACCACCCTGCAAGCCAGCGCAGGCAGTTGGGATCGTTATCGCACCGCACTGGACGTCAACACCCCACTAGACAGCGAAGGCAACGTGCTGTCGAGGGTCAACCTGGCGGTGGAAGACAACCACAGTTTCCGCGATCACGTCGGCAGCAAGCGGGTGTTTGTCGCGCCGTCGTTCAGCTGGCAATTGGACCCGGATACCACCCTGCTGGTGGAAAGTGAATTCGTGCGCCACAGCTCTACCTTCGACCGCGGCACCATCGACGCTCCCGGCGTATCGCGCCGCACGTTCCTCGGCGAGCCCAACGACGGCGATATCGACAACCACAACAACCGCCTGCAAGCGACCCTCGAACATCACCTCAACGACGCCTGGAAACTGCGCCTGGCCAGCCACTACAAACAAGGCAGCCTATGGGGCGATGCTTCGGAAAACCGGGCGCTGAATGCCGACGGTCATACCCTCAATCGCCGTTACCGCGAACGCTCCATGGGCTGGCATGACAGCATTACCCAGCTGGAACTGCGTGGCCTGTTCGACATCGGCAGTTGGCAGCACGAATTGCTGGTGGGCACCGAATACGAGGACTACCGCAAGAGCGAACGCGTGACTGCGATCGCGGGCAGCTACCCCATAGACCTCTACAATCCGGTCTACGGCCAACCCAAACCCAATGGCGCTCGCTCCGGCACTGACTTCTTCGAGCAGACTAAAAGCCACGCGTTGAACCTGCAGGACCAGATCATCTTCACCGAGCGCTTGCGCGGCATGATTGGCGCGCGCTTCGAGCACTTCGAACAAACCCTCGACGACTTCACTCGTAACGCCCCAACCAGTCGACAAACCCACGACGCCCTCACCCAGCGCGCCGGGCTGCTTTATCAGCTCACGCCCGAGGTCGGCGTGTTCGCCAACGCTTCAACCTCGTTCAAGCCCAATAGCGGCCTGGACGCCACGGGTAAAACCTTCAAGCCTGAAGAAGGCGTGGGTTATGAAGTGGGGATCAAGAGCGAACTGTACGACGACCGCCTCAGCGCCACCCTGGCCGCGTTCCATATCGAAAAGGAAAACGTGCTGGCCCTGGACCCGGCCACCAATACCAACCGCGCCATGGGCAAGGCTCGCAGCCAGGGTTTCGACCTGCAGCTGAGCGGGCAAGTGACCGACGCGGTGCGCGTGATCGGCGCCTTGGCCTATATCGACGCCGAAGTGACCAAGGGTGACAAAACAATTCCCACGGGCAGCCGCATTCTCGGCGTGGCCAAGCGCAGCGGCAGTCTATTAGGTGTGTATGAATTCCAGGACGGCGCCTTGCGCGGCTCGGATATGGGCGCAGCGTTCACCTATGTGGGGGATCGCTCGGGTGAGGCCGGCGGTAGCTTTGAACTGCCCGCCTACCACACCGTCGATTTGCTGGCCCATTACAAGGCAACGCAAAACGTGACGGTGGGCCTGAACCTCAACAACCTGTTCGATGAAAAGTACTACGAGCGCTCCTACAGCAATTACTGGGTCAACCCCGGCGAACCGCGCAACCTCACGGTCAGCCTGACCCTCAATCTGTAACGCGCCTACAGTTGCTGCGGCGCGCGCTCGCACAGGGTATTGAGCGCCGCCGCCCACTGCGGGTCATCGTTCAGGCACGGCACCAATATCAGGTCCTCGCCCCCGGCTTCGCGGAATTGCTCGCGGCCGCGGTCGCCGATTTCCTCCAGGGTCTCAATGCAATCGGCGACGAACGCCGGGCACATCACCAGCAGTTTTTTCACACCTTGCTGGGCCAGCGCCTCCAGGCGGGCCTCGGTGTAGGGTTCGATCCATTTCGCGCGACCCAGTCGCGACTGGAACGCCACCGACCACTTACCGTCGGGCAAGCCCAGCCGCGCAGCGAAATCACGGGCGACACTGAAGCACTGTGCGCGATAGCAGGTGGCGAGCACCTCAGGCGAGGCATTCTTGCAGCAGTCGGCATCCTTGAAGCAATGCTGGCCGGTGGGGTCGAGCTTGGTCAGGTGGCGCTCGGGCAAGCCGTGGAAACTCAGCAGCAGGTGATCGTAATCCTGTTCCACATAGCGGCGCGCGCTCGCCGCCAATGCGTCGATGTACTCCGGCTGATCGTAGAACGGCTGCAGGATCGAAAACTGCACAGCCAGTTTCTTATCACGCACCACGCGCTGGGCCTCTTCGATCACCGTGGTCACGGTGCTGTCGGCAAACTGCGGGTACAACGGCGCCAGCGTGACTTTGCGGATGCCCTGGGCGGCCAGGCGCGTCAGGGTGGTTTCCAGGGAGGGCTCGCCGTAACGCATCGCCAACTCCACCGGGCCTTGGGTCCACTGCGCGGTCATTTGCGCTTGCAGGCGACGGCTGAGCACCACCAACGGCGAGCCCTCGTCCCACCAGATCGATGCGTAGGCATGGGCCGACTGCTCTGGGCGCTTGATCAGGATCAGCGATACCAGCAGGCGTCGCACCGGCCATGGCAAGTCGATCACATAAGGGTCCATCAAAAACTGATTGAGGTAGCTGCGCACATCGGCCACCGAAGTGGACGCCGGTGAACCCAGGTTGACCAGTAACAACGCGTGATCCGTCATGCAACATCCTATCTCTAGAGGCGGGTGGACAAGTCGTCCAGAGCCGCACGCAACTCAGTGAACTGGAAAGTGAAACCGGCCGCCAGTAAACGCTCCGGTACGGCCTTCTGGCCGCCCAACAACAACCCCGACAACTCGCCCAGCCCCACCTTCAACGCGAAGGCCGGCATGGGCATGAATGCCGGGCGATGCAACACTTGGCCCAGGGTCTTGGCGAACTCGCGGTTACGCACCGGGTGCGGCGCGCACGCATTATAAGGACCGTTGGCGTCTTGCTTGTGCAGAAGAAAATCAATCAGGGCAATTTGATCCTGGATATGCACCCACGGCATCCACTGCCGGCCATTGCCGATAGGCCCGCCCAGCCCCAGTTTGAACGGCAGCAGCAACCGCGACAAAAAGCCGCCCTCGGCAGCCAGTACCAGACCAGTGCGCACCAGTACCACGCGGATGCCCAGAGCTTCGGCGCGCTGGGCGGTTTCTTCCCAGGCGATGCACAGCTGGCTGGGGAAGTCGTCCTGCACCGGGCCACTGGCTTCGGTCAATTCGCGCTCGCCGCCGTCGCCGTACCAACCCACCGCCGAACCGGACACCAGCACTGCCGGTTTCTGCTCAAGGCCTTCGAGCCAGGCCAGCAAGGTTTCGGTAAGACTGATGCGGCTGCTCCACAACAGCGCCTTGCGCTTGTGAGTCCAGGGGCGGTCGGCGATGGGCGCGCCGGCCAGGTTGACCACCGCATCTACCGCGCCGATCACCTCTTCCAGGCGCGCAACGCCCAGTACTTGCGGGCCGCAAAGCGACGCCACTTCCTCAGGATGACGGCTCCACACGGTCAGACGATGACCCTGGGCCAGCCAGTGTTGGCAGAGTTGGCGACCGATCAAGCCGGTACCGCCGGTCAGCAAAATATGCATGGGACGCTCCTCATGTAACGTTCGCCGCCGATCACTGGTCTATTTTATAAGCAGGGATCAATTCGAAGTCGGGCGTGGCGTAGGGTTAACCATAGGCCACGTCAACGGTTCAGGTACGCCAAAACTTATACCAAAAAACAATATTGTACAGCTATTGGTCTCGGCGTAGCCTGTACCCAACGGTAAATGAGGCCCACCATGACTCTACCCATCGCGATTATCGGTACCGGCATCGCCGGACTTTCCGCCGCCCGAGCGTTAAAAGAGGCCGGGCACCTTGTACAACTCTTCGATAAAAGCCGCGGCAGCGGCGGACGCATGTCCAGCAAACGCAGCGATGCCGGTGCGCTCGACATGGGCGCCCAGTACTTCACCGCCCGCGACCGGCGCTTCGCCACCGAGGTGCAACGCTGGCAGACGCAGGGCGTGGTCGATCAGTGGCAACCACAGCTTTATCAATTCAAGTCCGGCCAGCTCACCCCCTCACCCGATGAGCAGGTGCGCTGGGTCGGTACACCGCGTATGAGTGCGATCACCCGCGCATTGCTGGATGATTTGCCGGTGCAATTCGGCTGCCGCATCACCGAGGTGTTCCAAGGCAAACATCATTGGAACCTGCAGGACGCCGACGGCGGCAATCACGGGCCGTTCAGCCATGTCATCATCGCCACGCCCGCGCCCCAGGCCACTGCCCTGCTGGCAGCCGCGCCCAAACTGGCGGGCGTCGCCGCCGGTGTGAAAATGGACCCTACCTGGGCCGTGGCCCTGGCCTTCGACACCCCGCTGGACACCCCAATGGAGGGCTGCTTCGTACAGGACAGCCCCCTCGACTGGCTGGCGCGCAACCGCAGCAAGCCCGGGCGCGACACCACCCTCGACACCTGGGTGCTGCACGCCACCAGCGCGTGGAGCAAGGCTCATCTGGACCTGTCCAAAGAAGCGGTCACCGAATACCTGCACGGCGCGTTCGCCGAACTGCTGCACAGCGCCATGCCCGCGCCGTCGTTCAGCTTGGCGCATCGCTGGCTGTACGCGCGACCGTCCAGCGCCCATGAATTCGGCGTGCTCGCCGATGCCGACCTAGGCTTGTACGTATGCGGTGACTGGTGCTTGTCCGGCCGTGTGGAAGGCGCCTGGCTCAGCGGGCAAGAAGCAGCGCGACGGCTGATCGAGCATCTGCAATGAACCGCATCAACCCGGCCAAATTGCTGCTGTCGAAGTGGACAGCAGCACACCCCCAAAACAAGGAAAAGCATTTTCTGGTCACCGAACTGTTTCGTGACGAAGAAGGCACCGTGTTGGAAATCGAGCTGCAAGCGGTCATGACGCGCCGGGGTGAACGCCTGCCGTGGCAAACCCTGCAAGACGCCGGGGCGTGGAAAATCGGCTGGCAATAATCTCAGCGTAAAAACTTATACAAATGATTTGACTTGTACAGCATCAAACCTATGATGAGATTTAGTTGTACAGGCACTCTTGTTTGTATAGGAATTTTGCAGAGGTTTGCTCATGTCCAGCATCACCAAACCGAAGATCGCCATCAGCGCCTGCCTGCTGGGCGAGAACGTGCGCTTCAATGGCGGACATAAACAATCCCTGCTCTGTTGCCAGACCCTCGCCGATTATTTCGACTTTGTGCCGCTGTGCCCGGAAGTCGCCATCGGCCTGGGCATCCCCCGTGAACCGATCCGTCTGGTGGGCGACCCTGCCCAGCCGCAAGCCGTCGGCACGGTGAACCGTGCCCTCAACGTGACCCAGCCGCTGGACGATTACGGCCGGCAGATGGCGCGCGAGCATACCGACCTGTGCGGTTACATCTTTATGCAGAAGTCCCCGTCCTGTGGCCTGGAGCGGGTCAAGGTGTATCGCGAGAACGGCACACCGGTGGATGGCGGCGGTCGCGGCATCTATGCCCAGGCGTTTTGCGCGCGCCACCCCAACTTGCCGGTGGAAGAAGACGGTCGCTTGAACGACCCGGTCCTGCGGGAAAACTTCCTCACCCGCGTATTCGTCTATGCCAGCTGGCAAGCACTGCTGGCCGAAGGTTTGAGCCGTCATCGCTTGCTGGCCTTTCATTCTCGGTACAAGTACTTGTTGATGGCTCACAGCCCGCAGCACTACAAAAGCCTCGGTCACCTGTTGGGCACGATGGATAAAAGTACCGATCTGGATGAGCTGGCCAGCGTTTACTTCACTGAGCTGATGACCGGCCTGAAAAAATGCGCCACCCGCGGCACCCACAGCAATGTGCTGCAGCACATCAGCGGCTACCTGAAACAGGTGATCAGCGCCGACGACAAACAGGAAATGCAGACCGTCATCGGCCAATACCGCCACGGCATCGTGCCGCTGGTGGTGCCACTGACGTTGCTCAAGCACCACTTTCGTCAACACCCGGACCGCTACATTGCGCAGCAGGCGTACTTGCAGCCGCACCCGGAAAATCTCAGCCTGCGAAATGCGATCTAACCCATGAAAAGCGTCATGAACGCCGTCCTCCAAGACGAACCCGGCGAAGACATCGCCCAAGCCCTCGAAGACGGCTGGCTGCCGATCCGTGAAGTGGCGCGCCAGACCGGCGTCAACGCCGTAACCCTGCGCGCCTGGGAACGCCGTTACGGTTTGATCGTGCCGCAGCGCACGCCCAAGGGGCATCGGCTCTTCAGTGCCGAGCATGTGCAACGTATCCACACCATCCTGACCTGGCTTAACCGCGGCGTGCCGGTCAGCCAGGTGAAAAACCTGATCGACTCCGCCCAGATCACCCCCGACAGCGTTGCCAACGAATGGCAGAGTCTGCGCCAAACACTGGTGCAGGCCATCAGCGACTTGGCCGAGCGCCGGGTCGACGATGCCTTTAACCAGGCCATGGCGCTGTACCCGCCCCGCACCTTGTGCGAGCAACTGCTGCTACCGCTGATCCAGGAACTGGAGCAACGCTGGCAGGGCCAGTTCGGCGCGCAAATGGAGCGGGTGTTTTTCCTGTCGTGGCTGCGTAGCAAATTTGGCGCGCGCATTTACCACAACAATCGGCAATTGCACGGTGCGCCGCTGCTGCTGATCAACCAGTCCGACTTGCCGCTGGAGCCGCATCTGTGGCTCAGCGCCTGGCTGGCCAGCAGCGCCGATTGCCCGGTGGAAGTGTTCGACTGGCCGCTGCCGGCCGGCGAATTGGCCCTGGCGGTGGAGCACCTCAAACCGCGCGCCGTGCTGCTGTATTCGAGCAAAGCCTTGCAACTGCCGGCCTTCGCCAAACTACTGGGCGGTGTTGATTGCCCGACACTGCTGGTCGGCCCCACGGTGAGTATTCATCAGGCCGAGCTGGCGTTATTGAGCCATGACCTTGCGGATCTGTCCCTTGCCGAAGACCCGTTGTCGGCCCACCAGCTTATGCTCCAGCGTGGACTCGTCTAAATGCACCTGATCTGGCTGCGCACCGACTTGCGCCTTCACGACAATACCGCCCTGGCCGCTGCGAGCCAGCGCGGCCCGCTGGCAGCGGTGTACATGATCACGCCCGAACAATGGCTGGCCCACGATGACGCGCCGTGCAAAGTGGATTTCTGGCTGCGTAACCTGCGGCACTTGAGCCGGTCCTTGGGCGAACTCAACATCCCGTTGCTGATCCGCACCGCCGCCACCTGGGACCAGGCACCCGCCGTGCTCCGCCAATTGTGCGGCGAGTTGGGCGTGGCGTCGGTGCACGTCAACGAGGAATACGGCATTCATGAAAGCCGCCGAGATGCGGCGGTGGCCACGGCGCTGGAAGCCGATGGGGTGACCTTCCACAGCTACCTGGATCAATTGTTTTTCCAACCCGGCAGTGTGCTGACCAAAAGCGGCACGTATTTCCAGGTGTTCAGTCAGTTCCGCAAAGTCTGCTACACCCGTCTGCACAGCGCCCTGCCGCGCCTGGTGAGCACGCCCAAGGCCCAGGCAAAACTGGCGATCAAAAGCGACGCCGTGCCAGCCACCGTCGATGGCTTCGAACCGCCGAGCGAACGCCTACGCGCCCTCTGGCCTGCCGGTGAAGACGAAGCCCGACGCCGCCTGGAAACCTTCGCCGATGCGCAGATCAGCTGTTACAAGGACGAGCGCGATTTCCCGGCCAAACCCGGCACCAGCCAGTTGTCTGCCTACCTGGCCGCCGGCGTGGTCTCGCCGCGCCAATGCTTGCACGCGGCGCTGCAAACCAATCAGGGCGAGTTCGAAAGCGGCGATATCGGGGCGATCACCTGGATCAACGAACTGCTGTGGCGTGAGTTCTACAAACACATTCTGGTGGGCTACCCTCGGGTGTCCCGTCACCGCGCCTTCCGCCCCGAAACCGAAGCCGTGGCCTGGCGCGATGCGCCCAAGGACCTGGCGGCCTGGCAAGAGGCGCGCACCGGTCTGCCGATCATCGACGCGGCGATGCGCCAGTTGCTTGAAACCGGCTGGATGCATAACCGCCTGCGCATGGTGGTGGCGATGTTCCTGACCAAGAATCTGTTGATCGATTGGCGCGAAGGCGAACGGTTCTTCATGCGCCATCTGATCGACGGCGACTTGGCCGCCAATAATGGCGGCTGGCAGTGGAGCTCTTCCACCGGCACCGACTCGGCGCCGTACTTCCGGATTTTCAGCCCGCTGAGCCAATCGGAAAAATTCGACAGCGAAGGCGTGTTCATCAAGCACTGGCTGCCGGAACTGGCCGGGCTGAATAAAAAGGAAGTCCACAACCCCGACGCGGTTGGCGGACTGTTTGGCGTGGCGGATTACCCGCGCGCCATTGTCGATTTGAAAAAATCCCGCGAGCGCGCCCTGGCGGCGTTCCGCAGTCTGCCGTCGCGCGAAGCGGTAGGAGGTGCCCATGAGTGATTTCCTGCGCCGTTTCGCCCAGACCTTCGCCACCCTGGACAAGCACAACCTGCACTTGCTCGACAGTCTGTACAGCAAGGACATCACCTTCACCGATCCGCTTCACGAAGTGCACGGCTTGACCGCGCTGCACCGCTATTTCGAGTCGCTGTACGGCAACGTCAGCCAGTTACGCTTCGATTTCCACGGTTTCGATCAGGTCGCCGAGGGCGAAGGCTACCTGCGCTGGAAAATGAGCTTCTGCCACCCGCGCCTGGCCAGTGGCAAGGTCATCCGCGTGGAAGGCTGCTCACACCTGATGTGGCGTGAAACGGTGTACCGCCATCGGGATTATTTCGATGCCGGGGCACTGCTGTACGAACACCTGCCCGTGTTGGGCAAGGTGATCAGCTGGCTGAAAAGGAGAGTGGGATGAACGCAGTGACGCCTCGTCGTTATTGGCTGACTGGCGCCAGCAGTGGCATCGGCGCCGCGCTGGCCGTGGAGCTGCTCAACAGCGGCGCCCAGGTTGCGTTGAGCTCGCGCACCAAAGAGCCGCTGGAGGCGTTGGCGCAGCGTTACCCTGGCCAAGTGCTGGTGGTGGCCGGCGACCTGACCAACAGCCAGACCGTGCGCGAAATCGGCGAGCACATCGCTCAGGTGTGGGGTGCGCTGGACACAGTGATCCTCAACGCCGGCACGTGCGAATACGTGGACGCCCGCCAGTTCGACTCATCGATCATCGAGCACGTCGTGCGCACCAACCTGCTGGCCAGCAGTTACTGCATCGAAGCCGCCCTGCCGTTGCTGCGCGCCGGGCTCACGCCGCACCTGGTGGGCGTCGCCAGCGCCGTGACTTACCTGCCAATGCCACGTGCCGAGGCGTACGGTGCGTCCAAGGCCGGCCTGCGCTACTTGTTCGAATCGCTGCGCATCAGCCTGTCGCCGGAGAACATCGACGTTACCGTGATCAGCCCAGGCTTTGTCGACACGCCCCTGACCGAACGCAACGACTTCCCGATGCCTCTGAGCTGGCCCGCCGACAAAGCCGCGCGGCATATCTTCGCCAAGCTGAGCAAGCGCCCGTTGGAGATCGCCTTCCCCGCGCTGTTTATCGCCACCTTGTGGCCGTTGTCGAAACTGCCCAACCGCGCGCAATTGATCATCGGCAAACGCATGTTGCGCAGCCCACCGCCGAAGAAGGACGACCTGTGAAGATCGCCATTATCGGCAGCGGTATCGCCGGGCTGACCAGCGCCTATCTGCTCAGCCGCCGTCACGATATCACCCTGTTCGAAGCGGGCGACCGCATCGGCGGGCATACCCATACGGTCAATGTGACGGTGGAGGGCCAACCCTACGCGGTGGACACCGGTTTTATCGTGTTCAACGACTGGACCTACCCCAACTTCATTCGGTTACTGGGGCAGATCGGCGTGGCGTTCAAACCCACCGAGATGAGTTTTTCGGTGTGCGACGAGCGCACCCGGTTCGAGTACAACGGCAACAACCTCAACAGCCTGTTCGCCCAGCGCCGCAATATCCTCTCGCCAGGCTTCTGGGGCATGTTGCGCGACATCCTGCGCTTCAACCGCCAGGCTCCGCTGGATCTGCAAGAACAACGGATCAGCGCCGATATGACCCTGGGCGACTACCTCACTGCCGGCGGTTACGGTGAGCGCTTCGTGCGTCACTACATCGTGCCGATGGGGGCAGCGATCTGGTCGATGTCACTGGCGGACATGTTGGGGTTTCCGTTGCAGTTCTTTGTACGGTTCTTCAAGAACCACGGCTTGTTGTCGGTGAACAATCGCCCGCAATGGTGCGTGATCGAAGGCGGCTCCAGCGCTTATATCGAACCGCTGACGCGCGGTTTTCGTGAGCGGATCCGCCTGAACTGCCCTGTGCATAAAGTCGAACGCAACGAGGACGGTGTGGTTATCCACAGCGCGGCCGGTAGCGAGACGTTCGATCGGGTGGTGTTCGCCTGCCATAGCGATCAGGCCCTGGCGTTGCTCGGCGACCCGAGCCAGGCCGAGCAGGAAATCCTCGGCGCCCTGCCCTACGCCGACAACGACGTAGTGCTGCACACCGACACGCGCCTGCTGCCCGACCGCAGGCTGGCCTGGGCCAGTTGGAACTACCGGCTGACCGGCGACAGTCAGGCCCAGGCCGCCGTGACCTACGACATGAACATCCTGCAAGGCATCGACAGCGCCACGACCTTTTGCGTGAGCCTCAACCAGACGGCGGTGATCAACCCGCTGAAGATCCTCGCGCGCTTTACCTATGCCCACCCGCAATACAGCCTGGCCGCCGTCGCCGCCCAGCAGCGCTGGGAAGAACTGAACGGCGCCCGACATACCCATTATTGCGGTGCCTATTGGGCCAACGGGTTCCACGAAGACGGCGTGGTCAGCGCCCTGCGCGTGGCGCAAACCTTCGGAGAGACCCTGTGAACAGCGCCCTGTACAGCGGCTGGATTGCCCACCGCCGGTTTGCGCCCAAGGCTCATGCCTTTCGCTACCGCATCGGCCTGCTGTACCTGGATTTGAGCGAAGAAGACCAAGTGCTCGGGCTCTCTCCTCTGGCCGGGCGTAGCCGCCTGGCGCCCTTCGGTTTTCGCCAGCAGGATTACCTGCGTGAGTTGACCGGCCACGGCATGAGCCTGAGCGATGCCGTGCGCCAGGAAGTCGGCAAGGCGCTGGGGCGCACACCCCAGGGCGTTATCTGCCTACTGACCCAGGCTCGCAGTTGGGGCCTGGCTTTTAATCCGGTGAGTTTCTTCTACTGTTTCGAGGCCGATGGGCAATTGGCCGCGATCCTGTGTGAAGTAACCAACACCCCTTGGCGCGAACGCTACCACTACGTGCTGCCGGCCCAGGCCCTGGGCGCGGACGAGCACCAGCATTTCGCCGTGGCCAAGGCGTTCCATGTGTCGCCGTTCCTGCCGCGGGACCTGGAATACCGCATGAGCTTCAGCCCGCCCGCCGAGCGGCTTGGCGTGCATATGGCCGACTGGCAGGGCGAGCTGAAAGTCTTCGACGCCACCCTGAGCCTGCACAAAGAGGCGCTGACCCGCGCCAGTCTGCACCGCTACCTGGGACATTTTCCGTGGATGACCGCCAAGACCTGCCTGGCCATTTACTGGCAGGCCCTGCGCCTGTTGCTCAAACGCACACCGATTTTCTCCCACCGGGCCGCCGATGGCGCCTCTCGCACCGCCGTCGGGTATACCAAGGAACATCGCCATGAAATCCCCTAGCTTATCGGTCAAGGCCAGCCGCCTGAACGTCAACGGCATGACCACCGCGCTGCTGCGCAAGGGTGTGCTGCGTCAACTCAGCCAATTGCGCCATGGCCAGTTGGTGGTGATCGAGGACGGTGAACGCCAAGTGTTCGGCGCACGGGAAGCGCACCTGTTGGGGGAAATCCAGATCGTCGATCCGGCCGTGTGGGGCCTGGTGGCGGCCAACGGTTCGATCGGCGCCGGCGAAGCGTTTATCCATGGCTACTGGACCAGCCCGGACCTGACCGCCGTGGTGCGGGTGATGGTCAGCAACCTGGACGTACTCGACGCGCTGGAAGGTGGCTTGGCCCGCCTCGCCCGCCCGCTGACTCAGAGCCTGCACTGGCTCAACCGTAATACGCGCGAGGGCTCGCAAAAAAACATCGCCGCCCACTACGACCTGGGCAATGAGCTGTTCGAACAATTCCTCGACCCGACCATGATGTACTCGGCGGCGCAATTTCTGACGGCCGACGACACCCTGGAACAGGCGCAACTGAACAAACTGGAGCGTATCTGCCAGAAGCTTGCCCTCAAACCCAGCGACCATTTGCTGGAGATCGGCACCGGCTGGGGCAGCATGGCGCTGTATGCCGCGCAGCACTATGGCTGCAAGGTCACCACCACGACCCTGTCCAAAGAACAATTTGCGTACACCGAACAACGCATACAGGCGTTGGGCCTGCAAGATCAGGTCACCCTGCTGCTAAGGGATTATCGCGATCTCACGGGCGAGTACGACAAACTGGTGTCCATCGAGATGATCGAGGCTGTGGGTCATCGCTTTCTGCCCACCTACTTCAAGCAATGTGCACAGTTGCTCAAGCGCGACGGCCTGATGTTGCTGCAAGCCATCACCATCCGCGAACAGCGTTTCGAGCAAGCCAAACGCAGCGTGGATTTTATCCAGCGCTACATCTTCCCCGGCGGCGCCCTGCCCTCGGTACAGAACATGCTGCAGATCGTCAGCCGCGACACCGATATGAACTTGCTGCACATGGAAGACTTCGGTCTGCACTACGCAAAAACCCTGCGCCTGTGGCATGAGAATTTTCGCCGCGCCCATGGCCGCCTGACAGAACTGGGCTACGACGAGTACTTCCTGCGGCTGTGGGAGTTCTACCTGTGCTACTGCGAAGGTGGCTTTATGGAGCGCACCATCGGCACGGCCCAGTTGCTGCTGGCCAAACCGGCGGCGATCAACCCTCCGCTGCTCGGCCGTTTCAATGCTTAAAAACCTGGCCAACGCCGCGCTGTTCCAGTGCGGCTGGTTTGCCTGCGTGCTGGGCGGCGACGGCCCCTGGTTGCTGATTGGCGTGGCGGTGCTGGCCGTTCATCTGCTGTGGATAAGTTCTTGGGCCAAGGATGGCGCGCTGATCATTGGCGTGACTGTGGCGGGCACGCTGCTGGACACGTTACTGCGAGCGCTGGGTGTGTTTCAGTTCAGCGAACCGGGGCCGTTGATCCCGTTTTGGCTGATGCTGCTGTGGGCGCTGCTGGCCACCACGTTGCGTCATTGCCTGGCATGGAGCGCACGCCCCTGGTGGCGAGCCGCCGTATTAGGCGCAGTGGGCGGGCCGCTGTCGTATTACGCCGGCAGCCAGTTGGCAGGCGTGGAATTCGGCTTTGACGTGGCGCCCACGCTGATCGGGCTGGCGCTGCTGTGGGCAGTGGTTTTTGTCGGGCTGCATCGATTGGCGCGCTGACGTCTGTCAGACCTTTCACACCCGAGACTCGCCCATGCCTTACACTGCGCGCCTATGACCAACATCCCCCACATCCAAATCGCTGAACCCGCCGTCACCTGCTCTACGTGTGCGGCGTGCTGCTGCCAGCTGGAAGTCATGCTGATTACCGATACGGGCGTGCCTGAGCGCTATATCGACACAGACGATTGGGGCGGTGAAGTGATGCTGCGCCTGGACGACGGCTGGTGTGCGGCGCTGGATCGGGACACGATGATGTGTACGATTTACGAGCGGCGCCCGCTGATTTGTCGGGAATTCGAGATGGGCGCACCGGAGTGCCTGGAAGAACGCCAGGGAATTGCGACGGCGTATATCTGATCGCAATGCGGGAGGGCACAAGCCGCCCCCGCAGCGTTTTGCAATGCGGGTGATTACAACGGCATGGTGTAGTGCAGCGCGTAGCTCTCTACCCCATCGTTGTTGCTGCTGATACCGGCGTTGGAATAATGGGTGGCGCGAATGCCCACTTCATGCCCACCGGTAAAGCGCAGCCCGAAACCCAAACGGTCTTCGAACTGAAAAGCCTGGCCGATGTTGTTGTCTTCCAGCTTGGTGCGGGAGAAAACAGCAACGCCGATGCCGGCCTCAATGTACGGTTTGACCGATTGCCCGGCAAATTCGTACACAAACACCGGTGAGAACGACAGACTGCTGGCGCCTGCGCGGTCATCACCTTCCCAGTACGTGTAAGCACCGCTCCAGTAACCGGTCAGGCGACCTACATCGCTTTGCATCCAACTCTTATCCCAATCCGAAGTCAGCCCCAGGCGGTATGTCAACGTCGAATCGCTGGTGGCCCCCAGACCGAATTCGAGGCCGGCGGCCTGCGCCGAGAACGAGTGTCCTACAACGGCGGCCGCAATCGCAGCCAAACAGAACAAGCGCTTCATTAAACGTTCCTTCCGAACAAGTTTGTATGGTGTTTTTGTACAAGCAATCTCGCTATAGAAGCCTGCGCAGAGTCAGAAGTTCAGCTTCTAATCACGAAATTTCACGAAATTTTCACGAGGCGAAGCTTCGCACGATTCCGGGATGTTTCCATAGTGTCGGTAGGATATTTCTTAGGTGAGACAGATCGCCGCTGGTCCAGAACTGCGCGGGAGCAGGTTTCCGGTCGGCCAACAGGTTGCGCTCGCCCAATAAGCGCTTGAGCTGCCGTGCCACTGCGGCGCCAGTATCAATGAGGATGACGCTCGGCGGCAGCATTTGCGCCAGCATCGGTTTAAGGAAGGGATAGTGGGTACAACCGAGGATGATGGTGTCGCAACCGGCACTGAGCAGGGGGTCGACATAACCCTGTAACAACTGGCGCAGGGCCGGGCTGCTCAGGTCGCCGGTTTCAATCAGCTCAACCAGGCCTGGGCATGGCTGGGTAATCACGCGCACGTCGGTGGCAAAACGGTCGAGCAGAGCCGCGAACTTGGCGCTTTGCAGGGTGCCGGTGGTGGCGAGCACGCCGACCACACCACTGCGGGTCGCGGCGGCAGCGGGTTTGACGGCGGGCTCCATGCCCACCAGCGGCCAATCGGGGTAGTCCATACGCAGGTCGGCGACGGCGGCCACCGTCGCCGTGTTGCAGGCAATTACAAACGCCTTGGCGCCCTGCTCGCGGAAAAACGCCGCCACCCGCCGCGAACGCTCGCGAATAAAGGCCGGAGTTTTCTCGCCATAAGGGATATGCCCGCAATCGGCGACGTAGAGCAGCGACTCGTGGGGCAGTAGTTGCTGGATTTCCTCCAGCACCGACAGGCCACCGATACCGGAATCGAACACACCGATCGGCGCATCCTTACCCATGGCGAGTCCCGCAGACACTGCAGCCAGGGTCGCGCTTGACCCGCAGCTCGCGGAAACGCGTGGTCAAGGCATCGAT
This sequence comes from Pseudomonas sp. ARP3, assembly GCF_001029595.1. NCBI lineage: Bacteria > Pseudomonadati > Pseudomonadota > Gammaproteobacteria > Pseudomonadales > Pseudomonadaceae > Pseudomonas > Pseudomonas sp. ARP3. The sequence continues at coordinate 263,024 of NZ_LEKF01000004.1, forward strand.
CAGCAATAAACGCCCGACCAACGGCTCGCCAAAACCGGCCAACAGCTTCAGGGCCTCCAGGGCTTGCAGGCTGCCGACCAAGCCCACCAGCGGCCCGACGACACCGGCTTCGCTGCAGGTCAATTCGGCGTCGCTGCCGTGCCCATATAAACAGTGGTAGCACGGGCTGTCGGCGCGACGGGGGTCAAACACTGACAATTGCCCTTCCAGACGAATCGCCGCGCCGCTGATCAACGGCTTCGCGGCGGCGACACAGGCGGCATTGACCGCCTCGCGGGTAGAGAAGTTGTCACTGCAATCGAGCACCACATCCACTTGAGCCACGGCAGCGGCCAGCGAATCGGCATCCAGCGCGGTGCGATGGGGCACCAGTTGGATGTCGGGGTTGATCGCGCGCAAGCGACGCATGGCCGAGTCGACTTTGGTCTGCCCGACGCTGTCGGTGTCATGGATGATCTGGCGTTGCAGGTTAGTCAAGTCGACCGTGTCGAAATCCGCCAAATGCAACTGGCCAACGCCCGCAGCGGCCAGGTACAGCGCTACCGGCGCGCCCAGACCGCCAAGGCCGACTATCAGGGCACGGCCGTTTTTGAGGCGCAATTGCCCGTCAATGTCGACATGCTGCAACAGAATCTGTCGGCTATAGCGCAACAGCTCCTGATCGGTCAGCACGGCCGGCGCCCTAAGGTGATACGTTCGTGCCCGCCAAGGTCGACGCGGCTGTGCACTTGCTCAAAACCTTGGCTCTGCAACAGGTCGCGTACCGCAGGGGCTTGATCGTAACCGTGCTCCAACAGCAACCAGCCACCCGCATTCAGGTGGGCGGGCGCGTCCTGGATGATCAGCCGCAGGTCATCCAAACCATCATGGCCCGCCACCAGGGCGCTGGCGGGCTCGAAACGCACGTCGCCGGCCACCAGATGCGGGTCGTTGTCGGCGATATACGGCGGGTTGCTGATGATCAGATCGTAGGAGTGCCCGTGCAGGGCGCTGAACCAATGGCTGTTGAGTACCGTGGCGTTATTCAAGTGCAGACGCTGGCGATTGCGCTCGGCCAGGGCCACCGCTTCCAGCACACGGTCGACCGCGGTCACTTGCCAGGCCGGTCGCTCACTGGCCAGGGCCAGAGCAATCGCGCCGCTGCCGGTGCCCAGGTCAAGCACGCGGGCGGGCGTGGCCGGCAATAATTCCAGCGCCGCCTCCACCAGCATTTCGGTCTCGGGACGCGGGATCAGCGTGTGTGGCGCCACTTCAAGGTCGAGTTTCCAAAAGCCTTGCTGGCCGAGAATATAAGCCACCGGCTCGCCCGCGCGGCGGCGTTGCAGGTAGCCGGCAAACGTCAGCGCGTCTTCGCTACTGACGATTTTTTCCGGCCAGGTGTGCAGATAGCTGCGCGATTTACCCAGGGCCGCAGCCAGTAACAATTCGGCGTCCAGGCGCGCGGTGGGCGAATCCGGCAGGTCGGCGGCGCGCAACAGGCTGGCGATGATGGTCATTTATTCACCTATGGCCGCTAGTTGATCGGCCTGGTATTCGGCGAGCAACGGCTCGATCACCGCTTCAACGCCGCCGGCGAGGATTTCGTCCAGGGAATACAGGGTGAGGTTGATCCGATGATCGGTCACTCGGCCCTGGGCGAAGTTGTACGTGCGAATGCGCTCGGAGCGGTCGCCCGAGCCCACCAGCAGCTTGCGCTCAGTGGCGATCGCATTGGCGGCGGCGCTGGTCTGCTGGTCATTGAGCTTGGCCGACAGCCAGGACATGGCACGCGCTCGGTTCTTGTGCTGGGAGCGCTCTTCCTGACATTCCACCACGATGCCCGACGGCAAGTGGGTGATACGGATCGCCGAGTCGGTCTTGTTGACGTGCTGGCCGCCGGCACCGGACGAACGATAGGTATCGATGCGCAAGTCGGCCGGGTTGATCTCGATGGCTTCCTGTTCATCCGGCTCGGGCAGCACGGCGACGGTGCAGGCCGAGGTGTGGATGCGGCCCTGGGACTCGGTGGCCGGCACCCGTTGCACACGGTGCGCGCCAGACTCGAACTTCAGCTTGCCGTAGACATTGTCGCCTTCGACACGGGCGATGACTTCTTTATAGCCACCGTGTTCGCCTTCGTTCTCTGACAGGATCTCCACACGCCAGCCGCGACGCTCAGCGTAGCGCGAGTACATACGGAACAGGTCGCCGGAGAAGATCGCCGCCTCGTCGCCACCGGTGCCGGCGCGGATTTCGAGGAACACGTTGCGTCCGTCGTTGGGGTCCTTGGGCAGCAGCATGCGTTGCAGGTCGCCTTCCAGCTCGGCGAGTTTTTCCTTGGCCTCGCGGACTTCTTCCACGGCCATTTCACGCATGTCCGGGTCGCTGTCTTTGAGCAGTGCCTGGGCGCCTTCGAGGTCGGCCTGCACTTTCAGCAGGTTCTTATAAGTGGCGACCACGGGCTCAACTTCGGCGTATTCCTTGGAATAGGCACGGAATTTGGCTTGATCGGCGATGACCTCGCCATCGCCGAGCAAGGCGGTCAGTTCTTCGAAACGGTCCTGGAGCACGTCCAGTTTATTGAGCAGTGACGCTTTCATTGCGGTTTTTTATCCGAAGAGCTGTCTGACGCGCCCTCTCCGAGGGCAAAAAGTTCCTGGGCCATGGCCAGCGCATCGAGGCGGCCTTCGGCGGTCAATTTCTTAAGTTGCACACTGGGTGCATGCAGCAATTTGTTGGTCAGGCCACGCGCCAACTGCATCAACACCTCTTCGGCGCTGCTGCCATTGGCCAGCAAGCGCTGGGCCTTGATCAGTTCTTCGTCGCGCAGGCGTTCGCCCTGCTGACGATACGCCTTGAGCACGTCCACCGCCGCCAGTTCACGCAAGCGCACCATGAAATCTTCGGCGCCGGTGCTGACCATTTCCTCGGCGGCCTGGGCTGCGCCCTGACGAGTCTTGAGGTTTTCGGCGACCACTTCGTGCAGATCGTCGACGCTGTACAGATAAACATCGTCCAACTCGCCGACTTCGGGCTCGATATCCCGAGGAACGGCGATATCCACCATGAAAATCGGCTTGTGCTTGCGCAGCTTCAGCGCGCTCTCAACCGCGCCTTTGCCCAGGATCGGCAACTGACTGGCGGTGGAGCTGATGACGATATCGCTGCGCACCAGTTCGGCCGGGATATCCGCCAGCAGCACCGCATGGGCGCCGAACTGTTCGGCCAGGATACTGGCGCGCTCCAAGGTACGGTTGGCCACCACGATACGCTTGACCCCCAGGTCGTGCAGGTGACGAGCGACCAAGGTGATGGTTTCCCCGGCGCCGATCAGCAGCGCCTGGCTGCGCTGCAGGTCACTGAAAATCTGCTTGGCCAGGCTGACGGCCGCGAACGCCACGGACACCGGGTTTTCGCCGATCGCCGTGTCGGTGCGCACCTGCTTGGCGGAATTGAACGTGGCCTGGAACAGCCGACCCAGCAACGGACCAACGGTGCCGGCTTCGCGCGCCACGGCGTAGGCGGATTTCATCTGGCCCAGGATCTGCGGCTCGCCCAACACCAGCGAATCGAGACCGGCCGCCACACGCATCATGTGACGAACTGCCGCATCCTCTTCATGCACATAAGCACTGGCGCGCAGCTCGTCGAGGCTCAAATGGTGATAATCGGCCAGCCAGCGCAGGACGACATCCGCAGAGAGATGTTCCTGTTCTATATAAAGCTCACTGCGATTGCAGGTCGAAAGGATCGCAGCTTCGCGACTGTCGGTGAGCCGGCAGAGCTGCTGCAAGGCTTCAACCAACTGCTCAGGCGTAAACGCCACGCGCTCGCGCACGTCTACAGAGGCAGTCTTGTGGTTAATACCGAGTGCGAGGAAGGCCATTCAATATCGCTGATGATGTCGGGAAGCCGGCGATTGTCCTACTTCGAAAGATTCAGAACAACCACCGTCGTCTATTGTCCCTATACCTTGTGCCTATAAAAGACACGCACTGAGACTCGGTTATGTTTGGCCGAAGGCTTGTGTCATGATGATCCGACCGCAGGTTAGTCGTCCTCTTCCTATATGAATAGATCTTCCGCGTTGCTCCTTGCTTTTGTCTTCCTCAGCGGCTGCCAGGCCATGGCCCCCGTGCAGCCGGACGGTACGCCGCCGACAGAAGACAGCACCCCCGCCCCTGAAAAGCCCAAGGTTTACTCATCGTTCAGCGAAGAAACGGTGTACAGCCTGCTGACCGCGGAGCTGGCCGGCCAGCGCAATCGCTTCGATATTGCGCTGGATAACTACGTGACCCAGGCCATCAATACGCAGGACCCGGGGATCTCCGAGCGCGCGTTTCGCATCGCCGAGTACTTGGGGGCCGATCAGGCGGCGCTGGACACGTCGCTGATCTGGGCGAAAAACGCCCCGGACGACTTGGAAGCACAACGGGCGGCGGCCATTCAGTTGGCGCGGGCCGGGCGCTATGACGACTCCATGGTGTATATGGAGAAAGTCCTGCAGGGCAAGGGTGACACCCATTTCGACTTCCTGGCGCTGTCGGCCGCCGACACCGACCAGGACACCCGCAATGGCCTGATGAACAGTTTCGACCGACTGCTACAGAAGCACCCTAAAAACAGCCAGCTGATTTTCGGCAAGGCCTTGCTGCTGCAACAGGATGACGAAGCCGAAGCAGCGCTGAAGCTGCTGGAACAAAACCCGCCGGATGAGGGGGAAATCGCTCCCATCCTGCTGCGCGCACGCTTGCTGCAGAATCTCAATCGCGGCAAGGAAGCGATTCCCTTGCTGGAAAAAAGCATCAAGAAATACCCGGAAGACAAGCGCCTGCGCCTGACTTACGCACGTATGCTGGTGGAGCAGGACCGCATGGAGGACGCCAAAGTGCAGTTCGCCAATCTGGTCCAGCAATATCCGGACGACGATGAACTGCGCTACTCCCTGGCCCTGGTATGCCTGGAAGCCAAAGCCTGGGACGAGGCCAAAGGGTACCTGGAAGAGCTGATCGCCCGGGAAAGCCATGTGGATTCCGCGCACCTGAACCTGGGCCGCATTGCCGAAGAGCGCAACGACCCACAGGCAGCCCTGCTCGAATACGCTCAGGTCGGCTCCGGTAACGATTACCTGCCGGCCCAACTGCGCCAGGCCGATATCCTGATGAGCAACGGCCGCACCGATGAGGCGGAAAAACGCCTGGCCGCCGCGCGGGATGCCGAGCCGGACTATGCCATCCAGTTGTACCTGATTCAGGCTGAGACCTTATCGGCCAATAGTCAGGGTGATCGCGCCTGGAAAGTGCTGCAACAAGCCTTGTTGCAATTCCCCGACGATTTGAACCTGCTGTACACCCGCGCCATGCAGGCGGAAAAACGCAATGATTTGGCGCAGATGGAAAAAGACCTGCGCCTGATCATCAAGCGCGACCCCGACAACGCCATGGCCCTCAACGCCCTGGGTTACACCTTGTCCGATCGCACCACCCGCTACGACGAGGCCAAGGCGCTGATCGAACAAGCGCACAAACTCAATCCGGAAGACCCGGCCGTCCTCGACAGCCTCGGTTGGGTGAATTACCGCCTGGGTAACCTGGATGAAGCCGAACGCTTGCTGCGCCAGGCGTTGGAGCGCTTTCCCGATCAGGAAGTCGCGGCCCATTTGGGCGAAGTGTTGTGGGCCAATGGCAAACAGCGCGAAGCCCGTCAAATCTGGGAAAAGTTCCTCAAGGAACAACCCGAAAGCCCCATCCTGCGCAGCACCATCAAGCGCCTGACCGGATCCGAGACCCTTTAAATTTATGTTTTTGCGCCACGTTATAGTGTTCAGTCTTATCGCCTTGCTCGCCGGTTGCGCGGGCTTTGGCGCCCGCGAATCCGTTGAAGGCCAGGGCAAACCGGCGCAATGGAAGCAGCACAAGAGCCAACTGGCCAGCATCGATGGCTGGCAGATCGAAGGCAAAGTCGGCGTACGCGCGCCGAAAGATTCCGGCAGCGGCACGCTGTTCTGGCTGCAACGCCAGGACTACTACGATATTCGCCTCTCGGGCCCACTGGGCCGAGGCGCGGCGCGGCTGACCGGGCGTCCGGGCCAGGTGAGCCTCGAAGTGGCCAACCAGGGGCGCTACGAAGCGACCTCCCCGGAAGCTCTGCTGGAAGAACAGATTGGCTGGAAACTGCCGGTGTCTCATCTGGTCTGGTGGGTGCGCGGTTTGCCCGCACCGGACAGCAAGAGTCGCCTGAGCCTTAACGGCGACAGTCGTCTGGCCACCCTTGAACAGGATGGCTGGCAGGTTGAGTACCTCAGTTACGTACAACAGAACGGCTATTGGCTGCCCGAACGCATCAAATTGCACGGCAAGGACCTGGACGTCACGCTGGTGATCAAGGACTGGCAACCGCGCAAATTGGGGCAATAACGTGACCGCAGAAAAACTGACCCTGCCCTCTCCGGCCAAACTCAATTTGATGCTGCATATTCTCGGACGCCGTGAAGACGGCTACCACGAGCTGCAGACGCTGTTTCAATTTCTCGATTACGGCGACGAACTGACCTTCGCCGTACGCGACGACGGCGTGATCCAGTTGCATACCGAATTCGAAGGCGTGCCCCACGACAACAATCTGATTGTGCGGGCCGCGAAAAAACTCCAAGAGCAATCCGGCAGCTCACTGGGCATCGACATCTGGATCGATAAAATTTTGCCCATGGGCGGAGGGATAGGCGGTGGCAGCTCGAATGCCGCGACTACCCTGCTGGGCCTGAACCACTTGTGGCAGCTCGGCTGGGACCATGATCGCCTGGCTGCGCTGGGTCTGACGCTGGGGGCCGACGTCCCGGTTTTCGTACGCGGGCACGCGGCTTTTGCCGAAGGCGTAGGGGAAAAACTGACGCCTGTAGAGCCTGAAGAGCCATGGTACGTCGTGCTTGTCCCGCAAGTATCTGTAAGTACAGCAGAAATTTTTTCAGATCCGCTGTTGACACGTAACTCTCCTCCCATTAAAGTGCGCCCCGTTCCCAAGGGAAACAGTCGAAATGACTGCTTACCGGTTGTAGCAAGGCGTTATCCAGAGGTACGTAACGCTTTGAATTTGTTAGGTAAATTTACCGAAGCAAAATTAACCGGAACTGGAAGTTGTGTGTTTGGGGGCTTCCCAAACAAAGCTGAAGCTGATAAAGTCTCGGCCCTTCTTACAGAGACCCTTACAGGGTTTGTAGCAAAGGGAAGCAACGTTTCGATGTTGCATCGCAAGCTGCAAAGTCTGCTCTAAAAGGAATCGAGTACTGGGTACTCGTTGCAACAGATACAGGGGCGTCGCCAAGCGGTAAGGCAGCAGGTTTTGATCCTGCCATGCGTTGGTTCGAATCCAGCCGCCCCTGCCATTTTCCTATACTCATCCAGGTTACCCTCAGCCTCTAGGTACTGCGCGTGTCCAAGATGATGGTCTTTACGGGGAACGCTAACCCCGATCTGGCTCGACGTGTCGTACGTCAGCTGCATATCCCTCTCGGTGACATCTCTGTCGGTAAATTCTCCGACGGCGAAATTACAGCCGAGATCAATGAAAACGTCCGCGGTAAAGATGTCTTCATTATTCAGCCGACCTGCGCTCCGACCAACGATAACCTGATGGAACTCGTCGTGATGGCTGATGCCTTCCGCCGCTCCTCAGCGACTCGAATCACAGCTGTAATCCCTTACTTTGGTTATGCCCGTCAGGATCGCCGTCCGCGTTCCGCACGTGTGGCTATCAGCGCGAAAGTCGTGGCTGACATGCTGACCGTGGTAGGCATCGACCGTGTTCTCACGGTTGACCTGCACGCTGACCAAATCCAGGGGTTCTTCGATATTCCGGTAGATAACATCTACGGCTCCCCCGTTCTGGTGGATGACATCGAAGACCAGCGCTTTGAAAACCTGATGATCGTGTCCCCGGACATTGGTGGCGTCGTGCGTGCACGAGCTGTTGCCAAATCCCTGGGCGTGGACCTTGGGATCATCGACAAACGCCGTGAAAAAGCCAATCACTCTGAAGTGATGCATATCATTGGTGATGTCGAAGGGCGTACCTGTATTCTGGTTGATGACATGGTCGACACCGCCGGCACCCTGTGCCACGCGGCGAAAGCCTTGAAAGAGCACGGTGCGGCTAAAGTCTTCGCCTACTGCACACACCCTGTGCTGTCGGGCCGAGCGATCGAGAACATCGAGAATTCTGTGCTGGACGAACTGGTGGTGACCAACACCATCCCGTTGTCCGCCGCCGCTCAAGCCTGTGCGCGTATCCGTCAATTGGATATCGCACCGGTCGTTGCCGAGGCGGTTCGCCGTATCAGCAACGAAGAATCGATCAGCGCGATGTTCCGTTAAGGGTTCCCCCTTCGTAACAAAGCACTGACGAAAAGCGCCCCGCCCCAGCATTGTGTTGGGGCGGGGCTTTTTTGCCCATATCGAGTCTGGCGCTGGTCGCAAACGCCGCTCGATGATGGCTATTTTGGAGATACAAAATGACTGAATTTACTCTGAACGCTCAAGCGCGTACTGACCTGGGGAAAGGTGCGAGCCGCCGCCTGCGTCACGCCGCCAACATTCCTGCTGTTGTATACGGCGGTAGCAAGCCTGCTGAATCCGTGACCATCCTGGCCAAAGAAATCGCCAAGCTGTTCGAAAACGAAGCTGCCTACAGCCACGTTATCGAGCTGAACGTCGACGGCACCAAGCAGAACGTCATCGTTAAAGCAATGCAGCGTCACCCTTCCAAGCAGTTCATCATGCACGCCGACTTCGTTCGCGTTGTTGCTGGCCAGAAACTGACCGCTATCGTGCCTGTGCACTTTGTTGGTGAAGAAGCTCCGGTCAAGAAAGGCGGCGAGATCTCTCACGTCCTGAACGAAATCGAAGTGACCTGCCTGCCGAAAGACCTGCCTGAGTTCATCGAAGTCGATCTGTCGGCTCTGGAAATCGGCGCCATCGTTCACCTGTCCGACATCAAGGCACCAAAAGGCGTTGAGTTCGTTGCACTGGCTCACGGTGATGACAAAGCAGTTGCCAACGTACACGCTCCACGCGTTGCTCCAGAAGCTGAAGAAGGCGCTGCAGAGTAATTCACTCTGTCTTGCCGGAGCTTGAGGAAACATCGCGGACCGAAACGTAGCGAGAAAGCGGGCGATAACGCGGCGTTTACTCTTGAGTAAATGATCTTTGTCGTCCACTTTCGCCGCATGCAGGTCGCGGCGATGTTATCCACAACTCCAAAGGAAGGGCCCCTGTCGTGACTGCCATTAAACTGATCGTTGGCCTGGGAAATCCAGGCGCTGAATACGAACAGACCCGGCATAACGCGGGGGCCCTTTTTGTTGAGCGCATCGCCCACGCCCAAGGTGTAAACCTGGTGGCCGATCGCAAATATTTCGGCCTGACCGGACGCTTTTCGCATCAAGGTCAGGATGTTCGTCTGCTGATTCCCACCACTTACATGAACCGCAGCGGCCAGGCTGTCGCGGCGCTTGCGGGCTTCTTCCGGATCAAACCCGAAGAAATCCTGGTGGCCCATGACGAGCTGGACCTGCCACCCGGCGTCGCCAAGCTCAAACAGGGCGGCGGGCATGGTGGTCACAATGGCCTGCGCGACATCATCGCGCAGTTGGGCAATCAGAATACCTTTTACCGCCTGCGGCTCGGCATCGGCCATCCGGGCGTTGCCAGTATGGTTTCAAATTTCGTCCTGGGTCGTGCGCCACGCGCCGAACAGGAAAAACTCGATGCCAGCATCGATTTTGCCCTCGGCGTGCTGCCGGATATCCTCGCCGGTGAATGGAACCGTGCGATGAAAAACCTGCACAGCCAGAAGGCCTGACTCTTACCGAGGGGAAACACCATGGGATTCAATTGCGGCATCGTCGGCCTGCCCAACGTCGGCAAATCCACCCTGTTCAACGCCCTGACCAAGTCCGGTATTGCGGCGGAGAACTTCCCCTTCTGCACCATCGAACCCAACAGTGGCATCGTGCCTATGCCCGATCCGCGCCTGGACGCATTGGCGGCCATCGTCAATCCCAAGCGCATCCTGCCGACCACCATGGAATTCGTCGATATCGCGGGCCTGGTGGCCGGCGCGTCGAAAGGCGAGGGCCTGGGTAACAAGTTCCTGGCCAACATCCGTGAGACCGACGCCATCGCCCACGTGGTCCGCTGCTTTGAAGACGAGAACGTGATTCACGTCTCCAACAGCGTCGACCCGAAACGCGACATCGAGATCATCGACCTGGAACTGATCTTCGCCGACCTCGACAGCTGCGAAAAACAACTGCAGAAAGTTGCGCGTAACGCCAAGGGCGGCGACAAGGATGCCGTGGTCCAGAAAGGTCTGCTGGAGCAGTTGATCGCCCACTTTACCGAAGGCAAACCTGCGCGCAGCCTGATGAAGAACATGGGTGCCGACGAGAAAGCCGTGATCAAAGGCTTCCACCTGCTGACCACCAAGCCTGTGATGTACATCGCCAACGTGGCTGAAGACGGCTTCGAGAACAACCCGCTGCTCGACGTGGTCAAGGCCATTGCCGACGAAGAAGGCGCCATGGTTGTTCCGGTCTGCAACAAGATCGAAGCGGAAATCGCCGAACTTGAAGACGGCGAAGAAAAAGACATGTTCCTTGAGGCCCTGGGCCTGGAAGAGCCTGGCCTGAACCGTGTAATCCGTGCCGGTTACGAAATGCTCAACCTGCAGACCTACTTCACCGCCGGTGTTGAAGAAGTCCGCGCCTGGACCGTCAAGGTCGGTGCCACAGCACCACAGGCTGCCGGTGTGATCCACACCGACTTCGAAAAAGGCTTTATCCGCGCTGAAGTGATCGCTTACAACGACTTCATCCAGTACAAGGGTGAAGCCGGTGCCAAGGAGGCTGGTAAATGGCGGTTGGAAGGCAAGGAGTACATCGTTAAGGACGGTGATGTGATGCACTTCCGCTTTAACGTATAAACGTCACTTGTAATTCATTCATAAACAAAAGGCCGATGCATTGCATCGGCTTTTTTGTGGGCGACCTTTTAATTGGAAAACCCCACCTGCAAAAATTACATATTCTCAGATATTTCCTATTTATCACGCTCACACCTCTCTCTCATTAAGCATCGCGTAACTTATCGTCCAATAGAAAGTCACTTTCCTACACCACTTTCCTCTTCAGAGGCTCAAAGACTAATGACAACTTCTTTAATCTACGCTCTACTGGTGACCGCAGGCATAATATCTTTTTAATAATGAAGCCATAGCGAGAAGGGAATATCTTCCAATGTCGGCTACCTTCAACATGGAAAATGAAACGGCCCTTTCACTCATCGAAGGCCCGGACATTGAAAATACTTTAAACAACACAGCCACTCTCAACATAGACATTTTGTTGCTGGGGGAAACCGGTACTGGCAAGGATACGCTAGCACAACGAATTCATCTTCTATCGGGCCGGCGAGGCAACTTTGTCGCCGTGAACTGTGCGGCCATTCCGGAAAGCCTCGCGGAAAGCCAATTGTTTGGTGTAAACAGCGGGGCCTATACCGGGGCGATACAATCCAGGGCAGGTTTCGTCGAGGCTGCCCACCTAGGCACGCTCTACCTCGATGAGATCGACAGCATGCCATTGAATCTTCAAGCCAAGCTGCTACGAGTGCTGGAGTCGCGAGGCGTCGAGCGCTTGGGATCGACCCGCTTTATCCCGGTGGACATGCGTGTCATAGCCTCTGCACAGCACTCGCTGCACCAAATGGTCGAGCACGGCACGTTCCGTCGTGACCTGTATTTTCGCCTGAATGTTGTCCATATCCAGCTTACGCCGTTGCGGGACAGGCGCGAGCGCATCATCCCGTTGTTCTTGGAGATGATCCGGCAGGAAGCCAGCTATTTTAATTGCTCGGCCCCGCTGCCCTCTGATGGATTGCTGCAACAATTGCTGCACCACCAGTGGCTGGGCAATGTTCGCGAGCTGCGTTCGACGGCAAAACGCTTCGTGCTGGGACTCACACCGCTTTCCATTCCCATGAGCAACTTGGCGGTTACCCAGACGAACCTGAAGGCACGTCTGCAGCAAATTGAAAAAGCACTGATTGAGGAGTCGTTGAGTCGCCATGAGCACTGTGTAGATACCGTCGCACTGGAGCTGGGGGTTGCAAAGCGCACGTTGTACTACAGAATTAAGCAACTGGAGATAGCGCTCGCATAACGTCGTTTTCGCCCCTATCCACTCAGATCTTTTCAAAAACTTTCGGCAATTCCAACCCCAATTTAACGCTCATCAGGCCTTCACGCTAACACCTATTGACTTGTTAATACTTTCAGAGCCCAGACACACACTTTGAAATATTCAGCCGTTAAACAAATTGGAACGTTTTAGTCGGGCTAGCCACCTAGTCATAGCCAGGCTCGAACCCTCCTTAAGTAATTTAAAGAGGCGCCAAAGTACCCTTCGACAGCCGGCAACCATATCAATTTTTATGTCAATGAAACCGGAGACTCATCATGAGTAGTGCAATTGGTTCTGGATACAGCTCGTCAGCAAGTCTTTACAACAACTTGTCACAAAGTCTGAACAAAGATGCCGGGGACATCGGAGGTGGTGGAAGTGCTGGCTCGGCGAGTGATCGTGCAGCAGCGGTCGCCGAGGCGACTTTCAAGGAAAGCTTGAAAGCGAAGATGATCTCAGGTCTGTATGCCGCGGCTAAAGAAATCCGCTCATAAATAGGCGACCTCCCCCCGGCTCTTCAGTTGGAGGGGAGGTTCTTATGTCCCTAGGTCGTGAACATGCGACAAACATCACTAAAGGCCTTATATGCAGATAGACGATTTTGGTGCGGCAACGTTTATTACCGGCAGGGACACCGCCAGAATTAAGCAAGCCACTGTAGCGCCCGCGACAGATGTTGCTTTTTTTTCGTCGTTGCTAGATCCAACGGCATCGAACACCGCAAGGGTGGCTAAAGACGGCACACCTTCGCTGCTCGCTACCACTTCAAGCCAACTTCAGGACTTAAACCGTCGCCTTGGGCGCACGTTGAAATCATCAAGTAAAACTATGGACGTTGAAAAATTCAGGGAGTATCCACGGGATTTGTCCAATGCGACGCTTACCTCGCAATTGCTCATAAAAAGCTTGGGCAAAGCTACCCAATGCATCGACAAAATTTCTAATCTGCAATAGTGAACATGACTAAATTTCTGTCTGTCGCGTTACTTCTGGTGATTACATTCACGTTAAGCGGATGCAGCGAACGTGTAGAACTTCATCGCCAACTCTCTGAGCAAGAGGCCAACGAAGTCATAGCAGAATTAGCTGACAAACACATTCGCGCACAAAAAGTCCCAGCCAAAGATGGTGTTGTCGTCGCAGTTAATGCAACCGACATAGGGCGTGCCGTACGCACGTTAGAAGCCGCAGGCCTGCCCCGTGTTGCACGGACGACCCTAGGCGATACCTTCCGTAAGGAAGGGGTTATTTCCACCCCACTGGAAGAGCGGGCACGCTACATTTATGCCTTGTCCCAGGAACTTGAGGCGACGTTGTCTAACATCGACGGCGTCATCGTTGCCCGCGTTCATGTAGTACTGCCAGAGCGCATCGCACCAGGAGAGCCGGTCCAACCCGCGTCCGCCTCAGTATTCATCAAGCACGACCCTCGTTTGGATCCCGATAACATCCGCGCACGCGTACGCAGGATGGTGGCGAGTAGTATTCCAGGCATGACCACTGCAGTGGATAACCCGCAGAAGCTCACGGTTATATTCGTACCAGCCGCCACTTATCAGGAACAGCAACGCCTGGTCTACTTCGGGCCATTTCTCGTCCCCAGCGACGATCTCGGATTTTGGCGAGTTGCCGTTATCGTTTCTTTGCTCAGCCTGGTGTCATGCGTGAGCGCCGGGCTATTCCTGCACAATCGGCGTCAACGCCTTAACTCAAAATCACCCGCAGCTAGCGGCACGCTTGGCCCCGCACATGATGCATAGACCTGATCATGCGATGCGTGATGAGCTGGCGTGGGCCCAGTGGTGGGCATTCCCGTGGACATGCGCTCACGAAGACTGGCGAGATGATAAGTATCACGTGCTTACACGGCTCTATCACTGTGGAAAGTCGGTGCCGGCCAGCCTTGCGGGGGTTGCACCCTGTTTGCCTCCTGCACCTCATCCCTCCGTGCTTCGCCTGGCCTTGGCCACAGCGGACCAACTTAACTTGGCGATGGCACTAGTTCACAACACGTTTAGTCCTCAGGCCGCAACGCTCTTGAGCGACAGTCATCATCTATGGTGCCTGCGTTTATCCAAGGCGTTTCCTCCCGCCATGCTGACGCCGGACGCAGATCCGTTGCAACTACTCCATAACTGGGTAGATCCCCCTATCTGGAAGCGCCTTCGCCTGCGATTCCCCCGCGAGCGCGTGCGTGAAGTTGAAAGGATCAATGTCCTGATTGAGAACGCAGGCAGCCGACTGAATATGCTATGGCAAGCCGTAGCTTGGCGCGCTATGGCACGTACAACCAATCAGATGCATCCCGAACCTGGCGGCGAGGAAACCGACGATGTTATGCAGATGCACAATTGAGTTACCTAAGGGCGCGCCTAGAGCGTCGCGTATTCTGATCCCCCGCGACGAGCTTTTAAATTGGGAGCAGGCAGATCAACTCTTGAGCCGAGCTGATGCGCAGGCCAATGAGCTGATACGCCAAGCAGAGAAAAAGTGCGAAGTGCTACTGGAGAAGGCCTCTCTGGAGGTCTGGCAGCGCGCAGATGCCCAATTCAAGCAGTGGGCACACGAGCGTCAAATGATGTGCGAAAGCCTAGAACGCTACGCGACATCGCTGACGAACCAGGCGATTCGTTGCCTGCTTGACGAAGCCGTTCCCCCTCAACGTCTCTCGGCCCTGATTAAACAGTTGCTTGCAAGCCAGGTCCAGGAGGTCGACGCAACACTGCTCTGCCACCCTGATGAATATGAGGAGATGAAACAGTGCCTTGCCAAATACAAGGCCACATTTTGGAAGCTTCAACCCGATGAAACTATCCCTACCCAGACTATTGTTCTGCATACAGAAGAGGGAGACTTTCGTATTAGTTGGCGGTCGATGCTCGATACTTTTTTCAACCCCGGCAAAGAACTACGCATGCAAATTTAACCGTACACCTCTTGGTGTTCTGCATGACGCGCCTCACCGAATTCATATAACAATGCACAAATAAGAGAACACATATGAACTTTTTCAAAGACCTGTCGCATGATCTTTTAAAAAAAAGCAATACCGCTCATCGACTTTACGAAGCGAACTCTCTCGCTGCCGGGGAAGACCCCTCGGACTCCACGTTGTTCTACGAACTCGCAGTAAGAACCACCACCGCTCAAATGGCATTCCTGGAGCATACCCGAGTCAAGCATATGTTGCTCAAAAGCACTTTTGAGAGCTTTCAATAAATGCGTGAATTTATCAGCGAGTGGCTACTTAGTCGCAAAGAACAGATTATCTTCTATGAAGCCGATAGCGAAATAACCTTGAAACATCAGGGGGACACGTTGTTGCTCAAGGTTCAACTGACTTCAACACACTCAGATAACGCAACGCACCAACTCTGGATGCGACTGGGCGCTGCCAGTCTGAATCACTTTCAGGGCGCACTTGCTCAGAAAGCTGACACAGGTGCGTTATGGCTGGTTCAAAGTCTGCGGGACGGGCAAGGAGAAACCCGCGTGCTCAAGTGCCTAGAACAGCTGCTCAACCAACGCGATACATGGCGCGCAGCAATCAAGCGCCTTGTTCGCCCCTCCCAGAACTTCAAACCCACTTCGCTTCGATCACTGCCTTTCTAAACTGAGAAAAGTCTATGTATAACCCCCCTTCCAAGCGCAGTAGCTTGCGCCTTGATTCGCCCGACGATTCATCTAAACGAGCGCATTGGCGGCGTAGCATGTTGGTGCTTTCCTTTCTGCTGATTCCCGCGAGTAACACGTTAGCCGCCATCCCTCCAGAATGGCGAAACACCGCCTACGCCTATGAAGCCGAGCACAAACCCCTACGAGACGTACTCGAAGACTTCGCCCAAACCTTCGGCACACAACTTCAAGTCGAAGGCCTGCTGGAAGGTAACGTCAACGGCAAGATCCGCGCTAACACCCCGCAGTCGATGCTCGATCGTCTCGGTGTAGAACACCGTTTCCAGTGGTACCTGTACAACAACACGCTCTATGTCAGCACGCTGGATCAGCAGGAATCAGCGCGCCTGGAAGTCTCTTCCGAAACCATCGCCGATCTCAAGCAGGCCCTCACCGACATCGGCCTGCTCGACAGCCGTTTCGGCTGGGGTGAGTTGCCCGAAGATGGTGTCGTGCTTGTTTCGGGGCCTCGTCGCTACATCGAGCAGATCAAGCACTTCAGCAGCCAGCGACGCTCACCGGATGAAAAGCAGAGCGTGCTGAGTTATCCGCTCAAGTTCGCGAATGCGGCGGACCGCCAAGTAGACTATCGCGGTGAAAAGCTGGCCATCCCCGGGGTGGCCAGTATTTTGCGCGGCCTGTTGGAGCCCCGCTCCAGCTCAACGCTTGCAGGGCTGAGCCAACGTCCCCACTCACAACCCGCGCCGCTCACCCCCAACACTCCCCGTCTGGGCAACCCATTGTTGGGCCAAATGCTCGGTACTAACGCTAACCCGGCGTCATTGGACATCGGCCCTGCGCTCACACCGCGCGCCCCGGTCTCAAACAGTCGGATTCGGGTCGAAGCCGATGTGCGCAATAACGCGGTGCTGATCTATGACTTGCCAGAACGCCAGGCCATGTACCGCGAACTGATCACCCAACTCGATGTGGCGCGCAAGCTGGTGGAAATCGACGCGATCATCCTCGATATCGAGCGCACGCAATTGCGGGAGTTTGGGGTGAACTGGGGGTTCCAGAACAGCCGTTTCCGCGGCGGGGCCAATCTGGCACCGGGCACGTCGTCACAGTTGTCGATCGAACACCGCGATCGCTTCTACGCGGACATTCGTGCCCTGGAGGCCAAGGGCCTGGCGACCATGGTCTCCAATCCCTCGGTGCTCACACTGGAAAACCAACCGGCGGTGATCGACTTCAACCGCACCCAATACCTGACGCCGGGCAGAGAGAATGCAACCATCTTGCCCGTCACTGTGGGAACCAGTTTCCAGGTGGTGCCTCGTGTGATCACCAGCCGTGGCGGCCATCAGATCCATCTGGCGGTGGATATCGAAGACGGTAACTTCGACGAGTCCAACCCTACCCCAGGCAACCTTGATGTACGCCGAGGCAAGGTCAGTACCCAGGCGGTGATGGCGGAGAAACGTTCGCTAGTGGTCGGTGGCTTCCACGTCACCGAAAACACCGACAAACACAACAAGGTGCCGCTGCTGGGCGATATTCCGCTGTTGGGCAAGGCGCTGTTCTCCTCGACCGAACGGCAGAACAACCGACGAGAGCGCTTGTTCATTCTGACCCCAAGGGTCATCGGCGATCAGTCCGACCCGTCACGCTACTTGCCCCAGGCCGACCAGGTTGAATTGCAGAAGGCCCTTGCGCCATTGGCCCGGCGCAATGCCCCTCACCCGCCGGTGATCAAGCGCAGCGATATCATCAGCACCCTGGCGCATTTGGTCAGCGGTGAAGTGCCTAAGCCCTTCAAGGCCGCACCGATGCCGCTGGCCTTGGATACGCTGTGCAGCACCCGCGACTTGCTGGCGTTGAATACCGAGCGCAGCCAGTGGTACGCAGGCCCCGAGTACAACGTTGCAGTCGTTGTGCTGCGCAACCAATTCAATCGCAATGTGCGTATCGACGAAAAAGAATGCAGCAACGCCCAGACCTTGGCCGTCAGCGTGTGGCCGCGCGCCTGGCTCAAGCCCGGTGAAGAAGCCGAGGTGTTTATCGCCATGCGCTCTGTGGTGAAGGATGAACACCTCAGCGTGCCGCGCCCTTCCTTGATCACTCCCGCTCAAAAGGCTAAACCATGAAACACCGCCTACTCTGCGTCACCCTGATCGGTACCGCGCTGCTCGTCGCCGGCTGCACCCCCACTTGCAAAGGCGACTCGTGCTCTCGCCCGCAATCGACCAAGGACAAGATGGTGATCTGGTGGCCACCGCAGATGCGTGTCGAACCGGGCCCCGCCGGGGAGCGAAAAGACTACCAAACGGTCTCTCTGGAACGATGAGCGCAACGGAAATGCCCGACGTACAACGCCAGGTATTTCTGGACAAGCTGGTGAGCGGCGCTGCCGCTCACCTGCAACTCGCCGCCGGAATTAAAGTGTGCGCACTGCAAGCCGGCATGCAGCCAGGGATGGCCTTGCTCATTGCGCGTGAATCGTTGCAACCCGGGCAACTGCAACGGGTTCTGGAGCGACGCTTTGAGTACGCGTCCTTGTACGATGGCTGCTTTGCCTACCTCGACGCCCAGAACGCACTGGTGATCTGGCACGCGCTGCCTACGGCGCGTAACACACTGGACAAAATTCTCAGCCGGATGTTGTCGCTGGCCAACCTCAGCGCCCTGAACACAACCTCCAGCCGCTGATCAACGCCGCTCAAGCTCCGGCAATTCCAGGGTTTCGCGCTTGGCTTCGTCATCCAGCTCACGCAAGGTCCGGTAGATCAACGCCACGGCCTGCAAGGTTTCGCGGGGAATGCTGGCACCTAGTTTTTTCTCGTAGAGCGTACGGGCCAACCAAACGCACTGGATCACCGGCACTTCGGCGGCCTTCGCTCGCGCGATCAATTGACGGGCGTCGGCGTCCGTACCTTTGCTGATCAGCAGCGGCAGCGGCGTCTTACCTGGGCGGTAATACAGGGCCACTGCAAAGTGCGTCGGGTTGACCACCAGCATATCGGCCTCCTCGAGCTTGGGCAGCTTGACCTTGGGTTCCTCCTGGGCCAGTTGCTGCGCCAACGCGCGACGCTGGCCTTTTACATGAGGGTCGCCCTCCATGTCCTTGTACTCTTTGACGACCTCGACCTGGGTCATGCGCATACGCTTGGCGAAGAAGTACTTCTGCAAGGCGAGGTCAATCAGGGCCAGCACCAATAACAACCCGAGACAGGCATGCAGCAACTGGCGAAACAGGGCGATTAGCCCCAACACGTAACTGGGCAGATCGCTGGTTGCCAGGTTGATCAGAGCCCCCAGCGAGGGCCAGACCACCACGTACACCACCAGGCCAATCAGGAATGCCTTGGCGATGCTCATCAACAGATTCATCACCGACTGGGCAGAGAACATTTGCTTGAGCTGGCTGACCGGATTGAGGCGGTTGAAATCGAGCTTCAGGGCCTCCGGGGCGAACAGCAAGCCGAATTGCATCCAACTGCTGATCAGCTTCGTCGTAATCGCTACCCCGACCATCAACAGGGCAAACGAGGCAAACATCACCAGCCCTTCAACCATCACTTCTTCCAACGCCCGTCCAAACGGCTCGTTAAAGCGCGACATCGGCAATGCCATCAATTGCTGGAAACGTTGCAGGCTGGTTTCGGCGGTTAACAAGGCAATCTCACTGATGGCCGTGAGTACCACGAGCTTGGGGATGTCCTGGCTCTGGGCGACCTGGCCCTTCTTGCGCTGGTCACGCAGTTTCTTGGCGGACGCCGGGTGCTTTTTTTCCCCCGAGTCACTCATGCGCCCGAGGCCTTGAACAGCAACCCCAACGAGTGTTTAAGCTCACCGAGCTGGAGCATGCGCCCAACGATCAGGTCCTGCAGCAAAGCAAAGTACAACAGCACAATTCCAATACCCGCCAGACACTTGACCGGCGGCGCCAGCGTACTCACCTGCAGCTGCTGGCTGTAAACCCCCAGCAACGCGATGCCGAACTCCAGCAACAACAGCACCGCGATAAAAGGCGCGGCGTACAGCATCATGTGCGTGAAGGTATCGCCCAGCAGGCCGACGAATACACTCATACCGTTCGGCGCAGGTAGCGGAAACCACACGGTCGGGGGCCAAATCAGGTAGCTGTCCCAGATCACTTGGGTCAGAGCGCCCAAGCCCAGGCTGACCATCAGCAGAAAAATCGCCAGATGCTTGAACAAGTGCCCGATCGGCGTGGCATCCGGCCCCAACGAAGGGTTGAGCTGACCACCGGCCAGCGCACCGCGCTGGTTATCCAGCAGCGCCCCCACCGCCTCGAACATCCAGAACGGCATCGCCAGCAACACGCCCAGCAATAGCCCGAGGGCCACCTCCTTGAGCGCCAACCCACCGAGCATGAGCGCCGAGTAATCCTGCCCCTGCAGCGCCGCATGGATACCCGGTGCGGGCATCAATGCCATGACCATCACAATGGTGTGCCGAGGCATGCCGCGTATGTGCTGAAAACAGAACGCCGCCACCAGGATGGCACAGGGGTAAATACGCGCCATGCCGATCAACAGACTGGGCAGGAATTCAAGGTAGAGCAGCACAGGCAAGGCCTCAGTTCAGGGCCGAGCGGCCGATCATGTCGAAGGTCAGGTTGATCAGTTGGATCAACTCCACACCAATCCAGCGTCCGGTCATGATCAGCGTGATACCCACCGCCACCAGCTTGATGCCAAAGGGCAACGTCTGGTCCTGGACCTGCATCAATGCTTGCACCAGGGACGTCAGCACACCGACCACCACCGCCACGATCAACGGTGGCGCCGACAGCACCACCACCAGCAACATGCCTTGCTTGAACAGCACGATCGGGTCCATAAGCGACTCAGAGATAGGAGAGGAACAGGCTGTCGAGCAGCCGCGACCAGCCGGACACCAGCACGAACAGCAGCAGCTTGAGCGGCAAAGAAATGGTCATGGGCGAGACCATCTGCATGCCCAGCGCCAGCAGCAGGTTGGAGACAATCAGGTCGATCACGATAAAGGGAATGTAGATCAGGAAGCCGATCTCGAAGCCGGCCTGCAACTGCGACAGCACAAAGGCGGGGATCAACAGGATCAGGTCCTCGCGCTGCACCTCTTGCGCCATCTGCGCAGGCCATAGCCGCCCCGTATTTTCCAGCAGATGGGTCAGCACATCCGGGTCCACGTTACGCAGCATGAAGGCACGCAACGGCTTGATGGCTTCTCCACCGGTCTGCAGTACCGTTTGCACGTTGCTCATATCCAGAGGCGAGGCCTTGACGCTCTCAGCGATCTCGTACCCCACCGGTGCCATGATAAATAACGTCGCGGCCAACGCGATGCCATTGATGGCCATGCTGGGCGGCACCTGCTGCACGCCGATGGCATTTCGGGTAATCATCAGCACAATCACGATTTTCAAAAACGATGTGCAGATGACCAACAATAGGGGCATCAGCGACAGCGCCCCCAGAAAAAGCGCGAGAACGAGGGGGTCTAGCCCCTGAAGTATCATCGGCCGAACATCACGCGGGACAACTGCAACCCCAGGCGACCGTCGACTTCCACCAATTGCCCCTGGCCGATGGGGCGGTCGCCGTAATAGAGGCCCGCCATTCCCGGCGCGTAACCGGCAATGCCCAGCACTGAGCCGGGTGCGAGATTGCGCAGCTCGCCCAAGGTCAGGTTCAACGTGCCGCAGCGCACATTCAACGCCATGCTCAACTCATCGAAGGGCTCGTGGCCGAACACATCAACCACGGGTTCATCTTCTTCATATTCCGAGTAATGGGGGGCTGAAAATTCTTCGTCCATGGACGTGTCCTCGATAGAAGTAAGGGTCAGGCACAAAGCCCCGGTAGCATCGTCAATACAGCCATGCAGCCGCTGTTTGCCAACTTGCAGATAACCTTTGCCCTGGGCTTGAAAAAAGGGTTGTTCAAGCATCAGCACATCGCCTGTGCGCAGGCCGCAAACCTGAGCAATCGGTAACTGCAAGCGCCCAAGGGTCACGGCAATTGCCAGCTGGAATCGCGCCGGCAGCGGCTCGGCGGTGTCGCGCCAGGGTCCGGCCTCGCACAACGCCAGGAAGCTGTCCGGGGTCAGCCACACAAAGCTATCCACCCGAGAGGCCCCCAGGGTGATGCAGAGCCGGCAACCAAAGCCCTTGGGACGGTCGGTTTCCAGCAAGCGCACATGCCCCAACAGCGCACTCACCTGCGGGCTAAGGTGGTGTTGGAACACGGCCCAAAACCAAGAATCCGGATCGTTGCCGGAAGGGGCCAGTGTCACCGGGCACTCGCCCAGCAGGCTGAGCACCGGCCCTGCTTGCGCGAACGCCAGCACGCCACACGCGGTCTCGAAGCAAAAGAACTCGGGCCGTGTGGGCGCTCGCCCAGGCTCCAGTCGCAATTCACCGCTCTGGCCGGCAACCTGAAACGCCATACGCAGGCCGCGCCCCAGGCGACGGCGCGCGGCAACCGTGGTGGCCCTGATCGAAGGTAGAGTTAAGGTCGGCACTATCATGCGCACCCGACAGCCGGCAGAAGCAGATTGACCGGCATCCCCAGCTCTCCCGAAAACCGCTCTTCACATTGTTGTCGCACGCCGCTGAGCCAGCGCGCCGTGGCGTCATGTTCCGCCTCCAGCTCGATGGTCCAGGCGTTCGGCTCACGGCGCACGCTGGCGTTGATCCGCCCCAGCCGGGGTAAATACAACACCGCCTGCAGCGGCCAGTGGGCGCCGGCCTGTATACGAGGGGCCAACTGTTCGGCGAGGGCCTGCATCATGGTGGCATCGGTCGATGTCTTGGCGCCCGATAAGGACGCTCCCGACCCAAAGCCTTCATCGTTATCGGCAAACAGCTGAGCGAACAATCGCCCCTGTTCCCAAGCCACTACACCCATAGCGCCGGGCTCGCGTTCCTCACGCGCTTCACTGGGACGCGGCCGCTCGGTGGGTTTATTTGAAACCTGAGTCATGTCGGCTCCTGAGCCAGAAGGAGCGATAACTCCTGAAGTTTTTCCACCTGCCGCAGACACTCAGTGACGTGCTTCTGAGCGCTTCCAACGCGGCGTTCCTTTTCGCCCTGCTGATCTTGTAGTTGCACCAACTGGCCTTGTTCGCGCCGGGTACTGGCAGATAACGAGCGTTCCCGCGCGCCCCAGGATTTCAACTCCTTCAGGCTCAGCACCTGCCCCTGATGCTGACTGAGCAATTCAGCACTTTTGCGGGCCTCTTCCTGTCGAGTCTGTTCAAGGGCGTCCTGGGCCCGTTGGATATGGGCGAGCAGCGCCTGCTGGGCGCGCTTGGCCTCGCGTAGGGCGCGCTCGGCACGGTCGGCTCGATGCCGGCGCAGACGTCGCAGCGTCTCCACCTCACCCTGCAATACATCAGAATGGGACATGGGCGGTGAGCTCCTTGAGTTGCTCCAGCGTGTGCGCCATCGGCGTAGGCTCGCGCAGATCCTGGCGCAGGAAACCATCGACCGCCTGACGGCTGTCCACCGCGAGGTCAGTGAGAGGGTCGCTGCCGGGTTGGTACTCCCCCAACTTGAGCATCAGCTCGATCTGTTGGTAGGCCGACAGCAAACGTCTCAACCCGGTGCCGGCCTGGATATCTTCAGGGGCCGCGACGTTGCTCAAAATCCGTGAAAGGCTCGCCAGCACATCCACCGCCGGGTAGTGCCCGCGCTCGGCCAATTTGCGTGACAGCACGATGTGGCCGTCGAGCAGCGAGCGAACTTCATCGGCCACCGGATCGTTCATGGAGTCCTGCTCGATCAGTACCGTATAGATCGCCGTGATCACGCCGTCGCGGGTCAACCCGGCACGTTCCACCAGGCGAGGCAGCAGGCTGTAAACCGACGGTGGCAAGCCTCCGCGTCCCAAGGGTTCGCCGGCAGCCAGGCCGATTTCGCGCTGGGCCCTGGCGAATCGAGTCAAAGAGTCAATCAGCAGCAATACCCGCTGCCCCTTGCGACGAAAACTTTCCGCCAATGCCGTGGCGGTAAACGCGGCGCGGGCGCGCTCCATGCTGGAACGGTCGGAGGTGGCGCACACCAGTACCGCTTTGGCGCGCAGTTGTTCGTCCAGTTCATGATCGAGAAACTCACGCAATTCACGACCCCGTTCGCCGATCAGGCCGAACACGATGACATCGCATTCGACGTTGCGCGCGATCTCGGCCAGCAAGGTGGTCTTGCCGCAACCGGCCCCGGCGAACAGGCCTACGCGCTGCCCCTCGCCCAGCGTCATCAGGCCATCGATCGAACGCACGCCGGTGGCCAGCGCCCGGTTGATTCTGGGGCGCTCGGTGGGCAACGGCGCCTCACATAACACGGCGCTGGTGTCCGGCAAGTCAGCCTCGACAAAGGCGCTGGGCCCCTCCCCCGTGATCGGCCGCCCAAAGCCATCCAGCACCTGGCCCAGTAGCGCATCGCTGACCTGCACCCGATGGGAGACACCCAGGCGCTCCACGCCGGCCCCCACCCGCACGCCTTCGAGATTACCCAGGGCACTGAGTACCGCGTCCTGCTGATCGAAACCGATGATCTCGGCGAGCATGTAGTCGCCGGGGCTTTTTTCCACCTGGCACAAATCGCCGATACGCGCCTGCGGCAAGCGGCACTGCAGCAGCATGCCGTTAACGCGCTGGATGCGACCGCGCATTGTCACCGGCGCAAAACTGGTCAGTGACTGGGCCTGACGCTGCTGCCAAACCTCGAGCCGCGCTTGCACATCCAAACTCACCAGCGCACCTCATAACGCTGGGCGCCATCGAAGACCACCTTGGTGTTGTCGATCAGCACCAGCCGCAGCCCTTCCACTTCGTCTCCGACAAACAGTCGGCCGCCCTCTTCCAGGACCACATGGCCATTGGGCCCGCCGACGATTTGCACAATCTTGAAAGGCAGTGCCCCATCGCGCACACGCACACGGCTGATCACCGGCACGGCGCTGTCGAACTGCTCGCCAAAACGGGCAAGCATGCGCGCCACCAGTTCCACCTCGTCCTGGGAAACATCACCGCTGAGGGCAACCTGGCCATTGATCACTTGCAGACTGACGCGCTGGCTCAACTCACGCTCGCCGAGCATCTTCAACAGCTGCTGGCGCACTTCAAATGGCGTGGCCAACTCGTGCTTTCGGACTACCGGCGGCATCAAGGAAGCCTGGGCCTCGGGCTCCCCGGTTGAAATCATGCCCATCACTACAATGATGGCCGTGACCACCAACACCACGCTGATCAAGCGCTTCTGCTGTGCTTGCGGGATGGACGATAGCGTGAACCCCCGCGCCGGTTCAGGAGACGGGGACGGGGGCGGCGATAGCGGTGCCGGCGCGTAAGGCTGGGGC
This sequence comes from Pseudomonas sp. ARP3, assembly GCF_001029595.1. Lineage (NCBI taxonomy): Bacteria > Pseudomonadati > Pseudomonadota > Gammaproteobacteria > Pseudomonadales > Pseudomonadaceae > Pseudomonas > Pseudomonas sp. ARP3. Next base: position 288,224 of record NZ_LEKF01000004.1, read on the forward strand.
CAGGGCTGATCGGCCAAGGTGACACACAACTGCACCTCGCCCACCCAAAACGGTATGTTCAGCTCCAGGTTCGCGATCTGCGCCAGCATCCGCCCTTCGGCGTCTCGCAGCAGCCCCGCCTCCGCCTGCACCGACCAATTAGCGTCAGTAAAACGAAGACGCGCATGCTGCTCTTCGATCCCCGGACCGTTAAGCACCAGGTCAGCATCCCCATGGGCGCCGATGCTCCACTGCTCACCAAACAATGGCAACGCAGCGCCCTGGCTCAGGCCATCAAGTACCCGCAGCTCAAACATCATAGAGCCCTCCACACAGGCCATGGCGAGATCCTCATGCCACCGCACCACGCATCAGATCGTCCTGGCCCAGATCGATGCGCCCCAGTACCTTGACCTTGGAGGTACTCGCCAACTCGGCAAACGACAACACGGCAACGTGGTTGAACTCCTCCACCAGCAGGGTACGCAGCGGGCTGCGCAGGTCTTGCGCTACCAGCAGCACGCTTTTGCTTTTGGGCCTCACGGCAAAGGCCTGATTGAGCAGGTTGATCAACGCCGCGCTGTGTTCGTCTTCCAGCGCGAAGAACACACCGGTCTGGGTCTGGCGCAGGGCCTCACGCAAAATGTTTTCACTCTGGGGCGAGAGCAGCCACGCATGCAGGCCATCGGCTTCGCTGTACTGGTGGAAGATCTGCGCCTTGAGGGCAATGCGCGCGTAGTCGGCCAGGGCTTCCGGCTCCCGCTCATGCTGACCGTATTCGATCAGCGACTCGACGATCAGCCGCACCGCCCGCAACGGCACTCCCTCACTGGCCAGGCGCTGCAGTACCGCCGAAAAACGCGACAGCGGCATGATGCGTTGCAGTTCCTGAACCAATTCCGGCTGGTTGTGCTCCAGCCAACTGAGGATCGATTTGCTCTCCTGGATCCCAAGGAACTGGGGCCCACTGAGCATCATGGCTTGCTTCATGCGCTCGATGATCAAGGTCGTCGCCGTGAAACGCTCCAGTTGCGGGTCGTCGAGCAGCGGGTCATTCGGTGGCAGCCAGATCCAGTTCTGCTCGTCGCGCTCAACCGACCCGGGTATGCCATGCTCAGGCTCCACCGTCAGCGCTTTGCGATCGACCGCCAGAAGGCTGACGAGCGACGCTTTGACCATGGGCACTTCATGCACACAGAAACGCATTTCATCGACGGGCAATGAATCATCCAGCTCGACTTCGAAGGGCGGCAGCGTCAGGCCGATATTGGCTACCAATGCATTTCGCGACTGTCGGATCCCGTGAATAAGCTCGGTCACTTCCGGCGTTCCGCGCAGGGACGGCGGAAACTGCAACAGGTACGGTCGCGACGGATCGAAGCCGCGCAAGTCCTCTCGCCCGTTCTCTTCAGGACGCACGACCTCGGTGGTTTCAGCGGCAGGTTCTGCCTGTTTTTGACGCTGGCGCACCAGGTAATAGCCCAAGGTTCCCGTGATCAGCGAGATCAGGATAAACACCCCGGTCGGCATGCCGGGTACTACGGCGAAGGCCAGCATCCCCACCGATGCAATCACCCAGCTCTTGGGCTCGCTGGTCATTTGCCGGGCGATTTCGGCCCCCATGTTACTGATGCCTTTGCGCCCATCCGGTGCCACGCGGGTGATGATCATACCGGCCGTCAGCGAGATCAACAGAGCAGGAATCTGCGCGATCAGCCCATCACCGATGGTCAGCACCGAGTACAACGCCATCGAGTCTGATGCACTCAACCCATGCTGGAACATGCCCGTGGAGAAACCGCCCAACAGGTTGACCACCACAATGATCAAGCCTGCGATAGCGTCGCCCTTGACGAACTTCATTGCCCCGTCCATGGCGCCGAACAACTGGCTCTCACGGGATAACTGCTCACGCTTGTCGCGTGCCTGCGCACCGTCGATCAGGCCGGCACGCAAGTCACTGTCGATGGACATCTGTTTGCCTGGCATCGCATCCAGACTAAAGCGCGCCGCAACCTCGGCCACCCGCTCCGAGCCCTTGGTAATCACCAGGAAGTTGACCAGCGTAAGGATCAGGAAGATCACCATGCCCACCGCCAGGTTGCCTCCCACCACGAAGTTGCCGAAGGCCTCGACAATGTCGCCCGCATCCTGCTCCAGCAGGATCAGGCGCGTGGTCGCGATCGACAGCGCGAGTCGGAACATGGTGGTCAGCAACAGAATTGACGGGAACGAGGAAAACGCCAGCGGCCCCGGCAAGTACAACGCCAGGACAATCAACAGGCACGAGATACAGATATTCAGCGCAATCAGGATATCCACCAGCCAGGTGGGCAACGGCACGATAAAAATGAACACGATGGCCATGACCACCACCGCGCCGAGAACTTCGGCGCGCTGGGCCACTTTGAGCAGGACACGGTTGATGGCCGACAATGCGGTCACGTCGCGGCCCTCGGCTCGCCAGCAAAGCGTTTGGGCCCACGTACACTGCGGTCCAACTCATCGATCACTAGCAAGAGCATATGCAGAGTCTCACGGCGGGTCTGGCTGTCCCCCCACAACGCCAGGGGCAACTGCTGCAGTAGCGGGTAAAACGCGTTGAGGACGACCAACTTCTGAGCGATCGAGCCACCGCCCAGATCAGTGCCCAGGCGCAAGAATTCACCGGCATCAATACCGCTACCGGCGTAACCCAACAGCCGCTGCAGCAATTCCACGGCGTCATGCCCGACACCCAGGCGCTCAATCAACGCACGGCAGCCGGCCAAGACGCCGCTCAACTGTCCGCAGCTTTGCAGCCCCAACAATAAGGTGCGCAACACGGCCGTGGGGCTTGACGACACCAGCGCGGCAATATCGTCCGCCAAGGCTTTACGCATGATCTTGAGCCCATCGTGAAACCGCTCGCCACCATAGACCCCCAGCAACGCCTGCATCATCGTGGCCAGCGATTGCCGCGCCACTACGCTGGCGTAGTAGAGCGTACGCAGGGCCTGGCGCTCCTGCGGATCGATACTCGCCGTCTGCAGCGCCGAGGCGATGTTCAGCCCGGCCTGGATCTCCCCTTTGAAACGGATTTCCAACCGGTTAATGGCATCGCGCGCCAAGGCGGCCTCGGCCGGACGCGCTTCGCTGTCCGCATGAGCCGCCACATACTTGAGCACCACAAATGCGCGTGCCGGGTCCCGCCCCGTCAGCTCCAGCAACTTCTCGACAGTGGGCTTCTGCAGCAATAGCATCCTGACTCGACGGGAGATCGCCGCCATGGTCGCTTGGGCCGGATGACCCAACTGATCGTACAGCTGCACCATATGTTCGACGGGAGGGATGGGAAATCCCATCTTGCGTTCGCTCAACGGTCGGGAATTGGCGTCCACTTCCTGACTGAACAAGAACGAAAGTTCGTCAGCAGCCTTCGTGGGCATCGCCACGGTAGCGGGATTTAGAACCGGTTGATCCAAGCGTTGGTTCGCTTGCACATCATTTTTGGATTCGACTTTCATGGACTGACCAGCACAGGAAGAGTGTTTCCCTGTGTGGCAAGACCTTCCTGAGCGGTTCCATCAAAAATGATCTCAGGACAAATTTGAAAAGACTTGCACAAGCTTGCGCGCCGCCGCGCAACAGGCTGCACGAATCTCAGATATTTCAAGATATTTATACATATAAATCATAGGTTTATGAGTTTTTTCCGTTTGGCACAGGCAGTGCTAAAGGGGTCCTGTCGACATGTTTCGACTGCGTCTACCCAAAGGAAAAAAACATGAATATCCCTATTGAAGCTTTAGCTCACCTCGTTGGCAGCTCGCCTCAATTCATGCATCACCTGACAGACGACGAGCAAAAAAAACTCCGACGCTTTATCCACAAGCGGGTGCTCAACCCGGAGGATGCGGACGATCTTCTGCAATTGACCTACTTGGAAGCCTGGCGTAACCGTGAACGCTACAGCGGCATCGCAACACTCAGCACCTGGATGTGCGGCATCGCCCAGAACCTGATCCGCAATCACTTCAGGCGAATGTATGCCAAGCCGGTTCACTGTGAGTTCGACGAATCGCTGTGGCACGGTCAGGATGAAAACAACAACCTGGACTGGGAGTTCGAGGTCAACCGCCGGTTGGAAAAAACCTTGAATGCCATCGACCATCTGCCGACGGAAATGCGTAAAACGCTCTACGCCTCGCTGGAAACCGACGGTAGCTACCAAGACACCGCCGATGTATTGGACATACCTATCGGCACCGTCCGCTCCCGCCTGTCTCGGGCTCGCGAACAGCTCAAGCGCGTCACCCACAGCTCGCGTCAGCCGTAACCGGAGCCATAGTTGGGCGGCAGGGATATCGCCCAACCGAATATCCGCTTCAGAAACCTACCTCACAGTGCCCGGTGGAAACGCTTGCCGGGCAACCGATGCCGCTTTCCACCTCTCCGCTCGTCGCCATTTAGCCCTGTTTCGGTTAAACAGTTGAAAGCGTAGATAAAAATTCAAAATAAACGCTTGACGCGTTGTCGTTCTGCGCGAATAATGCGCGCCACTTGGCTACATAGCTCAGTTGGTTAGAGCATAGCATTCATAATGCTGGGGTCCGGGGTTCAAGTCCCTGTGTAGCCACCAAGTACTAAAAACGGCTTACCGAAAGGTAGGCCGTTTTTTTATGCCTGCCGAAAAGCCCCGCCGGCCGCAGGCCCGCTCCGTGCCGCAGATGACGATAAGCAACACGGTCTGCATGCGCACAAAAAAACTCCCCAACTGTATTTTGACGCTCCCTTGACCCACTGTTAGTGTCCAGCCTCCCCCCACACGGAGTGCCCTGCGGTGAAACTGGACATTTATCAAGTCGACGCCTTCAGCGAACAGCCTTTCGGCGGCAACCCGGCCGCAGTCTGCCCGCTCACTGAGTGGTTGCCTGATGAGCAGTTGCAAGCGATCGCCGCCGAGAACAATCTCTCGGAAACCGCCTACTTCGTGCGCCGTGGCGATGGCTATGAGTTGCGCTGGTTTACCCCCGAAGTCGAAGTGGACCTGTGTGGTCACGCCACGCTCGCCGCGGCTTGGGTGTTGATTCATCGACTGGCGGACACCTCTGACGTGCTGCGTTTTGCCACCCGCAGCGGCGAGCTTCGGGTGACACGCAACGGTGACGAACTGGCGATGGATTTCCCGGCCAAAGTGCCGCACCCGTGCGAGCCACCCGCCGGTATGCTGGCCGCGCTGGGCATTGAGCATGCCGACGTATTCAACACCGATGACTTCATTGTGCTGGTGCAGGATGAGGCTCAAGTGGCCGCGCTGACTCCGGACTTTGCACGCCTCAAGGGCATGCCCAAACGCGGGATCGCCGTGACCGCGCGCAGCACGCGGTTTGACTTCATCTCCCGCTGGTTCGGGCCGAATGTGGGGGTCAACGAAGATCCGGTCACCGGTTCGGCACACACTTCGCTGGCCCCGTTCTGGGCCGAGCGCCTGGGCAAATCCCACCTGACGGCCGAGCAAGGCGGCCTGCGCAAAGGCCAGTTGCACTGCCAGTGCAAAGGCGACCGCGTGATTATCTCTGGCAAGGCCGCGCTGTACATGCAAGGCACGATTTACCTGTAAAAAAGCCGTTCCTAAAGGACAACGGATCTTGCTCACCATGAACGGAGTTCAGCGCGTGTTTTCGATTTCTCGCCGTCAACTGACGGTCATCGCCGCAACCCTGGCCCTGACGGCCTGCCATACCTCGGTCAACGAACAACCACCGGCGCCGGAGCTGGGCTCGGGTTATCGCACCGACCTGACTACCCGTTACGCTGAACGCCATATGGCTGCCGCCGCCAACCCGCTGGCCGCGCAAGCCGGACGCGAGATGTTGCGCCAAGGCGGCTCGGCGATTGACGCCGCGATTGCGATGCAGGCGGTGTTGACCTTGGTGGAGCCGCAGTCCTCGGGCATCGGTGGCGGCGCATTCATCATGCTGTGGGATGGCGAAACGGTGCACGCGTACGACGGCCGCGAAACCGCACCGGCTGGGGCGACGGGTCAACTGTTTCTCAACGCCGACGGCAAACCGATGGCGTTTCCCGAAGCGCAGATCGGCGGACGCTCGGTCGGTACGCCGGGGGTTTTACGCGCACTGGAAATGGCGCACAAAAAGACCGGCCACTTGCAGTGGGCCAAACTGTTCGAGCCGGCGATCCGTCTGGCGGAACAAGGCTTCGCGATCTCACCCCGCTTGCACAGCCTGATTGCCGCCGACCCGTATATCGCCCAATCGCCGGACATGGCGGCGTACTTTCTGAACGCCGACGGCAGCCCCAAAGCCACCGGTACCCTGCTGCAAAACCCGGCGCTGGCCCAGGTGTTCAAGCGCATCGCCAAGGAAGGGCCGGACGCGCTCTACACCGGCCCGATCGCCGACGAAATCGTGCGCAAGGTCCAGGGCCATCGCAACGCAGGTAGCCTGTCTCAGGCCGACCTGCAACGCTACGTCGCCAAAGAGCGCGCACCACTGTGCAGCGATTACAAAAAATGGCGGGTGTGCGGCATGCCGCCGCCGTCCTCCGGCGGGATTGCCGTGGCGCAGATCCTGGGCACCTTGCAGGCATTGGAAGCCCGTGACCCACGCTGGGCCATCGCATCGATGACGCCGCTCAAGAGCCCGTCGCCCGCCGGGCTGGAACCGACGCCCGAGGCCGTGCATCTGCTCGCCGAAGCCGGGCGCCTGGCGTTTGCCGATCGCGCCCTGTATGTGGCCGATACCGACTTCACACCGGTTCCGGTCGCCGGCCTGGTCGCCCCGGACTACCTGGCCCAGCGCGCCACGTTGATCGGCGAGCGCAGCATGGGTGTAGCCAAGCCCGGTCAACCGGCCGGCCTGAAGGTGGCGTATGCGCCGGATCGTTCGCCCCTGCGCATCTCCACCTCGCAAGTGGTGGCCGTGGATGACCTGGGCGGTGCGGTGTCGATGACCACCACCGTGGAAGCCGCGTTTGGATCCCACCTGATGGTCCAGGGCTTTTTGCTCAACAATCAGATGACTGACTTCTCATTTATCCCCGAGGAGAATGGCCAGCCTGTGGCCAACCGCGTGCAACCCGGCAAACGGCCGCGCTCGTCCATGGCGCCGACCTTGGTGTTCGACCGCCAGAGCGGGGAGCTGCTGGCCACCGTGGGTTCTCCCGGCGGCTCGCAAATCATCGAATACGTGAGCAAGTCGCTGGTGGCCATGCTCGACTGGAAACTCGATCCGCAGGCCGCCATCAACCTGCCCAATTTCGGCAGTCGCAATGGCGCGACCGAACTGGAGGCCGGCCTGTTCAGCCCGACGCTCAAGCAAGCGCTGAAAGACAAGGGCCACACGCTGAGCGAGATCGAGATGACCAGCGGCGTACAGGCCATCGTTCGCACGCGAGACGCGCAAGGCAAGGTCTTGCTCAACGGCGGCGCCGATCCTCGGCGCGAAGGCCAAGCGCTGGGCGACTGACTGGAAGGGGCAAGCCCGCTCACTGCAACAGGCTTACTCAGCGGCTGATCTTCAGCCCCTTGCGCGCCGCATGCCGCTCCATCGCCAGTTCGATCAGGCGGGTGATCAGCTCGCTGTAGCTCATCCCCGTGGCCTGCCACAACTTGGGGTACATGCTGATGCGGGTGAAGCCGGGCAGTGAGTTGATTTCGTTGATCACCACATCGCCCTTGTCGGTGAGAAACACATCGACCCGCGCCAGCCCCGAGCAGCCCAGCACTTCAAACGCCTGCACTGCCAACTGGCGAATGCGTTCGCTGGCGTCATGGCTGATCGCGGCCGGCACCACCACCTGAGCGGCCTGTTCGTCGATGTATTTGCTGTCGTAGGAATAGAACCCATTGCTCACCACGATCTCGCCGCAACCGCTGGCGATGGGGTTGTCGTTGCCCAATACCGCGCATTCGATTTCACGGCCTTGAACGGCGGACTCCACCAACACCTTCTCATCGAAACCCAGCGCCAGTTCGACGGCGGCACGGTACTCGGCTTCGCTGCTGACTTTGCTTACGCCCACCGAGGAGCCCTGATTGGCCGGTTTGACGAACAGCGGCAAGCCCAGCGTCTTCACTACCGTTTCATACGAGGTGCGCGCCGCATTGCCACGGGTGAGCGTTATAAACGGTGTGACGGCAATTCCGGCGTCACGCAGCAGGCGCTTGCTGATGTCCTTGTCCATGCAGATCGCCGAACCCAGCACATCCGAGCCGACAAACGGCAGATCGGCCATGCGCAACAAACCTTGCAGGCAACCATCCTCACCCAGGGTGCCGTGGACGATGGGGAAGATCACGTCAATATGTTCCAGCACGCCCTGGCCGGAGGTTTCCACCACTTGGCGATTGGCTTTACCGGGCACCACCGCCAGTTCGCGATTGGATTGGTTGAGGGCGATCAAGGCCGGGTTTTCCTGATTGAGCAGGAAGTTCGAGGTGTCGTTGAGGTGCCAGTGACCGGCCTTGTCGATGCCGATCAGGATCGGTTCGAAGCGCGTACGGTCGAGGGCATCCACGATGTTGCGGGCCGATTGCAACGACACTTCATGCTCAGCCGAGCGGCCGCCAAAAATAATACCTACCCGCACCTTACCCATGACCCGACCTCAGTGTTGAACGTAAGGCTTCTTACCATGGGCGCTCAGCGATTGCCAAACGCGCGGTAGGCGCTCTCTGCACAATCGTACAAGACCCCGGCAGACAGCACGCCCACACTGGGTTAACGTGTTTCCACCTCTTTTTTGTGACAAGTCACCATGGGTAACCCGACCTCCACGCTCGACTGGCTCCACCGCGCGCCGCACGCCAGCGGCCTGGACCGTATCGAGGCGTACTTCGCCGGCTTCGCCTTCGACCCGCATCGCCATGACACCTACGCCATCGGGCGTACGTTGCTGGGCGTGCAGAGTTTTCATTACCGCGGCGGCATGACCCATGGCCTTCCGGGTACGACCATGGTGATTCATCCCGACGAAGTCCACGACGGCCGCGCCGGCAGCGAGGAAGGTTTCAAGTACCGCATGATTTATGTCGAGCCGGCGCTGATCCAGCAGATTCTCGGCGGCAAGCCTTTGCCGTTTGTGCCTGGCGGTGTGTCCACCGACCCGCGGCTGTTCCGCGCCAGCGACGTGCTGCTGCAAAACCTGGAATACCCGGTCGACCCGTTGCAGGAACAGGATGCACTGTTCGACCTGGCCCAGGCCCTGAGCGCTGCGGCGGGGGCAATCGTCAGCCGCAAAACCTTCGACTACGTGGCTGCCGAGCGGGCGCGGGAATTTATTCACAGCGCTCTGGGACGCAACATCACATTGGAAGAAATGGCCGAACATGCCGGACGCGACCGCTGGGCGTTGTCGCGGGATTTTCGCCTGCTGTTCGGCACCAGCCCCTACCGTTACCTGACCATGCGCAGGTTGGACTTGGTGCGCAGCTTGCTGGCCCAAGGCCAACCCCTGGTGGACGCTGCGCTGACCGCCGGCTTCACCGACCAGAGCCATATGACCCGGCAATTTCGCAGCACCTACGGCATGCCGCCGTCGCGCTGGGTAAAGATGCTGGGACGTTGAACGCGCTGGTCAGGTTTACAACAGGCGCCCATCGATCGGCTGGCCGATGGTCAGGAAATGCCCGCCCGCCACATGGTGCAGAGTGCGCAGCTCGTCATGCCCATCGAAGTGCCAGTGGCCGTCACTGAACACGCGCTCATCGGCATAGGCGGCCACCACTTCACCGAGGAACAGGTCATAGGTCTGCTGGTTATGCGGCTCGGGGAGCAGGCGGCACTCCAGCCATGCCACGCAACCCTCCAGCAACGGAGCGTCGGTGTGTTCACCTGTGAAGGTGCGCAGGTCATAGGCGGCGAACTTGTCGAGGTCACGGCCGCTGGTCGTGCCGACGGTTTGCACCAGGTCGGCCTGGGCCGCACACGGCACCTGCACTGCGAAGGTGCCGGCGCCTTCCAGCAGTTGGCGGGTCCAGGTGGCTTTGTCCAACACCACCGCGACTTTCGGCGGTTCGAAATCCAGCGGCATGGCCCAGGCGGCCGCCATGATGGTGCGCTGGCCGTCATGGGCGGCGCTCACCAGCACGGTTGGGCCGTGATTGAGCAAGCGGTAGGCCTTGGGCAGGGGGACAGGACGGCAGTGTTCAGGGCTCATGCAGGTCGGCTCTTTAAGCGAAAAAACCTACGATACCTCAAGCACAAGCTCCAAGGGTCAGCTCGACAGTTGATTGGCGAATTGTCCTACAGCGCTGACCACTTTCTGCGCGCCGTCCTGGATTTCCACAATCACTGTGCCCGCTTCCGCCGCCAGGGCCAGGCCTTGCTCGGCTTGCAGTCGACCATCGGTCATCAAGCTGACCGCATCGCGCGCCATGTCTTGGTTCTGGCGCACCACGCCGACGATTTCCTCGGTGGCTTTACTGGTGCGTGAAGCTAACTGGCGCACCTCATCGGCCACCACCGCGAAGCCCCGGCCCTGCTCTCCGGCGCGCGCCGCTTCAATCGCCGCGTTGAGTGCCAACAAGTTGGTCTGCTCGGCGATACCGCTGATGGTCTTGACGATACTGCCGATCACTTGGGACTGAGCGTTCAGCGCCTCGATGCCCTCTCCGGCCTGTTGCATATGCTGGGCCAGGTCGCGCATCACACCCACCGCCTGAGTCACCACTGCGGTGCCGCGCTGTGCACTGTTGTCGGTTTGCACGGAGGTGCTGTAGGCAATATTGGCGGCGTCGGATACCGCCTGTTCGCGGGTGACCTGATCGGTGATCACCGTGGCGAACTTAACCACTTTGTACAGCCGATCGTTAGCGTCGAGCACCGGGTTGTAGGTGGCTTCCAGCCACACCGCGCGGCCATGGCTATCCACTCGCTTGAAGCGCGCCGCGACGAACTCACCGGCGTTCAGACGCTGCCAGAACTGCGCGTAGGCCTCGCTGTTGTATTCCTGTGGTTCACAAAACATCCGGTGATGCTTGCCCTGGATCTGCGCCAGGGTGTAACCCATGCCATTGAGGAAGCGGTCATTGGCGGTGAGCACATGCCCGCCCAGGTCGAATTCGATCACGGCCGTGGAACGCACCAGCGCGCCGATCAGGTTTTCATGCTCGCGCGAGGCTTCGATGGTGCGGGTGAGGTCGCTGGAGAAGATCGAAAAGCGCTTGATCCGCCCGCTTGAGTCGCGCACAGGCTGCACAATCGAGCGCAGCCACGCTTCCTTGCCATTGCCGCGCATCAGGCGCACGGTGCCGGCGAAATGCTCACCGCGTGTCAGCGCATTCTTGAAGCGCAGTTGGAACGAGTCCTGACGTACGTGAGCCGGTACCAACTCTTCAATCGGGCGTCCCAGAATCGCGCTCGCCTGGTAAGCCAACTCCTGCAGAAAATTGGTATTGGCCCATTCCACCCGGCCCTCGGCATCCAGAGTCAAACACAGCATTTCGCTTTCGAGGCTCTCCTTGACCTGATTCAAGCTGGACAACTCTTCGCGAAGAGCTGCTAGCTCTTGCTTCAAACGGGTGTTGAACATGGTTCACCGATGGCGATTAGGGAAATAGATCTGAGCTGCATCGGCGCTGCCGGGGTTTTCTGAAGCCCTAACGAAGCAAGTAGAACCCTAAATATTGGAAAGATGAAACATCGTTGATCCAGCGCAGCTTCCTGTGGCGCCATCGGGCGATCAGGTATGCTTTTGCACGCAGGAAACAAAAAGAAACAATTCCCCAACCTGTTCGATAAGGAGTTCCGTTTTGGAGTTATCGACTGCTGCGTGGATGGTTCACGACACTCGCCTTATGTTTTGCGTCTTACTGGCTATCGCCAGCATCATCGTGCTGATCAGCGCGACCAAGTTACCGCCGTTCCTATCGATTTTGATCGGCACCTTTATCGCTGGGGTCGGCGCCGGCCTGCCGCCGGAAGAGGTGGCTAAAGCCTTCAGTAAAGGCGCCGGGGCGATCCTTGGGGAGGCTGGAATTATCATCGCCCTGGGCTCGATGCTCGGTGCACTGATGGCCGAGTCCGGCGCGGCCGACCGTATCGCCACCACGCTATTGGGGCTGGGTAAGGGCAAGTCATTACCGTGGGTCATGGCCTTGGTAGCGATGGTGATCGGCTTGCCACTGTTCTTCGAAGTGGGCTTGGTGATGATGGTGCCGATCATCTTTGTCATGGCCAAACGTTCAAACCAGCCTTTGCTGAAAATCGCCATCCCGGCGCTGGCGGGTATGACCACGTTGCACGCCCTGATGCCGCCCCATCCGGGGCCGTTGATAGCGGTGGGCGCGTTGCACGCCGACCTGGGCCTGACCATGTTGCTGGGTTTTTGCCTGGCGGTGCCGGCGGTGATGCTGGCCGGGCCGATCTATGGCAACTGGTTGTCCAAGCGCCTGCATGTGGATGAACCTGCCGACATCGGCGCGCTGTTCAGTGCACCGCCCAAGGCCCCGCGCCAGCCGGGCTTTGGCGTGTCGTTGCTGATCATCCTGTTGCCGGTGATTCTGATGCTCGGCAGCACCTTGGCCAAGGTTGCGTTGCCCGCCGACAGCAGCGCCGGCCTGACGCTCAAATTCCTCGGCGAACCGCTGATCGCCCTCGGCCTGGCGGTGATTGGCGCGGTGATCTGCCTGGGCTGGGCCGCCGGCATGCCGCGGGCTGAGGTCGGCAATACCTTGCGCAAGGCCCTCGCTCCGATTGCGGTGTTGCTGTTGACCATCGGTGCCGGTGGCGGCCTCAAGCAAACCCTGCTCGACGCAGGCGTTAGCCAGACCATCAGCAAAGCTGCAGAAGGCGCACACATGCCCTATCTGCTGCTGGCCTGGCTGATCGCCGTGGCGTTGCGCCAAGCCACGGGTTCGGCCACCGTCGCCACCACCACAACCGCGGGCATCCTGGCACCGATGATGGCGGGCCTGGCGGCGACGCAAAGCTCACTGGTGGCCCTGGCGATCGGTGCCGGCTCGGTGTTCTTCTGCCACGTCAACGATGCCGGGTTCTGGATGGTACGCGAATACTTCGGGCTGCAGCTCAAGCAGACTATCTGGGTCTGGTCAGTGCTGCAGACCATCGTTTCCGTGGTCGGCCTGGTCGGCACCTTGCTGCTCTGGCACTTCTTGACCTGACCCTCAGGCCATCAAGGTGTGGCGCTTGCCAAACAGCGCCACACTGCCCACTCCCACCGCACCCATCACCACGCAGTAGCCCACGCAAATCCAAGGGCTGGTGGGCATCAATGCGATCAGCATCAGCGGGGTGGTACTGGCCCACAGCGCGTAGGCGATGTTGTAGGTAAAGGAAATCCCCGATACCCGCACCGGCGCCGGAAACAGACCAACCATCACCGACGGCACAGCGCCCACCACGCCACAGCTCAAGCCCGCCACGGCGTACGCCGCACCAAGCCACACACCGCCGGCGATGAGGCTGGCGTACAACAGCGCAATTCCCACCGGCAGCAAGAGGCTGTAGACCAGCACCGCGCGCCAGGCCCCAATGCGGTCCACCAGCAGGCCGGCGAGCACGCAACCGATATTGAGGAACACGATGCCCAGCGCGCTTAACGCAAAGGTGTGACTGGGGCTCATGCCGAAGGTTTTTTGCATCATGGTCGGGGTGATAACCACCAGCACCACCACTGCCGAAGTGAGGACACAGGTGAGGATCATCGCTGGCAGCAGCACCGCGCGGTGGTCACGCAATACGGTGCGCAGCGGCAGTTCGGCGGCGGCCTGGCGACGCGCCTGCATCTCCAGGAAGACTGGCGTTTCACTGAGCCAACGGCGCAGCCAAACGCCGATTACTCCGAATACGCCGCCGAGCAGGAAGGGGAAACGCCAGGCGTAGTCGAGGATCTCAGCAGCCGTAAAAACTTGCGCCAGCAGCGTTGCGGTCAGGGCGCCGAGCAAGTAGCCGAAGGTCAGCCCTGCCTGTAGGAAACCGAGGGCATACCCGCGATGGTTGCGCGGCGCGTGCTCGGCGACGAAGGTCCAGGCACTGGGCACTTCACCGCCCACCGCCGCACCTTGCAGCACTCGCAGCGCCAGCAGGATCAGCGGTGCGAAATAGCCGATCTGGGCATAGGTGGGCATGATCCCGATGAGCAGGCAAGGCAAGGCCATCATCAAGATGCTCAGGCTGAATACCCGTTTGCGCCCCAGGTGATCGGCAAAATGCGCCATCAGGATGCCGCCCAGCGGGCGCGCGAGATAGCCGGTGACAAAGATGCCGAAGCTTTGCAGCAAGCGCAGCCATTCGGGCATTTCCGGCGGGAAGAACAGTTGGCTCAGGGTCAGCGCGAAAAACACAAAGATGATGAAGTCATAGATTTCCAAGGCACCGCCTAAGGCGGCCAGGCCCAGGGTTTTGTAGTCGGAGCGGGAAAAGCGCTGCGCCTGTGCGACAGAGGTGGCAGTCATGGAATGGCTCGGCAGACAAACAAAATGGCGTGCAGGTTATGAGCTGAACCGGATCATGGCAATCGCGGCAGATATATTTGTTTTCCTCATCGATCAATGAAGATAACCGCATTCCCATATCAATGGCCGTAGCGGAATATGCCGGAAAACTGCCAAACCCATAATAACGACAAGAGGAATGACTCGTGGCCGACGCTATCGAAGAAAGCCGCTATGCCCGATTTGCCCTGCGCTGCTCCAACTTTGCCGAACGCTGGTTCCCGGACTCCTGGGTGTTCGCCGCACTGGCGGTGATCATCGTGGCCGTGGCGACCCTGGGCATGGGCGCCGCTCCGACCGACGCCGCCAAAGCCTTTGGCGATGGTTTCTGGAGCCTGATCCCGTTCACCATGCAAATGGCCTTTGTGGTAATCGGCGGTTATGTGGTCGCCAGCTCACCGCCAGCGGTGCGCCTGATTGACCGCCTGGCGCGCATCCCCAAGAACGGCCGCTCGGCCGTGGCGTGGGTGGCGCTGATATCCATGGTCGCGTCGCTGCTGAACTGGGGCTTGTCCCTGGTGTTCGGCGGGTTGCTGGTACGCGCCCTGGCCCGGCGTACCGATCTGCGCATGGATTACCGCGCGGCGGGTGCGGCCGCCTACCTGGGCCTGGGCGCCGTGTGGGCCCTGGGGTTGTCGTCGTCGGCCGCGCAGTTGCAAGCCAACCCAGGCAGTTTGCCGCCATCGATCCTGGCGATCACCGGGATGATCCCCTTCACCGAGACGATCTTCCTGTGGCAGTCCGGTGTGCTGTTGCTGGCGCTGATCGTGGTGTCGCTGATCATCGCCTACGCCACCGCCCCCGGCCCGAACAGCGCCCGCGACGCCCAGGCCTGTGGAGTCGACCCGGCCTTCAACCTGCCCAAGCCACAGGCGCCGACGCGCCCCGGCGAATGGCTGGAACACAGCCCGCTGCTGACCATCCTGCTGGCGCTGCTGGCCGCCGGTTGGCTGTTCCATGAGTTTTCGACCAAGCCGGCGATCAGTGCCATCTCGGGGCTCAATACCTATAACTTCCTGTTCATCATGGTCGGTGCGCTGCTGCACTGGCGCCCGCGCAGCTTCCTGGATGCCGTGGCCCGTGCGGTGCCGACCACCACCGGGGTGTTGATCCAATTCCCGCTGTACGGTTCGATCGCCGCGCTGATGACGGTGGTCAAGGGCGGCGACGGCCAGACCCTGGCGCACCATATCTCAACGTTCTTCACCTCTATTGCCTCCCACGACACCTACGCACTGCTGATGGGGGTGTACTCGGCGGTGCTGGGCTTCTTTATTCCCTCGGGCGGCGGCAAGTGGATCATCGAGGCACCGTATGTGATGCAAGTGGCCAACGATCTGCAGTACCACCTGGGCTGGTCGGTGCAGATCTACAACGCCGCCGAAGCGCTGCCGAACCTGATCAACCCGTTCTATATGCTGCCGCTATTGGGCGTGCTGGGGCTTAAAGCGAGGGATTTGATCGGTTTCTCGTTCGTGCAATTGCTGGTGCACACGCCGCTGGTGTTGTTTTTGTTGTGGGCACTGGGGACCACGCTGGCGTATTTGCCGCCGGTGATGCCGTAGGCGAATGGGGACTGCGCCAGTTATTGCAACGGGCGCAGTCAATTAGGCGTGCCAGCCGGTATATGTACTCGGTCTGATGCGAAATTCTAGTCGGCTGTCAGGCCGTCATCGGGGGCAAGCCCCCTCCCACAGGGCCTCGCAGCTCCGGCAGATCGCGCCGTTGTCTTGGTTCCGTCATCTCCCCCTGCTACCGTCCTGCGAAACATCTTGCAACATCTCGCCAGGACTCCCCCGCAATGAGCGACGAGCACGAAGACCGCCCTTCCACCAATTCCGTAACTCAACCGCCCGTAGACACCAGCCGTCGGCGCTTCCTGGGAGGCGCGGCGGTACTGGGGGTGGGCGCTACCTTGAGCGGCTGCGGCCACACCGGCGAAGGGCCAAACCCACCCCAGACACGACCACTGACCCCGCAGGAGCTAGACAAAGCCCTGCGCGACCAGGTTAAAACCGTGGTGGTGATCTACGCCGAAAACCGCAGCTTCAATAATTTGTTTGCGGATTTCCCCGGCGTGGAGAAACCGCTGTCGGCGCTGTCTGCCGCTCAATACCAGCAACGCGACCGCGACGGCAGCCTGTTGGCCACCCTGCCTCCAGCCTGGGGCGGTGTGCTGCAGGTCGGGCCGCAAAGCGTGGACGGCGTTACCTACCCCAACGCAGTGCAATTCCAGGAAAACCTGCCCAACGCACCGTTCGCCCTCAAGGGCCCGAATGCCGAGGATTTGCCGTTGAGCCTTGTGACCCGCGATCTATGGCATGTGTTTTACCAGAACCAGATGCAGATCAACGGTGGCAAGAACGACGGTTTTGTCGCCTGGGCCGACGCCGGCGGGCTGGTGATGGGCCATTACGCCCAGAGCCGTTATTCCCTGCGCCTGTGGGATGTAGCCAAAGAGTTCGTGCTCTGCGACAACTTCTTTCAGGGTGCGTTTGGCGGTTCGTTTCTCAACCACCAATACCTGATCAGCGCCACCGCGCCGGTGTACCCGAACGCCGCACAATCGGTGGCTAAATCGCAGATCGCCACGTTGCAAAGCGATGACCCCACCGACACGCGCCTCAAGCCGCTGGACAACTCCCCGGCCAGCGCGATGAGCGGCCCGCCGCAGTTCGGCCCCAGCGCCCTGACCCCGGACGGTTACGCGGTCAATACCCTGGCCCCGCCCTATTGGCCGACCTGGATACGCGACCCGCAAAACCCGGATTACTCCAAGCCCGACCTGCCCAACGTGCTGGTGCCGCAGACCCACGAACACATCGGCGACAAGCTGTCGCAGAAGAATATCGACTGGGCCTGGTACGCCGGGGCGTGGCAGGCGACGCTGGATCAGTTCAAGGACTCGGGCGGTATCCCGAAGATCCCCAATTTCCAGTACCACCATCAGCCGTTCAATTACTTCAAGCAACAGGGGCCGCAGAACCCGGCGGAACGCAGCAAACGTCTTCGTGATGGTGGGTTGGGCGATGAGTCCAGTACCAACAAGTTCCTGGCCGATGCACAAGCCGGAAAGCTGCCGGCGGTGACGTTCTACAAGCCCCAGGGCAACCTGAACATGCACGCCGGTTATGCCGATGTGGCTTCCGGCGATCGCCATATCGCGCGTGTCTTGAAGGTGCTGCAGGAAAGCCCCCAATGGAAAAATATGGTGGTGGTGGTGACCGTCGATGAAAACGGCGGCTGGTGGGACCACGTCGCGCCGCCTAAGGGCGACCGCTGGGGGCCGGGCAGTCGGGTGCCGGCGCTGGTGGTGTCGCCGTTTGCGCGCAAGGGCACCGTGGACCATACGGTATACGACACCGCATCGATCCTGCGCCTGATTACCCGGGTATTCCAATTGGAGACCCTGCCCGGCCTCAAGCAGCGCGATGACGCCATGATTGCGCGTGGTCAGGCACCGATGGGCGATCTAAGCAACGCACTGCAGTTTCTTATCCAATAGCGACACCCTTGGCGATTTAGCACGCGGTTTTCCTGGTCAGCCGCTACTGTGTGCAAGTGGGCCTTCATCCCGCGCAGACGGGCTTTCGCTGACAAGGAATCAATTATGTTCAAATCGACCAGGCTGTCCCTGACCCTGGCCGCACTGATGGCCAGTGCGGTCGTGCAGGCCGATATCCAAGTACCTTTGGGCAGCACGCAACGCGTCACCCAATTATTCGCGTTTCCCAATAACTGCAATGTGATCTGTTTTCGGCCATGGACGCTGGAGCAGACCGCTGAGCATTACCTGAACCAGAGCTTGCAACGCGACGGTTACAGCCGCGCCAAAGTCAGCGTGAAAAGCCATGACGGCCAGCTCACCGCGACGTTCAGCGGCGTGCCGGACACCTATGGTCAACCGTTGACCACCCTGCTCGACACCGCCGACCTGGCGTATCAGGGCGCCAGCAAGCTCAATAGCGACGGCAAGTGGGCCTATAACTGGTACCTGTTCCTGCCGCTGGGCATGGCCTTGGAAAACCGTAAGAGCATCGAGTTGCTGCACTTCCCGCCGGACTACTCGTTGACTCAGGCCCAGGACTACCTGGAGTCGGCCACTACCGACCGCTGGGCGACGCTGCTCACCGATAACGGCGTCCCCGCCACCGAGACCCCGGCCTATCAGACCATTATCGATATCGCCCCCATCGCCGCGCCGTCCAACGCCGGTAAAGACCTGGAGGCGGTCTACAGCTACTTCACCGACTACCAGACGCGTATGGTCAAGGAGCTGAGCCTGCTGCCCAACGGAGCGCTGCCGATGGTGGCGTTCGGCGCACCGGTGCGTAACTGGATCAAGCAGCAATATGGGCAAACCGTGAGCGTGCTGGGCCTGGCGCAGATCAGCCCGGCCGCCGGCCAAAGCGTATCGGTGCTGGGTTCCAACCACCCCAGCTACATTTGGTATGCCGCCGACCCGGCGACCTATGACGGCAACGAGCAGAAGGCCGATGAGGCGGGTTTGAAAGTCATGGGCCAGGATTTGAGCGCCGCCTGTTGGCAGGCCGGCATGGGGCAGAAACCGGCCAGCGACCCGAATGTGTTGCTCAAAGCCTGCATGAATACCTGGCAAGTCACGCGCAAGGAGCAGACCTGTGAGCTGTTCTACACCTCGGTACGCAAGCTGACGCCGGAACAAGCCAATGAAAAATGCGCCACGCCGCCGATCAAAACCCATCTCAAACAGCTGAAGGAACCGGCGCCAACCCCCACAATCACGGCGCCAGCGCTGTAAAACGCACAAAAAACAGCTGATTTCTACTGTCAGATTTGACAGTAGAAATCGGATCCAACATCAGCGAGTCTTGCCCGGAGCCCATCTGCTGCAAGACTGGCCGTCAGCCACCACCCGCAGGTCGATGCAGCCTGACCAAGGAGAGTTATGAAGACTCAGGCCATGGCTAAGGCTAAAAATGCCAGAAGTGACTGTCTTTACCCGTTCAAGCCCGCGCTTGGAAATGACTACCCCTCCACACGTGACTTCGACGTCGTGCCATCGGCCGATGGGCTGACCATGCGGATCACTGCGCGCGTCCCGTTCGAAAGCCGCGTTTGCATCGCCAAGATATCGGGCTACGCCTTGAGTGAGCGGCGCTTGCATACCCTGCAACTGTCGTCGCGCATTCATCTTTACGATGGCTGGTTCAGCGGCCTGTTCCCGCACTCCTGCACGCCGAATGTGTTTCTCGACCTGCATTACCTGGAAGTCTGGACCTTACGCGACATCCCTGTCGGCGCCCCACTGACCCGCGACTACGCCAGCACCGAAGACGTGCTGTTCCGGCAATTCGCCTGCCAGTGCGGCGAGTTGAACTGCCGGGGTTGGATCACCGGTCGCGATGAGCCACTGAACGCCGAAGGGCAGGCGTTCATGGCTCGATGGCGCGAACGCAAGCGGCCTTAGGCTTCGCCCAATGGACGCAGGCGGTATTGCGGCGGCAGTTGCTCGAAGCCACTGATGGTGGTGTTCAAACTCTTCCAGCGGCCATCCTTGATGCCGTAAATGCAACCATGGATCGACAGGCTCTGCCCGCGATGCCAGGCGTTCTGCACAATGCTGGTGTGACCCACGTTGGCCACCTGCTGAATCACGTTCAACTCGCACAAGCGGTCGACGCGCTCTTCTTCGGTCTGCAACTGAGCCAGCAGCTCACGGTTTTCGTAGTAAAGGTCGCGAATGGTGCGCAGCCAGCCATCGATCAGGCCGAACTGGCGGTCCTGCATCGAAGCCCGCACGCCACCGCAGCCATAGTGGCCGGTGACGAGGATATGTTTAACCTTGAGCACATCGACCGCGTACTGGATCACCGACAGGCAATTGAGGTCGGTGTGCAGCACCACGTTGGCCACATTGCGGTGCACAAACAGATCGCCCGGCAACATGCCGACGATCTCGTTGGCCGGCACCCGTGCATCGGAACAGCCGATCCATAGGTATTCCGGGGTTTGCTGGCGGGCGAGCTTGGCGAAGAATTCGGGATCTTCCTGTTTGATCGCATCCGCCCAGCGTTCGTTGTTATCAAGCAGGTCTTGTAGTTCGTTCATCAGGAAAGCCTCAGGAATGATGCGCAGCTGTGTGACACACGACCACTCGTCCAGGTCACGCCGCGCGGCAATTAGCTTGAATCTTTCGGGCGTGGTGCCTGTCCACACACTATATGCCCCACAGTATGAGGATTGGCCATGACTGAATCACGACGTCCCTACGGCGCTACCCAGCCCGAACCGATTGATGACAACGAAGACCGCATGGGCTCGATGCGCGAGCTGGATTTCGACGACGAGGCTCCTAGCGCAGAAATCGGCGACGAAATCCCCCGTGGCGAGCGCGAACACCTGATGCCTGACGAGCGCGTGCGTGAAGCCGGGATGACCGGAGCCTCCACCGACGATCATGAAGCCACCGACGACGACATGAGCCCCGAAACCCTGATCCACGAAGACGGCGCGCGGGATGCGCGAGAGGCCGGGGAAGACAGCCCTGCCGATTTCGATCTAAGTGTTGTAGACGAGGACGATATCGGCGGTGGGAATGGACTGGATGAGGCAGAACTGGCGGATATCGACCCTATAGGTGGCAAACGCTGACTAGCGCGGTTCACCTGTGGGAGTCGGCTTAACCCCTCCCACATTGGCTCGGGTGGTCAATCGACCAGAGTACAGGCCATGACCACCGCATCTTCCCGGCCACCCACGGCCGGGTAGTAATCCCGGCGACGGCCGATTTCGTTGAAACCGTAGCGTTCGTACAACCGGAACGCTGCGGTGTTGCTGTCCCGCACTTCCAAGAAGCACTCCCGCGCGTTCGCGGCATGTGCGCGGGACATCAGGTGTTCGAGCAATGCCAGGCCCAGACCGCGGCCCTGGTTTTCCGGCTTTACCGTGATATTGAGCAGATGCGCCTCGTCGAGAATGATCTGCACCACACCGTGCCCCACTTGCTGCTCGCCTTCGAACATCAACCAGATCTGGTACTTGCCCAGCCCATCGAGAAAAATCCCACGGGTCCAGGGGTGACTGAACGCCGCATATTCGATTTTCAGCACGGCGTCGAGGTCGGCCTCGGTCATCGGGCGGAAGGATAAAGCCTCACTCATCGGTTGTTTTCCAGCGCGCCATCAGCCGGCGCATGGCTTGCCAGACATCAGCCTTACGCTGTGGCTCTTCCATTAATATTTCCAGGCCCGGCAGGGCCCATACCGAGCCCAGGCTGTCGACCTGCAGCTCGCGATACCACGCCTCGGCGTTGGCTTCACCGGCAAAACGCACAGCGGGCAGGCCGATCAACCACACACACACGCTGGGCTCGTCTTCCAGGCGCGCCGCCACAAAGCCTTGCACAAAGTCGCGCGCAGCCTCGGGGCCTTGATCCATGGTGCCGCGCGTCAGCAGCGGCCAGCGCACCGGGTCGCCGACGATCTGCGGGCTGTCGGGCAGGCCGGCGGCGCGCAGCATGTCCTTGAGCAATAGGTAGGCCGGGTCGCGGGTCTGGAAGCGCTCGCCGGTGGGCAGCTCCACCAGCAGCAGGCAACGCCCGGCGCGCAGCAATTGCAGGGCAAAACGCGGCGGCGGCACCACCGGCGCCTTGACCACCGGCGCAGCCTCTTCGACCACGGCCGGCTTGACCACTGGCGAGGGCCGCGGGACTTCGATCTTGGCCCGCTCCACCGTTGGGCGTGTCTCGGGCGCAGACTTGATCACCGCGACCGGCGGGGCCGCTTCCTCCCCCGAAGACTCGAACACCGCGTCGGGCTCAAGCGCTTGCAGCAACTCGGGCCGCGACGGTGCGGCAAACGGCAGTTCGGTACGGGGCAGCCAATTGACCACCTGCATGGCGGTCAAGTAAGCGCGACGTCGGGACTCGATAAGCACAGCTCGGCCACTTGTGGATAAGTAAAGAGCGGGGATTCTACCGCTGTTCGCTCACAATCGCCCACTGCACACTGACCGGCTGTGGATAAATCCCCCGTCCGATGCAGTACAATCGCGACTTTTAATCGCCAACCAGCGGCCATTCCCATGATCGAACCCAAGCGCGTCCTGCGCGCCCTCGCCGAACACTGGGCCTTACTTGAGCCACTGTGCGAACACTTCGACCAAGGCACCCTGAGCCTCGGCGAGCTGCGCGCGCAACTGGCCGCCCAACAACTGGACAGCACGCCCCAGGACATCACCAGCCTGTTGGACGTGTGGATTCGCCTCGACATCCTCGTGCCTGTGGCCAAGAGCCCGAATCGCTTCGAGCTTAACGCGCAGATCCACGATTTCCTGGCCTATCTTCGCAAGGAGCACCGGCTGGGCCTGTGCCTGGAGATCGAAGCCTACCTGCGCCACCTTGAGCGCCTGGCCGGTTATATCCAGGACGCCTTCGACATCCGCGACGGCCACGACCTGGCCCGCCAACTGCGCTTGCTCGACATGCGCGTGCGCGACGTGCTGAAAAAACTCGCCAACGACGAACAGGCCCTGGCCGCCGTGGCCGACCGCGCCAAGACCAGTGACCGGCAGATCCCGTTGCGCCAGCGTTACGCCGAGGTCTTGGCGACCTGGGACGAATACGTCGAACCGATGATCCAACTGGTGAACGCCGACGGCGCCTTCGAACAAGGCGTGCGCAAAGTGGAAAACGTGCTGTTGCGCCTGCTCACCGAACAGCAGCGCCTCGGCCATCTGGTGGACGATGACATGCTGCTGCGTACCCACGCGCGCATCCTCGAAATGCAGACCAGCGCCCAACTGACCTTGCGCCATGCGCGGGAACTGTTGCTGCCGCTGCGTGAAGAAGCGCGCCGGCACAACGCCGTGACCCGTGGCGCGGCGCTGGCCTTGTCGGCCATTCGACGCAAGGGCCTGGACGCGGTGCCGCAAGCGGCAATGCCGTTGTTTACCCGACCGCAAAGCACGTTCCTGGGCAGTGCGAGCCAGGTCGAAGCCTATGTGTATGCCCTGGCGAATTTCGAGCCCAAGCCTGCGCGGTTCCCCAAGGCTCACAAGTCCCACAAGGGCGAAGCCCAGCGCGCGCCGCGCACGGTCAAAGAGATGCTCGAACGCTGCGAAGACGCGTTGCCGATGCCGGACTTGATGTCCTGGCTGCTGGAGCAGGAACCGGACGGCGCCACCGACGAATTGCTGTACTGGTTCTCGCGCCTGTCCCGCGAAAAACGCTTCAAGCGCGAACGCCTGGAACGTCGCGACTATCACACCCACGAGCACCAGGTCAGCCTGCGCTCCTTCGCCCTGCTCCCGGCCACGCCTGACGCGGCCGAGCATTCTGCGAGCACTCCTCATGCATCTTGATCTATCCGAACTGTCCCAGCTGGCGCCGATCTTCCGCGAGCTGTTCAAGGGTTACCATGTCAGCCGCCGCGACCCGGAGCTGTACGCCCAACTGTCGAACTTCCAGGACCAGTACCGCACGTTGTTCAAGGCCCTGGGCTTTGAGCTGGTTTGCGACACTCGGGGCTTCTACTACTTCGTGCCCGACACCGCCGTGGCTGCCGCGCAGGTCAACAAGACCGCGCAGCGCCTGGCGCTGTTCACCTTCATCATCGTCGAGCACCTGGCCGACCAGGGCCGCGACCCAATCGCCGTGCTGGACGGTGGCAGCCTGGGCCGCGACGAACTGCCGTCGCTGCTGGAAAAGTACCGCGACCTGTTTATCCAGGCCGAAGTGCAGACCCAGGAAGAACTCGAAGAAAAAATCATGCGCCGCATGACCCAGCTCGGATTCGCCAGCGAAGACAACGGCGTGTACCGCTTCCTGCCGCCAATGCACCGGTTCCTCGACGTGTGCCTGTCGGTGCAGCAGGACCGCGACCTGGCAGCCAGTGTGCACAGCGTCTTGCCACTGCCGGCGCCGGTGATCATCGACGAAGACAGCGATGAGAAACTGCTGCAGACCGATGACCCGCTGGACCTCAGCGAGTTTGACAACGAGAGCGAAGAAGACGCCCTGGCCCGCGCCATTGCCGAAGAACAGGAGACCGACGCATGAGTAAGGAACGCTACGGCATCCGCCGCTTCGCCCTATTGAACACCGCCGGTTACAGCCTGGGCTTGTTTCCGCTGGAAGAGCCGCTGTCGGTGTACGGCGCGAACAACCTGGGTAAGTCCGCCTCGATCAACGCCCTGCAGTTCCCGATCCTGGCACGCATGTCGGACATGAGTTTCGGCAAGTACACCCTGGAACAATCGCGGCGCTTCTACTTTGCCAGCGACACCAGCTACATCCTCGTGGAAGTCTCCCTGCCCCACGGCCCGCATGTGATCGGTGTGGTCGGCCGCGGGCCGGGCGGTGGTTTCGGCCACCAATTCTTTGCCTATGCCGGCAAGCTCGACCTGGCCCACTACCAGAAAAACGACACCTGCCTGCGTCAGAAAGAACTGTTCACCAACCTTGAGCGCGAGGGCCTCAAGGCTTACGAACTCAAGCCGGATGAACTGCGGCGTTTGCTGGTCGGCGGCCACACGTCGATCCCGCTGGACCTGACATTGATCCCGCTGCGCTCCACCAGCGAGCAGAGCCTGAAGACCTTCCGCGCGCTGTTTATCAACCTGCTGCACATGCGCGAAATCACCGCGGCCAAGCTCAAGCAGCTGTTCCTCGATGCGTTTGAACACAGCCTGCGTTCCGGCAGTGTGGATTACATCGCCGCGTGCGAAGAAGCCTTCCGCGATGTGCGACGCATGGAACAGGACTACAACTCCCTGGTGGCCGCCGGGCCGCTGGTCGAAGCCCTGGCCAATGGCGTGAAGCACCGCGACATCCTGCGCGGCAAACTGCATCGCCTGTCGCCACTGTTGGATTCGCTGCTGGGCACCTGGTCGGACTACGCCAGTGCACGCAAGGAAGAGCTGACCATCCAGGCCGAGCATTACCGCAACGAACAGGACGCGCTGCAGAACGACCAGCGCGGCGGCACTCAAGAGCTGATGCGCCTGGAGCGGGAAATCAGCGGCATCCAGCGTTGGCTGGGTGAATTGTCGGTGCTCAAACATCGCTTCGCGTTGGTGGACGATGTGAAAGTGCTGGAGCAGCAATTGCTCGCGGCCAAGGACGCTCACGACGAACTCGCGGGCGCGCTGGCGCAGTCGCGACAGTTCAGCGCCGAAGACTTGGACGAGCGCTTGCGTGACCTGGAAAAGCGCTTGAAGTCGGTCAAGCAGCAGCTAGACCATGCGGACAACAACAGCTACGCCAAGCTGCGGGAAGAATTCTCACAGCAGGATGTCGAGCGTCTGATGCGACTGTTCAACAGTGCGCTGTTCAGCCTGCCGTTGGGCGAGCATGGCATCACGCTGGATGAGGATGGCCTGTGGGTTAAATCCCTGGAGCAGATCCTTGATGGCTTCAAGGGCGAGCGCTTTGAAGTGCCGGGGTTGTCTATCGACATTTCCCACATCGAACCGCCGGCATTGCAGGCCCTCGCGGATCGTGCGGCGTTGCGCGACCAGAAAGAGCGCCTGGAAAAAGAACTCAAGCAGCTCAAAACTCAGCAAGCCGTGGCGGCTGACCGCGCCGCGAGCAAAACCCAGACCGAAGCGCTGTACCAGCAGGTGCTGGACGCACAGAAAGCCTTGGAGGATTTCCGTCGCGCGCAGACCTTGAGCGCCGAAGAAGGTGAGAAGCTGGAAAGCCTGGCGCAGATGGAAGCGGCCCAGGACGAGTTGAAGCGCTCCAGCGACGCGTTTACCGAACGGGTCCAGCAACTGTCGGCCAAGCTGCAACTGGTCGGGCGTCAGATCGGCGACATGGAAGCCAAGCAGCGCACGCTGGATGATGCATTGCGCCGTCGTCAGTTACTGCCTGCGGACTTGCCGTTCGGCACGCCGTTCATGGACCCTATCGACGATTCCATGGACAACCTGCTGCCGCTGCTCAATGACTATCAGGACAGCTGGCAGGGCCTGCTGCGCGCCGACGGCCAGATCGAAGCGCTGTACGCTCAGGTGCGCCTCAAGGGCGTGGCCAAGTTCGACAGCGAGGATGATGTGGAACGTCGCCTGCAACTGCTGATCAACGCCTATGCCCACCGCACCGATGAAGCCCTGACCCTGGGCAAGGCACGCCGTGCGGCGGTCACTGATATCGCGCGCACCTTGCGCAATATCCGCAGCGACTACGACAGCCTGGAACACCAACTGGCGCTGTTCAACCGCGAGATCAACAAGCGTCAGGTGTCCAACCTGCAGAGCTTCCGCATCGTACTGGCACCGAACAAGGAAGCGCTCAAGCATATCGACCAGATCATCCACAGCGCCGGTCAATACGAAGAAGGCGAAACCCTGTCGGTGTTCGATCTCAGCCAGAGCGCCGAGCAGGACAACAAGAACGAAGAAGCCAAGGAATACCTGGCTCGCCTGGTGGCCGCCAACCATAACCAGTTGGGCCTCAAGGATCTGTTCGAGCTGGCCTTCGAAATCACTAAGGTCAACGGCCAGCCGGTGATTCACACCGATATCGATGGCGCGGCGTCCAACGGCACTACCATGACCATCAAGGCGCTGACCAACATGTATTTGTTGCTGCACTTGATGGACCGCGACCAGGCCGGTCGTGTGCGTTTGCCGTACTACCTGGATGAAGCGGCGGATATTGATGAGAAGAACCAGGCCGCGCTGCTGGAAACCAGTTTGCAGCTGGGCTTCGTGCCGATCCTGGCGAGTGTGAAACCCCAGGTTTCCGCCCAGGTGGCTATCGACTTGGAAGGCGGTAGCGGACCGAATGGTATCTACATCGACGAGGCGGACTGGAAGTACATCCGTCGTCGTGATGTGGTGAAGGCCACGGTAAACGTGCAGGCGGATGAACCGGAGCTGGATGAAGTCTGACCGGTTGCACTGAAATGCAAAAAGGCCGCGATCTTATGGATCGCGGCCTTTTTTTGTGGTGATGTTGAGGCTCTTGTCGGGAGCAAGCCTTCCCACATCCTGATTTATGTGGGAGGGGGCTTGCCCCCGATTGCCGCGCCTCGGTTTATTTGCCCAGTGGAATCTTGGGCGCCCAGGTCAGCCATTCATCTTCGAACTTGTCGAACAGCGGAAAGGTTTGTTGGGCACGCGCGGCGTTACCCATGCGCTCACCCTCCGGCGTGGCGAATGCAATACCACCCGCCACTAGAGTCTCCAGGGACTCGGTGCGTACCGTTGCGCCTTTGAACAGGCCGAAGTCGAGCCCGAACCCACTGGTGTTCCAGAAACGGCTGCCACTGCGCACCAACGGCGCGTACTTGGGTTCGATCAGGATATGGATCAACACACGGTCGGCGGTCTGGCCCAGCTCGTAACCGGTGACTTTGCCCACGGTGACTTCACGATAGGTAACCGGCACGCCTTCCTTGAGAGAACCGCGACGCGCTGCGCTCAGGACCAGTCTCAAACCAGCTTCTTGGTTCACGACTTCCGGCGGTTGATTTAGCGCGACGAAATTTTTCTGCGGGCCGGCATTTTTCGCCGCCGGTTGCACCTCGATGTACTGACCGGTGACCAAGGTTTCGAGGTTGGACGTTTTCATCAGGCCCAACTCAGGCTTGACCACCCAGAACTGACTGCCGACGCGCGCAACGCGATCGGCCACTTGGGTGATACGCGCACTGAGCATGACCGACTGCATATCGGCACTCAGGTCGACACTTTCGATCTTGCCCACATCCAACCCCTTGAAGCGCACCGGGGTTCCTGGGCGCAGGCCATCGGCGCGGTCGACCTTGATGGTGACGAGGGTCCCATGTTGATTGGCGGCCTCACGGTCGGCAAACAGACGGAAACGAGGGATACGTTTTTTCAGCGGAACGTTTGCCTGCGGGGTTTCGAAAGCGATACCGCCGGCCATCAGGCTCGCCAGGGACTCACTTTTTACTTGGATGCCGCCGGTCAGGCCGCCGGTCAGGGTCACGCCGCTGGCATTCCAGAACCGCGTCGAACCGTTGACGAGGTTTTCGTATTCCTTCTCGATGTGAACGCCAATCACCAGTTGCTTGCTCTTGCGCGAGAATTGGTAGCTCTGCACCGAACCGACTTTGACCTGCTTGTAGAGGATCGGGCTGCCGACATCCAGGGAGCCCAGGTTGTCGGTGAACAACACCATATGCAGGCCCGGAGAACGCAGGTCCAACGGCGGCGCTTTGGCCCGCGCGACAAACTCACGTTGCGGGGCACTGCCTTTGTCACCAGGGCGGATGGCAATGTAGTTACCTTTGACCAAGGCTTCCAGACCGGTGATGCCGGCAAGGGAGATGGAAGGTTTCACCACCCAGAACTGGGTGTCCTGCACCAGGTAATCTTCGGCCAAGGGGTCTAGGGTCAATTCCGCATTGGCGCTGGACAGATCCGGATCGATCTTCAGAGTTTTCAGGCTACCGACCTGGATGCCCTTGTACATGACCGGCGTGCGCCCCGCTTGCAGGCCTTCGAAGTCAGCCAGCTTGACCTTCACACGAATACCGGCGGCGGCCGCGTCGAAATCTTCGTACAAGCGGAACGGCAAGCTTGGATCGGTGGGCGGACTGTCTTTGCGATTTTCTGGCGTGGCGAAGGCGATACCACCGGCTACGATGCTGGAAAGCGACTCGCTGCGCACTTTGACGCCGGAGAGGTTAGCGTCGATGCTGATACCGCTGGCATTCCAAAAACGCGTGTGTTTGCGCACCAGGTGCGCGTAAGTCGGCTCGATGTAGAGTTTGATCTCAACGGTGCTTTGGTCTTCGGACAGCAGATAGCTTTTGACCTGACCCACCTGGATCTGCTTGTAGAACACCGGGCTGCCACGGTTGAGTGAGCCGAGGCGGTCGGCTTTGACGGTCAGGTGCAGGCCGGGCTTGGCGTCGGACAGAGGCGGCTCTTCGGAAAGCGCCTTGAATTTGCGAGTGGGTTCGCCATCACCAGGGCTGGCAGCGATGTAGTTGCCTGATACCAGGGTTTCCAGACCGGTGATGCCCGCGAGGCTGACGCTGGGCTTGACCAACCAGAAGCGCGTGTTGGTTTTGAGGTATTGCTCGACGTCCTTACCCATCTCGATGGTGGCGATCACCCCGCGATTGTTGCCTTCGTCATCAAGTGCCAAGGCTTTGACCTTGCCCACGGGCATGCCTTTATAAACCACTTCGGTTTTGTTGACCTGGATGCCCTCGCCGCTTTCAAAGCGCACCTGGATTTCGATGCCCTGCTGGGAGTAAGCACGCCACCCCAGCCACCCGCCGATAATCAGGGCAATCAGAGGCAACACCCATATGGCTGACCAGTTGGAAGCAGGGCGGGTTTTAGCTTTAGGCAAGTCACTCATGGTCGTCGTCCGACTCCGTGTTATCCCAAATCAGTCGGGGATCGAAAGTTACAGCGGCAAGCATCGTCAAGATCACCACACTGGCGAACGCCGCAGCGCCGAGGTTGGCCTCGACGCTGGCAAGTCGTCCAAAGTTTACGACCGCCACGAGGATGGCGATCACGAAGATATCCAACATGGACCAGCGGCCAATGAATTCAATAAAACGGTACATCACGATACGTTGTTGCGCCGAGAGCGGTTGATGGCGCTGCACCGAGAACAGTAACAGACCGATACCCACCAGCTTGAATGTCGGCACAAGAATACTCGCGATGAATACCACTGCGGCAATCGGGTACATACCATGCTGCACCAGCTGGATAACACCGGCCATAATGGTACTGGGATCGCCCTGCCCCAAGGAGTTGACCGTCATGATGGGCAGCATATTGGCAGGGATGTAGAGCAAAGCGGCGGTGATCAACAACGCCCAAGTACGCGTAAGGCTATCAGGGCGGCGAGCATGAACCAGCGCGCCACAGCGGCTGCACACTTGCTCATCGACATCTGGCTCTTGCTTATTCAACTCATGGCATTCGGTGCAAATCAGAATGCCCGCATCAATCGCCCGCATGATCATCCTCCCCTGACAGCGCTTGCCAGATCTGGTGGGGCGACATCACCACCTCAAGCAGGACCTGAACCATCAACAAACTGACAAAGCAACCAAGGCCCAGGCCAATCGTGATGGACGCCATGTCAGCGAGCTTGACGATCGCCACCAGTACGCCCATCAAGTAGACCTCCAGCATCCCCCAATCTTTCATGTGGTGGTAAATGCGGTAGAACAGCAGGCCATAACTGCGGCCGATGTTCCACCGTATGCTCAACAGCACGGCTAACTGACACAGCAACTTGAGCAAGGGAATGCCCATGCTGCAAAGGAAGACCACGATGGCCACACCCTGCATGCCTGTGTCGAAGAGACCGACAACGCCGCTCCACACGGTGTCCTCGGAAGACTGACCCAGTAGATTGAGCTGCATGATCGGCAGAAAGTTCGCAGGGATGTACAACAACAGTGCAGCAAGTACCAAGGCAAGGCTTCGCTCAACCACGTTATGTCGGTGAGCGTACAGCTCGTAACCGCAACGTGGGCACTGGGCTTTTTCGCCAACAGCGAGCACGGGTTTGCGCATCAGCAGGTCGCACTCATGGCAGGCCACCAGGTCGTCCAGCGGTAAATCCGACACCTCTGTGGCATCAACCGGATCGGGCATAGTAGGGCTCTGACTCTAAAAATGGTTAGGTGCCTATTCTAGTGGTCTGGTTCAGAAATAACTGTTCAAATTTGTCGGCGATTTGGCGGTGCTCTTGGACTGAGTAGAAGGTAAACCTAATCGAGCTTCTAATGTTTTCGAGCGCGCAAAACAAAACCCCAATTGCTTTCGCAATTGGGGTTTCGGAATTTAATCTTGACGATGACCTACTCTCACATGGGGAAACCCCACACTACCATCGGCGATTCATCGTTTCACTTCTGAGTTCGGGATGGGATCAGGTGGTTCCA